>NZ_JBOCIG010000003.1:528021-544495 GCF_050565425.1 Agromyces sp. GXS1127
CGGGCTCATGCTCCGCAACGACGTCCAGGACATGCGCGACATGGCCGAGGGCGACATCCGCTTCTCACAGCAGTTCGGAATGGTGGTCTAACCGATGCGAGTGCCCCTCAGCTGGCTCGCCGAGTACGTCGATCTCCCGCCGGGCACGTCCCTCGAGGATGTGCATGCCGCGCTCGTGCGCGTCGGGCTCGAGGAGGAGGACGTGCACACGTTCGACCTCCAGGGTCCGATCGTCGTCGGCGAGGTCCTCGAGTTCGTCGAGGAGCCGCAGTCCAACGGCAAGACCATCCGCTGGTGCCAGGTGCGCGTGGCGCCCGACGGCGAGCAGGCCGCCGACGGCGGCGACGCCGTGCACGGCATCGTGTGCGGCGCCCGCAACTTCTTCGTCGGCGACAAGGTCGTGGTGACCCTCCCGGGCTCGGTGCTGCCCGGGCCGTTCCCGATCGCGGCGCGCAAGACCTACGGCCACGTCTCCGACGGCATGATCGCCTCGGCGAAGGAGCTCGGCCTCGGCGAGGACCACGACGGCATCCTGCGCCTGTCGACGCTCGGCATCGACGCGCCCGCCGGCACCGACGCGATCGCGCTGCTCGGCCTCGACGACGCGGCGGTCGAGATCAACGTCACGCCCGACCGCGGCTACGCCTTCTCGATCCGCGGCGTCGCTCGCGAGTACGCCCACGCGACGGGTGCGGTGTACCGCGACCCGGCCGCGCAGGTCGCAGCGGCGGATGCCTCGTCCGAGGCGTTCCCCGTCGCGGTCCGGGACGAGGCGCCGATCCGGGGCCGCGTCGGCGCGAGCGTGTTCGCGACGCGCATCGTGCGCGGGATCGACCCGACCCGGCCGACGCCGGCGTGGATGATCGCGCGGCTGAAGCTCGCCGGCATCCGCTCGCTCTCGCTGCCGGTCGACATCACGAACTACGTCATGCTCGAGCTCGGCCAGCCGATCCACGGCTACGACCTCGATGCGCTGCAGGGCGGCATCGTCGTCCGCCGCGCGGCGGCGGGGGAGACCCTCGAGACGCTCGACGGCAAGGTGCGCACGCTCCACGCGGAGGACCTGCTCATCACCGACGACCGCGGCCCCATCGGACTCGCGGGCGTCATGGGCGGCGCGACGACCGAGATCGGCGACGCCACCACGAACGTGCTCATCGAGGCCGCGAACTTCGATCCCGTCTCGATCGCGCGCACCGCGCGCCGCCACAAGCTGCCGAGCGAGGCGTCCAAGCGCTTCGAGCGCGGGGTCGACCCATCGGTCGCCGGTGCGGCCGCGTCGCGCGTCGCACAGCTCCTCGTCGACCTCGCCGGCGGCACGGCCGACGCGAACGGCTCGCTCTTCCACGAGGCGCCCGCGCGCGAGGCGATCCACCTCGCGGACCGCTTCGTCACGGGGCTCATCGGCGTCGAGTACACGGCCGACGAGGTGCACGACGCGCTCGCCGAGATCGGCGGTGCGGTGACCCGTGTCGAGGGGGGCTTCGACGTCGTCCCGCCGTCGTGGCGCCCCGACCTGACCGCGAACGTCGACCTCGCGGAGGAGGTGGCGCGCCTGCTCGGCTACGACCGCATCCCGTCGGTCCTGCCCGTCGCCCCGCCCGGGCGTGGGCTCACGCGCTCGCAGCGCGTACGACGAGGCGTGGCCGACGCGCTCGCCGCCGCCGGCGCGACCGAGGTGCTCGCCTTCCCGTTCGTCAGCGAGGCCGAGAACGCCGTGTACGGCTCGGCCGACGGCTCGCCCGTGGCGAGCGTGAAGCTCGCGAACGCGCTCGACGCCACCGTGCCGTACCTGCGCCGGTCGCTCATCCCGGGCCTCATCGGGGTTGCGCGCCGCAATCTCTCGCGCGGCTTCACCGACCTCGATGTGTACGAGCTCGGCCTGGTGTTCCTGCCAGAGACGGGGCGTGCGTACGGCTCGGCCGAGCTGCCGATCGGCTGGGAGCGCCCGTCCGACGACACGCTCGCCGAGCTGAACGACGGCATTCCCGCGCAGCCGCGTCACGTCGGCGTGCTGCTCACGGGCGACGTGCAGGCGAAGCAGCCGGGCCGAGCCGCCGAGGCGGCCGGCATCGCCGACGCGCTCGACGCCGTCCGCCGGATCGCGCACGCGGCCGGCGCCGAGGTCGAGTTCGCGCAGGGGTCGCACCAGGCGATGCACCCGGGCCGGACCGCCGAGGTCCGCGTCGCCGGGGAGCTGGTCGGGTACGCGGGCGAACTGCACCCGAAGCTCACCGCTGAGGCCGACCTGCCCCGCGTCGTCGCGGTCGCCGAGGTCGACCTCGACGCGATCATCGTGCTGGCGGGCGACGCCGTGCAGGCCGAGCCCATCGGCACGCTGCCGGCCGCGACGCAGGACCTCTCGCTCGTGGTCGCCGCCGGCGTCCCGGCCGCGGCCGTCGCAGCCGCCGTGCGCGAGGGGGCCGGCGAGCTGCTCGAGCACCTGGCGCTCGTCGACGACTACCGCGGCCGCGGCGTGCCGGAGGGCTCCAAGAGCCTGACGTTCGCGCTGCGGTTCCGCGCTGCCGACCGCACGCTGACGGCGGCCGAGGCGAGCGACGCGAAGCTCGCCGGCGCGGCGCTCGCGGGGGAGCGCTTCGGCGCGGCCATCCGCGAGTAGCCGCCGCGGGACGACGGGGACGCCCCGGCGAGACATCGGATCGGATGCCTCGCCGGGGCGTCGCTCGCGTCGGGGCAGGTCGACGCCGTGACCGGAGCGGCCGAGGCACGGTCTCGGCCCAGGCGACATCAGGATCTCAAGTGAATGTGCGTTCTCATTCGCAAAGCGTGCTGCCCCACGCAGACGCAGTGCTGGCGCGCACCTGCCGCGATCAAGTACATTGCGATTCACGTGCGCGACGGTGCGCACGGGCCCGGGCGCCTCGCCCGATACGACTGGAGGATCCCCATGGCCGACTCGGCCCCCACCGCGGTCGCGGGACCGACCGCCCCGACCACCGACGCCGCCACGACCGCCGTTCCCACCACCCGCTGGACCGCCCTCGTCGGAACGCTGCTCTACCTGCTCGAGCTCGTATTCCTGTTCGGGCTCTGGTCGGCACCGCCCGCCGGGCTCTCCGCGGGCGACCTCGTCGACTTCTGGGGCTCGAACGCCGGCATGCACGCGTTCGCGGCGGCCGGCGTGAGCGTCGCCGTCCTCGGTCGCATCGTCTTCGCGGCGGCCGTCCGCGACGCGCTGCGCGCTGCGCCGGGCGTGCGCGTGATCGCCGACATCGGCCTCGCGCTCGCCGTCGCGAGCGTCGCGATCGAGATCACGCTGATGACCGTCGGCTCCGGCGTGGGCGTGGTCGGCGCCGCCGACGAGAACGCCGCGGTGCTCGCCGCAGGGATCGTCGGGCTCGGGCAGGCGGGCACGGGCGTTCCGATCGCCATGGGCGCATCCGGCATCCTGCTCTCGGTCGCCATGCTGCGCACCCGCCTGGTGCCGGCGTGGATCTCCGTGGTCGGCCTGCTCGGCGGCATCGCCTTCGCCGCGCTGCTCGTCGCCCCGCTCCCCGGCCTCACGGCCATCGCGACCCCGATCGCGCTGCTGGCGCTCGTGCTCGTCGTGGTCTGGATGCTCGCGACCTCGATCGTCTTCGCCCGCCGCGCGGCGCTCTGACGACCGCCTGCGACTCCGGCGCCCCCGGTCCTCCGCTCGGAGGCCCGGGGCGCCGCGCCGTGATCCGCCCGGGCGGCGTCGCGCCGGCGGGCGTACGCTGGCCCCATGGCGGAAGCGAAGACGATCCCCACTGGCGCCTCGGTCTCGGAGTTCCTCGACGCGGTCGAGCCCGCGGGCCGTCGGGAGGACGGATTCGTCCTCCGCGAGCTGTTCGATCGCGTGACCGACACCGACGCCGTCATGTGGGGGCCCTCCATCGTCGGCTACGGACTGCACCACTACCGCTACGACTCGGGTCACGAGGGCGACACCGCGGTCGTCGGCTTCTCGCCGCGCAAGGCCTCGATCTCGCTGTACGGCCTGCAGACGCCGGGCGCAGACGAGCTCATCGACCGCCTGGGCAGGGTCAAGGTGGGGGTCGGATGCCTCTGGGTCGGCCGACTTTCGACCATCGACCTCGGCGTGCTCGAGGCGCTCGTGGACCGCGCCTGGGTGCGCACGCGCGGCGAGGACGTCTGATCCGTCGCGCGCGTCACCGTCGCGTCGGGCGCGTCATCGTTTTGCATCCGGCGCCGCGGCGGGGCTAGGGTCGCTGCATGTCCACCGCCCGGCCCGCCGAGACCGCACGCGTCGTGCGTGCCGTCGTGCTGCGCGGCCGACGTCGGGGCGAGCGCCGAATCCAGGCGACTCCCGCGGCGGCCTGAGCCTGCCGCCTTGGGCGTCGCCGGAGCCGTCACCCCGATCGTTCAGCCCAATAAGGTGGATTCCATGACGTTTACCGTCGCCGTCTCCGGCGCGTCCGGCTATGCGGGCGGGGAGCTGCTTCGCCTCCTCGCCGATCATCCCGAGTTCGACGTGCGGACCGTGACCGCGCACTCGAACGCCGGCCAGCCGCTCACCGCGGTCCAGCCGCACCTCCGCAGCTACACGCACCTCACGCTCAAGGAGACGTCGGCCGAGACCCTCGCCGGTCACGACGTCGTCTTCCTCGCGCTGCCGCACGGCGCGTCCGGTGCGATCGCCGCCGAGCTGCCCGCCGACACGCTCGTGATCGACTGCGGCGCGGACCACCGGCTCGAGGACGCCGGGGACTGGGCGGCGTTCTACGGCGGCGACTTCCACGGCGCATGGGAGTACGGCGTGCCGGAACTCCCGCGCATGTCGGGCACGCAGCGCACCCGGCTCGCCCGCACGCGGCGCATCGCCGCACCGGGATGCAACGCGTCGACGGTCGCGCTCTCGCTCGCGCCCGGCATCCGCGCGGGCGTCATCGAGGACGCCGACCTCGTCTCCGTGCTCGCGGTCGGGCCCTCCGGTGCCGGGAGAGCGCTGAAGGCGCACCTCCTCGGCTCCGAGATCCTCGGCTCCGCGAACCCGTATGCCGTGGGCGGCACGCATCGCCACATCCCCGAGATCCAGCAGGCGCTGCGCTGGGCGGGCGCCGCCGCGCCGACCATCTCGTTCACCCCGGTGATCGTGCCGATGTCGCGCGGCATCCTCGCGACCTCCACTGCTCGCGTCGTCCCCGGTACCAGTCCGGCGGCCGTCCGCGCGGCATGGGAGGACGCCTACGCCGGCGAGCCCTTCGTCCAGGTCCTCCCGAAGGGGCAGTTCCCGCGCACGGCCGACGTGCTCGGGGCGAACACCGCGCTCATCGGCCTCGCGGTCGACGAGGCCGCGGGCCGCGTCGTCGTGGTCACCGCCGTCGACAACCTCGTGAAGGGCACCGCCGGTGCCGCCATCCAGTCCGCCAACATCGCCCTCAGCCTCGCCGAGGCGACCGGACTGCCCGTGAACGGAGTCGCACCGTGAGCGTCACCGCACCCCTGGGATTCGACGCCGCCGGCATCGCGGCCGGCATCAAGCGCTCCGGCGCGCTCGACCTCGCCGTCGTCGTCAACCGCGGCCCGTCCCTGGCGGCCGCGGCGGTGTTCACCTCGAATCGCGCGAAGGCGAACCCGATCCTGTGGTCGCAGCAGGTGATCCAGGACGGCACGGTCGCGGCGATCGTGCTGAACTCGGGCGGGGCGAACTGCTTCACCGGCCCCGAGGGCTTCCAGGTCACGCATCGGACGGCGGAGGCCGCGGCATCCGCCCTCGGCGTCTCGGCGGGCGACGTGCTCGTGTGCTCGACCGGACTCATCGGCGACCAGCTCGACGGCGAGGTGCTCGAGGAGGGAGTGCTCTCGGCGGCGAACCGCCTCGCGGGCGACGAGGCCGCGGGCGCCGACGCAGCGCGCGCGATCATGACGACCGACTCGAAGCCGAAGACCGTCGAGGTCGTCGTCGACGGATGGCGCATCGGCGGCATGGCGAAGGGGGCGGGCATGCTCGCCCCGGGACTCGCCACCATGCTCGTGGTGCTCACGACGGACGCGCTCGTCGATGCCGCCGGGCTCGACTCCGCGCTCCGGCGGGCCACGCGCGTCACGTTCGACCGGCTCGACTCCGACGGCTGCATGTCGACCAACGACCAGGTCACGCTCCTCGCGTCGGGCGCGTCCGGCGTCGAGCCCGACCCGAAGACCTTCGCGGAGGCGCTCACGACCGCCTGCCGCGACCTCGCCCTGCAGCTGCAGGGCGACGCCGAGGGCGCCGGCCACGACATCGCGATCGAGGTGCGCGGCGCCGCCACCGAGGAGGACGCGGTCGAGGTCGGCCGCGCCGTCGCCCGGAACAACCTCTTCAAGGCGGCCATCTTCGGCAACGATCCCAACTGGGGCCGCGTGCTCGCGGCGATCGGCACCACGGCCGCGCCCTTCGACCCCTACCTGGTGGACGTCACGATGAACGGCGTCCGCGTGTGCCACGCGGGACGACCGGATCGGCCGCGCGAGGACGTGGACCTCACGGCGCGCGCGACCCACGTGCTCATCGAGCTGCACGCGGGCGAGGCATCCGCCACGATCTGGACCAACGACCTCACGCACGACTACGTGCACGAGAACAGCGCGTACTCGAGCTGAGCATGAACGAGGAGCAGATGACCGCCGACGCGATCGCGTCCAGCACCGCCCCCGCCGCCGCCCGCACCGCCGCCGAGAGCGACGCGCGCGCCGATGCGGCGGCCGCGGCGCGCAAGGCCGAGACCCTCATCGAGGCGCTGCCGTGGCTGAAGCGCTTCCACGGCGAGACGATCGTCGTGAAGTTCGGCGGCAACGCGATGGTGAGCCCGGAGCTCCAGCGCGCCTTCGCCGAGGACATGGTCTACCTCAGGTACGCCGGCATCCGCCCCGTCGTCGTGCACGGCGGCGGCCCGCAGATCTCCTCGATGCTCGACCGCCTGGGCATCGCGAGCGAGTTCCGCGGCGGGTACCGCGTGACGACGCCCGAGACGATGGACGTGGTCCGGATGGTGCTCTCGGGGCAGGTGAACCGCGAGCTCGTGAGCCTGATCAACGAGCACGGCCCGCTCGCAGCCGGCCTGTCCGGCGAGGACGCGGGGCTCTTCCGCGGACGTCGCCGCGGTGCGGTCGTCGACGGCGTCGAGGTCGACCTCGGGCTCGTCGGCGACGTCGTCGAGGTCGACCCGGAGGCCGTGCTGGCCCAGGTCGACGCCGGTCGCATCCCCGTCGTCTCCTCGATCGCGCCAGACCTCGACCAGCCCGGGCAGTCGCTGAACGTGAACGCCGACTCGGCCGCCGCATCGCTCGCCGTCGCGCTCGGCGCTGCGAAGCTCGTCATCCTGACCGACGTCGCGGGCCTCTACCGCGACTGGCCGAACCGCGACTCGCTCGTCTCCGAGATCGACGTCCCCGAGCTCGAGGCGCTGCTGCCGTCGCTCGAGTCGGGCATGATCCCGAAGATGACGGCGTGCCTCGAGGCCGTCGCCGGCGGCGTGCCGAAGGCCGCGATCATCGACGGCAGGGTGCCGCACTCGATCCTGCTGGAGATCTTCACCCGGCAGGGCATCGGCACCGAGGTGGTGCCGGCCGGCGGCGCGGCGACGTCCGAGACCACGGATGCCGCGGGGGCCGCCTCGTGACCGCCACGGACGACTGGCGCGAGCACTACTCGCGCCGCATGATGAAGACGCTCGGCGCCCCGCTCGCCAAGCTCGTCCGTGGCGAGGGCGCCTGGGTCGAGGACGACGCGGGAAACCGGTACCTCGACTTCCTCGCGGGCATCGCCGTGAACTCGCTCGGTCACGCGCACCCGGTGTTCGTCGAGACCGTGTCCCGGCAGGCGGCCACCCTGGCGCACGTGTCGAACTACTTCGCCACCGACCCGGCGCTGGCGCTCGCCGACCGGCTCACCCGGCTGTCCGGCGCCGGCGAGGCCGGCCGCGTGTGGTTCGGCAACTCCGGCGCCGAGGCGAACGAGGCGGCGTTCAAGCTCGCGCGCCTGAACAACTCCGGCGGCGCGCGCACCCGGGTGCTCGCGCTCGTCGACGCCTTCCACGGCCGCACCATGGGCTCGCTCGCCCTCACCGGCAAGCCCGCGATGCGGGACGCGTTCGAGCCGCTGCCCGGCGGCGTCCGGCACGTCCCGTCGACGATCGACGCGCTCGAGGCCGAGGTCGACGAGTCCGTCGCGGCACTGATCCTCGAGCCCATCAAGGGCGAGGCGGGCGTGCTCGAACTCCCCGAGGGCTACCTCGAGGCGGCACGCGACCTCACCCGGCGGCACGGCGCGCTCCTCATCATCGACGAGGTGCAGACGGGCGCCGGTCGGACGGGCGAGTGGTTCGCGTTCCAGCACGCCGGCATCCTCCCCGACGCGATCACGGTCGCGAAGGGCATCGGCGGCGGCATCCCGATCGGCGGGCTCATCACCTTCGGGCAGACATCCGACCTCTTCTCCCGCGGCCAGCACGGGTCGACCTACGGCGGCAACCCGCTCTCGACCGCGGTCGCCGACGCCGTGCTCGCCGAGATCGAGCGCGCCGGGCTCGTCGAGAACGCCGCGCGCCGCGGAGCGGAGCTGCGGGGGCGGGTGCTCGGTCTCGGCTCGCCGCTCGTCGCCGGCATGCGCGGGCGCGGGCTGCTCGCCGGTGTCGCGCTCACCGAGCCCGTCGCGACCGAGGTCTCCGCCGCGGCGATGCGGGCGGGGCTCATCGTGAACGCCGCCAACGACTCGACCATCCGCATCGCCCCGCCGCTCACGATCGGCGACGGGGAGCTCGACGAGTTCGCCGACCGCTTCGGCCGCGCACTCGACGACGTCGCTGCGAGCCGCTGAGCCGCATCCACCGCACCTCGTCCACCGAGACCGACCAGACCCTCCAGACCATCCCGCCCGCCCCGCGCAGAACGGAGCATCCATGACCCGCCACTTCCTCCGCGACGACGACATCACGCCGGCCGAGCAGGCCGAGATCCTCGACCTCGCCGTCCGACTCAAGGCCGACCGCTGGGCCGAGACGCCGCTCGCCGGCCCGCAGACCGTCGCCGTGATCTTCGACAAGTCCTCGACGCGCACCCGCGTGTCGTTCGCCGTCGGCATCGCCGACCTCGGCGGCTCGCCGCTGATCATCTCCACAGCGAACAGCCAGCTGGGCGGCAAGGAGACGCCGTCCGACACGGCGCGCGTGCTCGAGCGGATGGTCTCGGCCATCGTGTGGCGCACCTACGCGCAGTCCGGCCTCGACGAGATGGCCGCGGGGACCACGGTCCCCGTCGTCAACGCGCTCTCCGACGACTTCCACCCGTGCCAGCTGCTCGCCGACCTGCTCACGATCCGCGAGCACAAGGGCGAGCTCGCCGGCCTCACGGTCGCCTTCCTCGGCGACGGCGCCTCCAACATGGCGCAGTCCTACGTGCTCGCGGGCGCCACCGCCGGCATGCACGTGCGGGTCGCCTCGCCGGAGGAGTTCGCGCCCGCGGCATCCGTCGTCGCCGATGCCGACCGCATCGCCGCGTCGACCGGGGGATCGGTCGCCCTCTACACGGACGCGGCCGAGGCCGCTGCCGGCGCCGACGTGATCGTCACCGACACCTGGGTCTCCATGGGCAAGGAGGACGAGAAGGCGCACCGCGTCGCGACCTTCGGCGCCTACACCGTCGACGCCGAGCTAATGTCGCTCGCGAAGCCCGACGCCGTCTTCCTGCACTGCCTGCCGGCCGACCGCGGCTACGAGGTCAGCGCCGACGTCATCGACGGGCCGCAGTCGATCATCTGGGACGAGGCGGAGAACCGGTTGCACGCGCAGAAGGCCCTGCTCGTGTGGCTTCTCGCCGGGAAGGACGCGTGAGCATGACCGAGCAGCACGGCACCAACGAGGGCTCCCTCTGGGGCGCCCGGTTCGCGGGCGGACCGTCTCCTGAGCTGCAGCGCCTCTCGAAGTCGACGCAGTTCGACTGGCAGCTCGCCCCGTACGACCTCGCGGGATCCCGCGCGCACGCGCGCGCGCTCGCCGCGGCAGGGTACCTCGAGGCGGACGAGCTCGAGCGCATGCTCGCGGGCCTCGACGCGCTCGAGCAGCGCATCGCCGAAGGCGAGCTCGTGGCCGCCGAGTCCGACGAGGACGTGCACGGCGCGCTCGAGGCGGCGCTCATCGTGGAGATCGGCCCCGATCTCGGCGGCAAGCTCAGGGCGGGCCGCAGCCGCAACGACCAGATCGCCACCCTCGTGCGGCTCTGCCTCAAGGACCATGCCGCCACGATCGGGCGCGACCTCGTGCACCTCATCGACGCCCTCGCCGCGCAGGCCGACGCGCATCGCACGGCGATCATGCCCGGGCGCACGCACCTGCAGCACGCGCAACCGGTGCTGCTCGCCCACCACCTGCTCGCACACGGCTGGGCGCTCTCGCGCGACCTCGAGCGTCTCGTCGACTGGATGAAGCGCGTCGACGTGTCGCCCTACGGCGGCGGCGCGCTCGCGGGCTCGACGCTCGGGCTCGACGCGGCATCCGTCGCCGACGACCTCGGGCTCGCGCACCCGGCCGAGAACTCGATCGACGGCACCGCGAGCCGCGACGTCGTGGCCGAGTTCGCGTTCGTCGCCGCGATGATCGGCATCAACCTGTCGCGCATCTCCGAGGAGATCATCCTCTGGAACACGCGCGAGTTCGGCTTCGTCACGCTCGACGACGCCTACTCGACGGGGTCGTCGATCATGCCGCAGAAGAAGAACCCCGACATCGCCGAGCTCGCGCGCGGCAAGTCCGGCCGGCTCATCGGCAACCTCACCGGGCTGCTCGCGACGCTCAAGGCGCTCCCGCTCGCGTACAACCGCGACCTGCAGGAGGACAAGGAGCCCGTCTTCGACTCGGTCGAGACGCTCGAGGTGCTGCTGCCGGCGTTCACCGGCATGGTGGCGACGCTGACGTTCCACACCGAGCGGATGGCGGAGCTCGCGCCGGCCGGGTTCTCGCTGGCGACCGATGTCGCGGAGTGGCTCGTGAAGCGGCGCGTGGCGTTCCGCGACGCGCACGAGATCACGGGAGCCCTCGTCCGGTACGCGGAGGAGCGAGGGCTCGAGCTGCACGAGGTCGACGACGCCGCGCTCGCGGACGTCTCCCCGCACCTCACGCCGGAGGTGCGCGAGGTGCTCACCGTCGAGGGGTCCGTCGCGAGCCGCGACGGCCTCGGCGGCACCGCGCCGGCCCGCGTCGACGGCCAGTTCGCGGCGCTCGCCGACCGGGTGCGGCACCTCGTGTCGTTCCTGCCCGGCGGGGACGACTGAGCGACGATCAGGCCATGGGCCAGGGCGAGCGGATGCCGCGGCCGGCGCCGCACGACGATCGCGCCGAGCGCGGCGAGGTCGTGCGCGGCGAGGTCGTGCGCCCCGACCGCGACTGGTTCCGTCGCGACCCGGTGGAGCTCGCGCCCATGCTGCTCGGGGCGGTGCTCGCGTACGAGGCGGAGGACGGCCGGGTCGCCGTCCGCCTCTCGGAGGTCGAGGCGTACCGCGGCGTGGGGGTCGACCCCGGATCGCACGCGTTCCGCGGCCGGACGGCCAGGAACGCGGTGATGTTCGGCGACGGGGGTCATCTCTACGCGTACTTCACGTACGGGATGCACGTGTGCATCAACATCGTGGCCGGCGTGGAGGGCACGTCCGCCGGCGTCCTGCTCCGCGGCGGGACCGTGGTCGACGGACTCGAGCTGGCGCGCGCCCGGCGCGGGCGGTCCACGGACCGCGATCTCGCACGTGGGCCGGCACGCCTCGCGCAGGCGCTCGGCGTGCCGCTCGCCGCGAACGGATCCGACCTGCTCGCCGCGCCGTTCTCGCTCGAGGTCCCGGTCGCGCCGCTCGCCCACGCCGCCGGTCCGCGCACGGGCATCAGCGGCGCCGGCGGTGCGGCGGCCTACCCGTGGCGGTTCTGGTTGCCGGGGGATGCCGGGGTCTCGATGTACCGGAGGCATCCGAAGTCGCACTGAGCCCGGCGCGATGCCGAAGCGACCCGACGCGGGCGGGTTCGGGCGGGCGTCGGCGCCCGGTCGTCTCAGCGGATGGAGAGGTGCACCGCGAGCGCCGCGGCGCACGCCCAGATGAGGCTCGCGAACGTGCCGATGATGAACCGCTCGCGGGCCTCGGGCGCCTCGAGCTCGGTGAAGCGACCGACGCCCTTCACGGCCACGACGATCGCGAGCCCTTCCGGGAAGCCCGCGATGATGGTGCCGGCGGCGGCGAGTCGCTCGAGCACGCCGATCGTCAGGCCGCCTCGGAGGACCTCGCGCCGGGCCGGCGCAACGCCCGCCGCCATCGCCTCGTCGGAGCGGACCGCGACCAGGATGCCGCCGTGCGCGCCGGGCGGCGTGCTCGAGCCCATCGCCATCTGCAGCGCGGTCGCCGCGGCCGGGCTTCCGCCGAACACGGCGATCACCATGCCGAGGAGTCCGACGAGCGGCGCGGCGACCATGGGCACGTCGTCGGGCACGGTCGAGGCGGCCACGATCGCGAGCGCCAACGCACCGGCCGCGGGCCACAGGTGGATGGGTCGGGGTCGCAGGTACGCCAGGACCGAGAGCACCGCGGAAGCGCCCAACGCGACGACGATCACCGCCCATCCGACGGCCGACATCGCACCGACGACGTTCACGGGTCCTCCGCTCTCCGGGTTCGGGCCGGGTCCGGGTCCGGGCGGGGCCCGGGGGGTCGGGTCGAGCATAGCGACGGCGGGTCGTGCCGTCAGGGGCGGCGCGCCCCGCGTCGCTCAGCGGCGGGCGGCGTCGCGGTCGAGTGACGCGATCAGCCGGACGACCGCGGGTCGTGCGTCGTCGTCGGCGGACCACATCGCGGTCCGCAGGCGCTGGCTGACGGCCGCATCCGAGATGCCGAGGACCTCGGCGGCGTGCTTCTGCGTGCGACCGGTCTCCACGAGGTCGACCGCCTCCCAGCCCTGGGGGGTGCGCCGGTCGCGGAGGAGGAGCAGCAGCCGGACCACCGCCTCCACCTCGGCGGCGGGCAGCACGCCGGCGTCGGGGTGCTCCGCCCGCAGTGCGAAGCGCGCCTCGGCGCGCTTCGCGGCCTCGACGGCCTCCCGCGCAGCGAAGAAGGCGCCGCCGGTCGCCTTGCGCACGGCGTCGGGCAGCGGCTCCCGCACGTCGCCGATTCCGAGGCCGATGCTCCAGTGCCCGTCGCGGGCCAGGTGGAGCACGAGGTCGGTCGCCGCCTCGGCGTCACCGGTGAGCGCCTGGAGCTCATCGCCGGCCGTCTGGTCGACGGGGAGGCGCAGGTGATCGCCGAAGCGCCGCTGCAGTTCCTCCTGCATCGCCGCGGAGCGATCGACATCGGTCCGGCTGCCCACCTGGTCAGCGGTGACGACGAACATGAGGCCTCCTGTCACGAATCCGCAGTCGTCAATGTCACGACCTTGATCATCGTGAATGAAGGATACAGCCTTCACTGCGTTTGATCAAGGATCACGCCTTCAGCTGGCGGAACGCAGGCCGCTGCTAGCCTTGCTGTCGTGTCCGACCCCGCCATCCTCGCCACGCAGCAGAACGACGCCTCGTTCGACGACGTCTGGGAGGAGCTCCGCTGGCGCGGGCTCGTCCACGTCTCGACCGACGAGGCCGCGCTCAAGGAACTCCTCGCCGGCGAGCCGATCACCTACTACTGCGGGTTCGATCCGACCGCACCGAGCCTGCACCTCGGCAACCTGGTGCAGATCCTCACGCTCCGCCGCATCCAGCTCGCCGGCCACAAGCCGCTCGGCCTCGTCGGCGGATCGACCGGTCTCATCGGCGACCCGCGCCCCACGGCCGAGCGCACGCTGAACACGAAGGAGACCGTCGCCGAGTGGGTGGGCCGCCTCGACGCCCAGGTCCGGCGCTTCCTCTCCGCGGAGGGCGAGAACGCCGTCCGCATGGTGAACAACCTCGATTGGACCGCCGGCCTCTCCGCGATCGACTTCCTCCGAGACATCGGCAAGCACTACCGCGTCGGCACGATGCTGAAGAAGGACGCCGTCGCCTCGCGACTCAGCTCCGACGCCGGGATCAGCTACACCGAGTTCAGCTACCAGATCCTGCAGGGCTTCGACTACCTCGAGCTGTACCGCCAGTACGACTGCGTGCTGCAGACCGGCGGCAGCGACCAGTGGGGCAACCTCACGAGCGGCACCGACCTCATCCACCGCGTCGAGGGCGTGCACGTGCACGCGATCGGCACGCCGCTCATCACCAACTCCGACGGCACGAAGTTCGGCAAGAGCGAGGGCAACGCGATCTGGCTCGACGCCGACATGTGCAGCCCGTACCGCTTCTACCAGTTCTGGCTCAACACCGACGACGCCGACGTGATCAGCCGGCTCAAGGTCTTCACGTTCCTGAGCCGCGCGCGCATCGAGGAGCTCGCCGAGAAGGTGGCGAGCGAGCCGTTCCGCCGCGAGGCGCAGCGCGTGCTGGCGCACGAGGTCACCACGCTCGTCCACGGCGCGGAGGCCACGGCCGCCGTCGTCGCCGCCTCGCAGGCGCTCTTCGGCCAGGGCGAGCTCGCCGGGCTCGACCCGGCCACGCTCGACGCCGCGCTCCGCGAGCTGCCGCACACCGAGACGACCGCGGATGCCACGGTGGTGCAGCTGCTCGTCGACACCGGCCTCGTGGCCAGCCTCAGCGAAGGCCGCCGTGCGATCGCCCAGGGCGGCGTCTCGGTCGACAACGTCCGGATCGAGGACGAGGCCGCCGTGATCGGCGACCGCGCCGCCGGCGGCGGCATGGCCGTGCTCCGGCGCGGCAAGAAGACGCTCGCGGGCGTGTTCGTCCGATAGGTCGGCGATGACGCGCGAGGCGGCTGATCGGCTCCTTGCACGAGTATGGGCGGAGCTCGGCCGCGACGCTGACGAGCTCGAAGCGCTCGCGCCGCTGCCCGAGGTGCCGCTGCCGGCCCGTCTCGACGTGTCGTCGCTCGCCGCGGCATCCGTCGCCGCTGCGACCCTGGCCGGGTGGGCGGATGTCGCGGGGCCCGCCTCGCTCCGACTCGACGGACCTCGGATCGCGACCGCGTTCCAGAGCGAGCGCGTCGCGCGGTTCGACGGCGAGGCCCCGTCGGTGTGGTCTCCGCTCTCGGGGTTCCGCCGCGCACGGGACGGGTGGGTGCGCACGCACGGCAACTACCCGCATCACGCCGCCGCGCTGCGGCGCGTCCTCGGCATCGACGACCGGGCCGATGCCGCGGCGATCGACGCGGCGGTCGCGCGCCGGGGCGCCGCGGAGCTCGCCGAGTCGGTGACCAGCGCCGGCGGCATGTGCGTGGCGGTCGCCGCGGAGGACCCGGCCGTGGACGAGGAGGTGCGGCGCCACCCGCTCATCGAGGTCTCGCAGCTCGACCGTGCGGAACCGTCGGGTTCGTGGCCGGCCGATCCCGCGCGGCCGCTCGCAGGCATCCGAGTCCTCGATCTCACCCGGGTCATCGCCGGTCCGGTCGCGACCCGCACGCTCGCCCTGCTCGGCGCGGACGTGCTGCGGGTCGACCCGCCGACGCCCGCGGAGCTCGAGTGGCAGCACCTCGACGGCGGCGCGGGCAAACGGTCGGCCCTGCTCGACGTGCGAAGCGTCGCCGGCGCGGCGGCGTTGGAGACCCTCTTGGACGAGGCCGACGCCGTCGTGCTCGGCTACCGTCCCGCCGCATTGCGGCGGCTCTGGCTCGCTCCGGACGCCCTGGCGGCGCGCCATCCGGGTCTCGTCATCGGGCAGCTCTCCGCGTGGGGCTTCGACGATGCAGCGGGGGAGCGGGGCGGCTTCGACAGCCTCGTCCAGGCGTCATCGGGGATCGCGCTCGTCGAGGGCGGTCAGGATGCCCCGGGGGCGCTGCCCGCGCAGGCGCTCGACCATGCCACCGGCTACCTGCTGGCCGCCGCCGTCATGACCCTGCTGCGTCGCCGGGCGACCGTCGGCGGCACCTGGGCCGCGCGCCTGTCGCTTCGCCGCACGGCGGCGGAACTGCTGGGCCTCCCGCGACGGGCCGAACACGGTCCTCCGGGGCTGGATGACGCCGCACGCGATGCGCACGCCGTCACGCTGGTGGGACGGGCGGGGGAACAACGCACGGCGGCGCCCGCGATCGCCTCGCCGACCGGGCCCGTGGAGTGGCCGGAAGCGCCGCATCGATGGGGCTCCGACCGGCCGTCCTGGGCGGTATGAGGCGCGACACGCCCGGGATGCGAGGCCGAGTTGCGGAGGCTCTCGGAACTTCGTAAAGTATTCATTCGTTGCCCCACAGGAGCGAGTGAAGCGAGAAGCTTCGCCTCCTCAAGCGGCACGATCCCGAACCCCGATCCTCAAGCAGGTTCCCGGGTTCGAAGCATCCGAATCGGTCCCACCGGATCGCCGGATGAATGACGAACATCGCTTCGGTTGATCGGTCCCCACGGGTGACCGTGAGCCGGGTGCGTCCGTTCCTTGAGAACTCAACAGCGTGCACTATGTTCAATGCCAATTTTTTGAACCCCGTGTTCTCCTG
>NZ_JBOCIG010000004.1:0-460559 GCF_050565425.1 Agromyces sp. GXS1127
CACAGACCGGTAACAACAACACCAGGGGGTCAAGATTCAGACGACGAAAAGGGGTCAGAATTCAGCCGACGTTGACAAGGCTCGCGCCCCGCACGCGCGTCCTCTATGAGGACCTCCTACACCGGCACCTGGAGCCCCTCGCAACCATGCCGCTAAGTGCCATCACGCCGCCCGTCGTGCGCTCTTGGTACTCGCGGACACGGAAGGGGCTCCAGGCCTCCTCGAAGGCGCGTGGCGGCACTGGGGAGACGGCCGTGCGGCAGGCGTACGCCCTCCTCCGCTCCATCCTCGCCACGGCAGTCACGGACGGTCTGATCCCGGCGAACCCCTGCCAGATCAAAGGGGCCGGGGTCGCCTCCGCCCCCGAGCGGCCCTACATGGCCCCCGACGTGCTGTCCGCCATCGTGGACTGGATGCCTGAGCGGTACCACCTGCCCATGCAGGCCATGTTCGGCGGGCACCTGCGCCTCGGTGAACTCGTCGCTCTGGAACGTAGCGACTACGCCGATGGCATGCTCCGGGTAGAGCGTCAGGTCGCCATCGTGCGCGGCGTGCCCACGGTGACGCCGACCAAGACCGGGGAGGAGCGCGTTGTCGCACTCCCCGGCACCCTCGCCGCGATGATCGAGGACCACTTGGCCCGCACGACCGGCTTCCCCAAGTCGCCCATGTTCACCCGGCCGGACGGTACGGCGCTCACCCACACAGGCATCCAGCAGGCGTGGGCGAAGGCGCGCAAGGCGGCCGGGCATCCCCAGTTCCACGTGCACGACGTGCGACACGCGGGCCTCACCCTCGCCGCGCAGGCTGGGGCGACGCGCGAACTCATGGCTCGTGCAGGGCACCGCACCACGGCGGCGGCGATGACGTATCAGCACGTGGCGGAGGAGCGGAACGCGCTCGTAGCGGACCGAATGGACGCCCTCGCGGGCGCAGCGTTCGCTGGGCCACGGCGAGCGCGCCTCGAGGCGGTACTCCGGGTGGAGATTCCAGGGGTGTAGGGGACTCTCGGACGGACCTATCGGAGGCCGAACGCCTCACCTGTGAACGGCAGGCGGCGGCCTCCCGGTCCAACCGGGATGTGGTGGGTAGCCCACCGACCATTCACTGTGAACCGCTCCTCCAGCACGGGATACATGAGCGCCGACTGGGGCGCGAATCCCTGCGCTCCGGGGGCGGGAAGCCGCGGGGAACGGGATGCGTCGATCATGGGTAAGTGGTCCGGATGCATGTATATGTAGCGGTCCGCGGCGGCGTAGATGGCATCGACGAAAGCGAGCCCGACGCCGTCCATCGTGAGCCGGTGGTCGTATCGCTTGGCCGGGTCGTCCTCCACCATCTGCAGGTCGGGCATAAGGATGAATCGATGCGGATCGAGCGGAAACACAACGTCCCATGTGAGAGCGGCACCCACCTGATCCTGGTCGTCGTGAGCGTTCAAGATCACAACCGGACAGTCCGAAGTTGGAAGACATGCGCTGCTGAATCCGAGGCCCCACGGGCGGGCGTAGAGCGCCCGTGCAACTTCTTCGAGCGTGGACGCTATGTAGCGGGCGTGCGTCGTCGCGAGGTCAGGAGGAGTCGCACCAGGAATCGTGAACGACTCGCGCGCGTCCCAGGCTTCGAGACGCTTGCGCTGCCGAGTGGTGCGGACGATCTGCGCGGCCATGAACCGCGCGAGCGAGCCTCTCATCCGTGGGGGGAGGGGCCAAGCCTCTGAGAGCGCGTAGCGGGGGTCATCGAGGAGCGCCCGAAACACCGGGGCGACGTCACTTTCGAGATCGCCGAAGAACGCCTCCAGGTCGCGGCTCTCTTCGCCGTTGAAGTCCTCGAACGTATAGAAGTTGCCGACCGCCGCAACGTTCCGGATGTTGGCCGGGAACACCTTGTCCGGGGAAGCGACATCCGCGGCCCTGGTGAACCATTCCTTCGGAGGAGTGCCCGGTCCAGGGACTGCGAACCGCCGCAGGTGAACCTTCGGGACGTGGTGATCGTTCGGCATCTGGCCCCTTCGTAGGTGTCCGATACCTGCTCATTCAAGCCGTCGCCACCGACGCTAGTGGCACGTGGCTGGCACGAACTGCATCCGGAGGGGTGAGAGGCCGCGAGGCGGTGGGGGAGCGAATCGCCGCCTGACCTGGGAATTAGGCTGTGGAGGGGATGACGGGAATCGAACCCGCACCATCAGTTTGGAAGACTGAGGCTCTACCATTGAGCTACATCCCCGAGCGCCCGCGAGCGGGCACCCGATCATCGTACACGTCGCCGGGCTCGTGTCCGTGCACGACGCGTGGGTCGCACGCGGCAGACCGGCCGACGGGCCATCAGCGCAGCGCGCCGATGCTCCGCAGGACGCCGCGCGCCAGGCGCAGCTGTCGTTCGTACGTCGCCGCCATCGCGATGAGCAGCGCGCCCGCGATCCCGAGCCACAGCCACCACCAGACCGCCTCGTAGAGGCGCGTGATCCAGGGCCAGAGCTGCGCGACGGCGTGCACGAGCAGCACGCCGCCAGCCAGGAGCAGCGGCGCCTGCAACCGGAGCACCGCGCCGGCGACGACGATCGCGACCGCGGCCACGCCGAGCGCGACGAGCCGCCAGAGCTCCGGGTCGGCCCAGTCGGCGATGAGCGCGGGGACGAGGAGCACGGCCAGCCCGGGGCCCAGCGTCGGCCAGCTGCCGAGGTCCGGCGAACGGCCGAGGCGGACGGCGCCGGCGACGACGAGTGCTGCGGCGACGGGCACGGTCACCAGGTCGAACGGCTCGGCCGCTGCGGAGCCGAGCGCGAGCCCGCCGGCGATGACAGCGACGGCGAGGGTGGTCCAGCCCAGCACGGGCCCGGCGAACGGTCGGGCACGGGTGGCGGTGGCGACCACGTGGAGTGCGCCGAGCAGGACCAGGAGCGCGACCGTGCGGACGTCGGCTTCCCGGCCCCCGGCGATCGCGAGCGTGGTCGGCACTGCGGCGGCCGCGACGGACGCGGCGAACGCCGCCTCGGCGACGCCCGCCGGCTCGACGCGGTCCCGGACCCAGAGCACCGTGGCCGCGAGTCCGATCGCCAGGGCGATCGACGGCCAGAACTCGACCGGCAGGTCGCCCGGGCGCCCGGTGGCGACCGCTGAGCCGCGAACGAGCGCCGCGCCCGTCGCGGCCACCCAGCCGGTGCCGACGACGAGCATCCGGACGGGGACGCCGCGCGCGAGGACGGGCGTGAAGCTCCCGGCGATCACGAGCACGGCGCCGGCCGCGACGAGCACGAGCGTGCGCAGTTCCGAGCCGCCCGCCAGGGCGACGGTCGGGAGGACGGCCACGCCTGCCGAGGCCGCGAGGAGCGCGGTTCGCCCGGCGGCCGTCGAGTCGGGCGACGGTCGCCGCCAGACGAGGAGCCCGGCCGACAGGAGCAGTCCCGCGGCGAGCGGGAGCGTGTAGGCCTCGACGTCGTCCACGCCGTGATCGCCCGACCACGCCCAGACCGTCCCGACGCCGAGCGCGAGCGAGCCCCACGACGCGTGGACGGCCGGGGAGTCGTCCCCGATCGGATCGCCGAACAGCGCGGCGGTGAGCACGGGAACCGGGGTCAGCAGCAGGAGCACGATCCAGGCCTCGTCGGCGGGCGCGGCTCCCGACAGTCCGACGACGACGGCGACCATCGCCACGGCGCCCGTCGCGACGCTCCACGTCCGTCTCACGATCGGCTCCGCGGGCAACGCGACCGGCGCGACGCCGGCCGCCGCGAGGGCGGCGGCCGAGAGCCCGACCGCGGAGTGCCCGCCGCCGAGGGCCGTGCTCAGGCCGGCACCGGCGAACACCGCGGCGAGCGGAACGCCCGCGGCGAACAGCACCCTCATGGGCAGGAGCTCCGAGCGCACCCAGACGAGCCCGATGCCGGCGAGGGCGATCGTGGGCGCCCACGCCCAGGGCGTGACGGACATGACGGCGAGCCAGGCCGTCGCGATCATCGCACCCGAGAACGACGCCGCGCCGGCCGTGAGACGGTCGTCGACCGGGAGTCGTCGCGCGGCGGCGAGGAGCCCCAGGGCGAGCGTCGCCACCGTGGCGGTGAGGAATGCGGGGTCGTTCCAGGGCGTCGGTACCGTCATGCCGGAGGCGTCGGCAACGCTCGGGTAGGCGACGGCGGCGAGCATCGCCACGAGCGAGGCGGCGAGCACGTGCAGCACCCGTGCCGCCGGCGCCGCCGCCCGGGCGACGCGGTCGACGACGACGCGCCCGGCGATCGCCGACGCGAACACGGCCGGCACCGCCCACCACCAGAGGCTGGTCGCCGCCTGGGAGAGCAACCACGCCAGGGCGGCCGCCGGGATTCCGCCGGCAGCGAGGGCGGGCACCGCGCCCCGGATGCGGCGCACCGACGCGATCGCGGCGGCCGACAGTGCCGCAGCGGCGACCACGAGCAGGCCGGCGACCGCGCCGACCACCGTCGGCATGAGCACCGCGGCCGCGAGTACGGTCGCGACCCCGGCCGCGACCGCCCACCCCGCGAGGCGGCGCAGGCGGCCCGACAGCGCGAGGACGGCGATCAGCTCGAGGGTCGCGATGCCGAGTGCGAGCACGGCACCCGCGGTTTCGCCGGGCAGGTCCCGTGGCGCGGTCGCCTCCGTCGCCCGCGCCATCACGTCCGACACGAGGCCGCCGAGGCCGAGGATGGCGACGACGATCGCGGGGAGGGTCGTGACGGCCGCCACCGCGCCCGCGGTGACGAGGGCGGGGAGCGTGTCGCCTCGCACCGCGTCGATCCTCGTCGTCGCCGCGAGGGCGCACGCCATGAGCGCGGCGAGCGCGGGCGCCATCCACACGGCGGTCGCCGGGTCCAGCTCGAGCGCGACCCCCAGCACGAGGGCGAGCGGGAGGCCGAGGCCGATCGCGACGGACGCCAGCACGCGCCATCCGCTCGGCCCCGCGGCGGACGACGGCGATGCGACGAGGACGACGCCCCAGACGGCCGAGACCGCGAGGAAGGCCCAGAACGTTCCGAGATCCGCGGACGGGATCGCCCACGCCGCGGAGGCGAGGGCGATCGCACCGCCGGCGAAGCCGAAGGTCCGCACGACGGTCCGCTCGACCTCGGGACGGATGAACCGGGATGCCGCGCCGACGAGGGCGAGCGCCGTCCCGCCGAGCCACAGTCCGGTCGCGACCTCGTCGTCGGGTGCGAGGGCGACGCCGCCGACGAAGACGCCCGCGGGCGCGAGCGCCGATGCGGCGAGCACGGGCACCCGCAGGCGACCGAGGACTCCGGCGCCCGCGAGCACCGCAGCCACGACGATCAGCGCGACGCCCCAGTACGCCGTCGCGTCGGCCCTCTCCGTGCCGAAGAGGCCGTTCGCCTGGATGATCCAGGCATCCAGCACGAGGAGCACCGCGCCGACGGCGGACACGCCCTCGGCGGTGCCGGGGAGGCGCCGCGTTCGCAGGAACCACGCGAGGGCGAGGACGATGACGCTGACCGCGGCGGTGATGAGCGAACGCATCTCGAGGTCGGCGACGACGAACGCGAAGAAGAGGAAGACCATCGCGGCGACCGACAGCAGCACGACCCCGAGCGTCAGGAGCAGCAGCTGCACGCCGGAGCGGCGGGGTGCCGCGGGCGCGCCCGGTTCCACTGGCTGGTCGGGACCGACCGGGGGCCGGCCTGCAGTCGGCGGATCGGACGGGGGTGTCGGTGCTGCCGTCGGCCGGATCGGGCCCGTCGGCGCCGGCCCGGGCGCCGGCGGGGTCGCGACCGGTTGGCCCACGGGCGGCGCGATCGGCACCTCGATCGAGGACACGGCGTCCGTCGTCACGGTCGCGGCGCCGAGCGTCGCCTGCTCCGTCCGCATCCGCGTGATGATGGCCTGCCGGTCGGCCTCCGCCGCGCGCACGCGCACGCCGGCGCCGAGCAGGTCGGTCGCCGCGGCGACGTCGAGCCGGAGCCCGCAGACGTCGCACGTGACATCGAGCAGCCTCGAGAAGCAGGCGGGACAGAGCGTGGTGTCGACGAGCTGGGCCGGGTCGCTCGGCCATCGACGCAGATCGGGCGCGGCGGGGCGCGTCGGGTCGGTCATGCGCTCACTCTGGCATCGGGCCGGAGCCGGGCACCAGAGGCGCCTGCCCTGAGCGCGTCCTCCACAGGGAGCGCGGACGGGTCAGGGCGACGCTTCGGGCGCACCGCGGCGCGTGCAGTAGACTTTCCCGGGTCCATCCGCGCTTCGAACGTGCTCACGCGCGCCGTCGCGGCGGACCGGCGAGTCAAGCCGGCGACTCGGGGCGTAGCTCAGCTTGGCTAGAGCGCCCGCTTTGGGAGCGGGAGGTCGCAGGTTCGAATCCTGTCGCCCCGACGAGTCGCATCGGCTCGACCACGTACTTCCACCAAACAGGAGAATCTTCCCCATGCCGACCACTTCGGTTGAGAAGCTGAGCCCGACGCGCGCCAAGCTCACCATCTCGGTGACGCCCGAGGAGCTGAAGCCCAGCATCGCCCACGCCTACGAGCACATCGCCGAGCAGATCAACGTGCCCGGCTTCCGCAAGGGCAAGGTGCCCGCGCCCGTCATCGACCAGCGCGTCGGCAAGGGCGCCGTCCTCGAGCACGCGGTCAACGAGGGCCTCGACGGCTTCTACCGTGCCGCGGTGACCGAGCACGAGCTCCGTCCGCTCGGCCGCCCGTCGGCCGACATCGTCGAGTGGCCGAACGAGAAGGACTTCTCGGGCGACCTGCTCCTCTCCATCGAGGTCGACGTCCGCCCCGAGATCGAGCTGCCCGACTACGCCGGCCTCGAGCTGACCGTGGACTCGGTCGAGGTCGCTGACGACGAGGTCACCGCCGAGCTCGAGCGCCTCCGCAGCCGCTTCGGCACGCTCATCACGGTCGACCGTCCGGCCAAGACCGGCGACTTCGTGACCCTCGACCTCGTCGCGAAGATCGAGGAGACCGAGGTCGACACCGCGAGCGGCGTCTCCTACGAGCTCGGCTCGGGCGAGCTGCTCGAGGGCATCGACGAGGCGCTCGACTCGCTCACCGCCGGTGAGACGACCACGTTCTCCTCGAAGCTGCTCGGCGGCGACCACGAGGGCGAGACCGCCGAGATCACCGTGACCGTCACGGCGGTCAAGGAGCGCGAGCTCCCCGAGGCCGACGACGACTTCGCGCAGATCGCGAGCGAGTTCGACACGCTCGACGAGCTGACCGCGAGCCTGAAGGACCAGGTCGCGAAGAACAAGTCGTTCGGCCAGGGCACCCAGGCGCGCGACCTCCTCGTCGACAAGCTGCTCGAGCTCGTCGAGGTCCCCGTCGCCGACAGCGTCATCGAGGACGAGGTGCACCGTCACCTCGAGTCCGAGGGGCGTCTGGAGGACGACGAGCACCGCACCGAGGTCACCGAGGCGAGCACCAAGGCCTTCAAGACCCAGATCGTGCTCGACGCGATCGCCGAGGCCGAGAAGGTCCAGGTCAGCCAGGAGGAGCTCACGCAGTACCTCGTCCAGGGTGCCGCCCAGTACGGCATGGACCCGAACGAGTTCGTGCAGGTCCTGAGCCAGAACGGCCAGATCCCCGCGATGGTCGGCGAGGTCGCGCGCAACAAGGCGCTCGCGATCGCGCTCGGCAAGGCGAAGGTCGCGGACGCCTCGGGCAACGCGGTCGACCTGTCCGAGTTCACCGCGGTCGCGGGCGACGAGGAGGCCGCCGGGGAGGCGCCCGCCGAGGCCGCCGACGAGGCTCCGGCCGAGGAGAAGAAGCCGGCACGCAAGCGGTCGACGAAGAAGGCCGCCGACGAGACCCCGGCCGAGGCCGCCGACGAGGCGCCCGCCGAGGAGAAGAAGCCGGCACGCAAGCGCACCACGAAGAAGGCCGACGCCGAGTAGTCGACGGTCGGGACGAGCGGGGTCGGGCAGCACTGCCCGGCCCCGTCGTCGTCTCCGGACGTCGGGTGCATCGGATGATTCGAGGAGGAACGGTGGACGACTGGCAGCGACGGATCGACGAGGTCTGGAACGCGGCATCCGAGCTCGGGGAGCGCGAGGTGATCGTGCGCATCGACGCCCTCGTCGGCGAGCTGCCGGGCGACGACCCGCGCGGGCCGTTCGAGGCTGCGGGCGCCCGCGATTCGGCGGGCCTCGAGGAGGAGGCCGAGCCGCGCTACCGCCGCGCGCTCGAACTCGGCCTGACGGGGCGCGCCCGCATCGAGGCGCACATCCAGCTCGCGTCGACGGTCCGCAACCTCGGACGCCCCGAGGAGTCCCTCGCGCTGCTCGACGCCGTCGACGGCGAGGCCGGCGACCTCGCCGACGCGGTCGCGGCGTTCCGGGCCCTCGCGCTCGCGTCGACCGGTGCGACGGATGCCGCGGCATCCGTCGCCCTCGTCGCGCTCGCACCGCACCTCACGCAGTACCGGCGCGCGGTCGACGCCTACGCGCGCGAACTCGTCGCACCGCCGGAGGACGAGCCGCGCACCGGCGCCTGACGACCGGCGCCGCGGCGCGGCATCCGCCGACGGCGAACAGCCCGGTTCCCGCGTGTTGCACCGGATAGATTCGAGACAACGAAGGCAACGGAAACGGAGCGAAATCCATGGCCGAACCGACACTGCAGCCCAGTGTGTTCGATCGACTGCTGAAGGACCGCATCATCTGGCTCGGCTCCGAGGTGCGCGACGACAACGCGAACGAGATCGCCGCGAAGCTGCTGCTCCTCGCCGCAGAAGATCCGAAGAAGGACATCTACCTCTACATCAACTCGCCCGGCGGGTCGATCACGGCGGGCATGGCCATCTACGACACCATGCAGTTCGTCCCGAACGACATCGTCACGGTCGGCATCGGCATGGCGGCCTCGATGGGGCAGCTGCTGCTCACCGCGGGCACGAAGGGCAAGCGCTACATCACCCCCAACGCGCGCGTGCTGCTGCACCAGCCGCACGGCGGCTTCGGCGGCACCGCGAGCGACATCCAGACGCAGGCGCAGCTCATCCTCGACATGAAGAAGCGACTCGCCGAGATCACCGCGGCGCAGACCGGCAAGAGCGTCGAGCAGATCAACCGCGACGGCGACCGCGACCGTTGGTTCTCCGCGCAGGAGGCGCTCGAGTACGGCTTCGTCGACCACATCCGCGAGTCGGCGCTCGATGTCTCGGGCGGCGGCGGGACCGACCAGGCTGCGTAGGAAGAGAGAGACAGTGAGCATGAACATCCCCGCCTTCGGCGGCACCGCCTTCTCGGGTGGCCGGCAGGCCCCGGGCTCGCGCTACATCCTGCCGAGCTTCGAGGAGCGCACGGCCTACGGCTACAAGCGGCAGGATCCGTACGCGAAGCTCTTCGAGGACCGGATCATCTTCCTCGGCGTGCAGGTCGACGACGCGTCGGCCGACGACATCATGGCGCAGCTCCTCGTCCTCGAGTCGATGGACCCCGACCGCGACATCATGATGTACATCAACTCGCCCGGCGGATCGTTCACCGCGATGACCGCCATCTACGACACGATGCAGTACATCCGGCCGCAGATCCAGACGGTGGTGCTCGGCCAGGCCGCGTCGGCTGCGGCGGTCATCGCCGCGGCGGGAACGCCCGGCCGCCGGCTCGCGCTGCCGAACGCGCGCGTGCTGATCCACCAGCCGGCGATGGGCGAGGCCGGCCACGGCCAGGCGTCCGACATCGAGATCCAGGCCGCCGAGATCCTGCGCATGCGCACCTGGTTGGAGGAGACGCTGTCGCGTCACTCGAACCGCACCATGGAGCAGGTGAACGCCGACATCGATCGCGACAAGATCCTGTCCGCCGAGGAGGCCCGCGAGTACGGCCTCATCGACCAGGTGCTCTCGTCGCGGAAGACGCTGCCGGCCCTCAGCCGCTAGTCGTGACGGACTCACGAGGGGCGGGTGCGGATGACGCATCCGCCCCTCGTCATGTCGTTTCCGCCAAACCGCGGCGGATCGGCCCCGAGCGGCCGACGTCGGGCTAGGCTCGGAACAGACTCGGTTCGAGGGAGGAAGCGATGGCACGCATCGGGGAGAGCGCCGACCTCTTGAAGTGCTCCTTCTGCGGGAAGAGCCAGAAGCAGGTGCAGCAGCTCATCGCCGGGCCCGGCGTGTACATCTGCGACGAGTGCGTCGAACTCTGCAACGAGATCATCGAGGAGCGACTCGCCGAGGCGGGCGAGCCCGAGTCGGGCGAGTTCGAGCTGCCGAAGCCCAAGGAGATCTTCGCCTTCCTCGAGGAGTACGTCATCGGACAGGAGGCGGCCAAGCGAGCCCTCGCCGTCGCGGTCTACAACCACTACAAGCGCGTGCGCGCCAAGGCGGCGATCACGCCGGCCGACCGCGCGCACGACGACGTCGAGATCGCGAAGTCCAACATCCTCCTCATCGGCCCGACGGGCTGCGGCAAGACCTACCTCGCCCAGACCCTCGCGAAGCAGCTGAACGTGCCGTTCGCGGTGGCCGATGCCACGGCGCTCACCGAGGCGGGCTACGTCGGCGAGGACGTCGAGAACATCCTCCTGAAGCTCATCCAGGCCGCCGACTACGACGTCAAGCGTGCCGAGACCGGCATCATCTACATCGACGAGGTCGACAAGATCGCCCGCAAGGCCGAGAACCCGTCGATCACGCGCGACGTCTCCGGCGAGGGCGTGCAGCAGGCGCTCCTGAAGATCCTCGAGGGGACCGTGGCATCCGTGCCCCCGCAGGGCGGGCGCAAGCATCCGCACCAGGAGTTCATCCAGATCGACACCACGAACGTGCTGTTCATCGTGGCGGGCGCCTTCGCGGGCCTGGAGGAGATCATCTCCTCGCGCGCGGGCAAGCGCGGCATCGGCTTCGGCGCCCCGCTGCACTCCAAGCAGGATGAAGCGGAGCTCTTCAGCGAGGTCCTCCCGGAGGACCTGCACAAGTTCGGGCTGATCCCCGAGTTCATCGGTCGCCTCCCGGTCGTCGCGACCGTGACGCCGCTCGACCGGGCGGCGCTCATGGAGATCCTCACCGAGCCGCGCAACGCGCTCGTGAAGCAGTACCAGCGCATGTTCGAGCTCGACGGCGTGCAACTCGACTTCGACCATGCCGCGCTCGAGGCGATCGCCGACCTCGCCGTGCTCCGCCAGACCGGGGCCCGCGGACTCCGGGCGATCATGGAGGAGGTGCTCGGACCGATCATGTTCGAGGTGCCGTCCTCGACCGGCGTGGCCCGGGTCGTCGTGACCAAGGAGACGGTGATCGACAACGCGGCACCGACGATCGTGCCGTCGAAGCCGCGTCGCGCCGAGAAGTCCGCCTGACCCGCTGCCGGCCGCGACGCGTCGAGCGTCGTCACCGGCGTGATTCTCGCCGACGGTGCGGCAGGCGCGGCGGCGCGTCGAGCGCCTCCAATGCGTCCGGCGCGGCCGGCGCGGCCGGCGGTGGATCGCCTACGCCAGATCGTCGTCGCTTCGCGCGCCGAAGACGATCTCGTCCCAGCTCGGCATCGCGGCGCGACCCTTCTTCTGCCGACTCGCCGCCTGGCCCGACTTGCCGCCCCAGAGGGCCCGCGCGGCCGCACCGGCTCGCTGCTGCACCTCGTCGTCGTCGTCCGTCGGGGCGTCGGCATCCGCGTGCCCATCGGCCGTCGAACCCTCCGATGCGGGCCGGGCGGCGGGCGTCGCCGGAGCGCTCGGTGCGATCGGCGCCGGCGTGAGCCGCTCGGCTGCGGGCCCGACCTCGCGCTCCCCACGGCGACGGCGGAGCGCCTCGAGCAGGTCCGCGGTCTCGCCCGTCGGGGGCGCGGGCTCATCCGCGCGCTTGATCGCGGCACGCGCCACCGCTGCGCTCGAGGCCGACGTCGCGCTCGAGGCGGTCGTCGCGGACGGCGACGGGCTCGAGCCGCTCGGCGCCGGCGCGGGCGCCGAACGCGACAGGCTCAGCTCGGGCTGGGGGGCCGTGTCGTCGTCCGCCGTGTCGTTGGCGTCGAAGGTGAACGCGCCGCTGTCGAACCGCGACGCCTCGTCGGCGGGCGAGGAGGAGGAGACCGCGCGCAGGCGCGGGATCATCCCGCCGCGCACCTCGCCCTGCTTGGAGAGGGTCGTCGCGTCGGCGTTCTGCGGGTGCAGTGCCTGCTTGCGGGGTTCGAACGACCAGCGGGCGTCGTGGTCGATGCCGTCGGCGGTGAACTCGAGCTTGACCATCCAGCCGCGCTCCTCGTCCTTCCAGCTCGCCCAGCGTTCGCCGTGCGCGCCGAGTCCGGCGAGCCGCTCGCGCACCATCGTGCCGAACGAGGTGGGCTCGTCCCCCTCGGCGACCTCGGCGTGGGTCGGCACCGCGAGGGCGGACGTGACCATGTGTTCGCGTTCGGCGATCACCGGTCCCTCGAATCGTCGGATGTACTCCACCGACGCGCCCGTGAGTTCGGCGACCTCCTCGGCCGAGAGGCCCGAGCGGATGTGCGCCTGCACTTCGCGCGGCGACAGCTTCGGCCCCGTGTGCGTCTCCGGCACCGCCTGGCGGATGCGCGACTGCAGCACCTCGTCGACCTCGATCCGGAAACGCGCCCCGTCGTCGGAGGCCGCGATGAGAGCGCCGCTCTCGACCCCGATCACCTTGAGTTCCTGCATGGCGAGAAGCCCTTCCGTGCCCTTGATCTCCGCCCAAGGATGCCACGCGCCATCCTCGGCCGCTGGGAATACGCCGGGCGTGCCGTGAGTTGTGCATTCCACCGGATCGGATGGCAGATCGATGGTTTGCTTACGCACTTGATTTCGTGCAGACTATGCCCGCCGAATCCTCGGCAATGGAAAAAAGGATGGGAATGGCAACGGATTACGACGCGCCGCGGAAGACCGACGACGACTCCGAGTCGATCGAGGCCCTCAAGGAGCGCGTGCCCGACAAGATGTCGGGAAGCGTCGACGTCGAGGACGCCGACAACCCCGGCAGCTTCGACCTGGCGGGAGCCGACCTGTCCGACGTCGAGCTCGACGTCGTCGTGCTGCCGCCGCAGGCGGACGAGTTCACCTGCGTCAGCTGCTTCCTCGTGAAGCACCGCTCGCAGATCGACCACGAGACGAAGCTCGGGCCGATCTGCCTGGAGTGCGCCGCCTAGGCAGGCTCCCCACCGACACGAGGCCGTCGCGATCCGTTGATCGCGGCGGCCATTTCGTGCGGATGGCGTGTCGAGACGAGCCAGTACGGCGCCGGGTCAGCGGCATCCGTGATCGGGACCCGGACGACGTCCCTGATCCAGCCCCGGATCACGAGGTGTGCGCGGACGTCGAGGCCGGTGCCCCGCTCGGTGCGGGCGGCCTCGCCCTCCGCGGGGATCGCCTCGCCGGTGAGCGAAAGCGGGACCTCCGCGCGACCGGCGCGGAGCCGCCCGTCGGCCACCTCGATCACGGGCGAGGTGAGGGTGAGGGAGCCCGCGACCGCGACGTAGAGGATGACGCCCGTCGCGATCCCCGCCGGCAGCGACACCGGGGCGAGCACGAGGATGCTCGCGGGGATGAGGAGCAGGCTGGTGAGGTAGATCCAGGGCGTCGGCCAGAGCCGTTCGCGGTAGTCGGGCATGGCACTATCCCACCAGACTTCTGCACTACCCTCGAACGGTGACCGATTCCGTCGATGTGCTGATCACGGCCGACCAGGTCCCCTCCTACGCCCATCCGGGCGATGCCGGGGCCGACCTCCACGCCGCCGAGCCCGTGGTGCTCGAGCCCGGGGAGCGCGCCACCGTCGGCACGGGCGTGGCGATCGCCCTGCCCGACGGCTACGTCGCCTTCGTGGTCCCGCGATCGGGTCTGGCGTTCAAGCACGGGATCACGATCGTGAACGCGCCGGGGACCGTCGACGCGGGCTACCGGGGCGAGATCAAGGTCGCACTGCTGAACACCGACGCCCGCGAGCCGTACCGGATCGAGGCCGGCGACCGGATCGCCCAGTTGGTGGTCATGCCGGTGAGCCGCGCGCGGTTCGTCGAGGTCGAGAAGCTGCCCGGGAGCCTTCGCGGCGAAGGCGGATTCGGGTCCACCGGATTCCGGGCGAACCAGTCAGGAGCACGCGCGTGAGCGACATCGAGAACGTCGACGACATCCCCGTCGACCACCCCAAGTCCGCCCCCGACGACCGGGCCACCAACGGCCCGCTCGACGAGTCCGAGGCGAACCCGGTCCGCCCGTACGTCGACCTCGGCGGCGTGAAGGTCCTGCCCCGGGAGGGACTGCACCTGCGCCTCGAGGTGGAGGAGGGCACGAAGCGCGTGGTCGCCGTCGGCCTCGACTACGCCAGCTCGACGCTGCAGGTCCAGCCGTTCTCCGCTCCTCGCTCGAGTGGCCTGTGGCACGAGATCCGCGGGCAGATCGCCGACCAGATCGCGCGCCAGGGCGGCACGACGCAGGTCCGCGAAGGCACGTTCGGCCCTGAACTGCTCGCGCAGATCCCCGTGACCACCGCCGACGGCCAGGCCGGCCAGATGCGCCTCGCGCGCTTCATCGGCGTCGACGGTCCCCGATGGTTCCTCCGCGGCGTCATCGCGGGCGAGGCCGCGGCCGACCCGACGGCGGCGGCGAAGGTCGAGGAGCTCTTCCGGTCGATCGTCGTCGTGCGCGGCAACACGCCCATGCCGCCGCGCGACCTGATCCCGCTGCGGATGCCCGCGCCGTCGTCGGGCGGTCAGCCCGCGTGAGCGAGGACCGCTCCGCCGACCGCACCGGCCGTGAGCGCGACGCCGAGGCGGCCGGCCCGATGGACGCCGAGGCGGCGCGGCCCGTGAACGGCGTCTCGGCCGGCGAGTCGGATGCCGCGGGCGGCGAGTTCGGCCGGCAGCTCGCCGCCGCTGCCGAGAAGTCCGGTCTCGGCCGGATCGCGCGCGACGAGACGCTGACGCCCGCCGACCTCGTCGGTGCGCTCGGCGGCCTCCGCGGCCTCGCCGAGGCCATCCTGCCGGGCCTCGTGTTCCTCGTCGTCTTCACGTTCACCCGCGAGCTCGGTTGGGCGCTCGGCGCCTCGCTCGGCCTCGCGATCCTCTTCACCGCCGTTCGGCTGTTCACGCGCAGTCAGCCGACGCAGGCGGTCGCGGGCCTCATCGGCGTCGCGGCATCCGCTGCGCTGTCGCTCTGGACCGGGCGCGCCGAGGACAACTACGTCATCGGCTTCTACACCAACGCCGCCTACGCCGTCGCCATCCTCATCTCGCTGCTCGTCCGCTGGCCGCTGGTCGGGCTCATCGTCGGCTTCCTCATGGGCGACGGCACCGCGTGGCGCGAGGAGCGCCGGAAGTACCGCGCGATGCAGTTCCTGACGCTCGTGTGGCTGGGGATGTTCGTCGCTCGACTGGTCGTCCAGGTTCCGTTCTACTTCGCGGGCAACGTCGAGGCGCTCGGCGCGACGCGCCTGCTCATGGGCGTGCCGCTGTACGCCCTCCTGCTCGTGTTCTCGTGGCTGGTCGTGCGCGCGGTGTACCCGGCGAAGCCCGCCGCCGAGTGATACAGTTATCTCGACATCAAGATAAATCGCGTGTGCGGTCCGCGGCCTGTCGGCCGATGACGCCCGTGGGCTAGCCTTGCTGGGGCGACCGTCGGCGCATCGCGGCGGGCGACGCCGGGAACGGTCGCGACCGCGGCATCCGCGAAGGAGAGGACATCGTGTCTGCAGTGAACAGTTTCGGGGCGAAGGACGCGCTCCAGGTCGGGGACACCTCCTATGAGATCTACCGGATCGAGACCGTCCCGGGGTACGAAAAGCTTCCGTTCAGCCTGAAGGTGCTGCTGGAGAACCTGCTGCGCACCGAGGACGGCGCGAACGTCACCAAGGAGCAGATCGAGGCCCTCGGCTCGTGGGACCCGAATGCCGAGCCCGACACCGAGATCCAGTTCACGCCGGCGCGCGTCGTGATGCAGGATTTCACCGGCGTCCCCTGCATCGTGGACCTCGCCACCATGCGCGAGGCGGTCACCGCGCTCGGCGGCGACCCGAACCGGATCAACCCCCTCTCGCCGGCCGAGATGGTGATCGACCACTCGGTCATCGCCGACCTCTTCGGCACCGAGAACGCGCTCGAGCGCAACGTCGAGATCGAGTACGAGCGCAACGGCGAGCGGTACCAGTTCCTCCGCTGGGGGCAGACCGCGTTCGACGACTTCAAGGTCGTCCCGCCCGGCACCGGCATCGTCCACCAGGTGAACATCGAGCACCTCGCCAAGGTCGTCTACGACCGCTCGGTCGACGGCGTCCTCCGCGCCTACCCCGACACCTGCGTCGGCACCGACTCGCACACCACGATGGTCAACGGCCTCGGCGTCCTCGGCTGGGGCGTCGGCGGCATCGAGGCCGAAGCGGCCATGCTCGGCCAGCCCGTGTCGATGCTCATCCCGCGGGTCGTCGGCTTCAAGCTGTCCGGCGAGATCCCGGCGGGCGTGACGGCGACCGACGTCGTGCTCACGATCACCGACATGCTCCGCAAGCACGGCGTCGTCGGCAAGTTCGTCGAGTTCTACGGCGAGGGCGTCGCCTCCGTGCCGCTCGCCAACCGCGCCACCATCGGCAACATGAGCCCCGAGTTCGGCTCGACCGCCGCGATCTTCCCGATCGACGACGTCACGCTCGAGTACCTGCGGCTGACGGGTCGCGACGAGCAGACCGTCGCCCTCGTCGAGGCCTACGCGAAGGAGCAGAGCCTCTGGCACGACGCCGCGAACGAGCCCGCGTTCAGCGAGTACCTCGAGCTCGACCTCGGCACGGTCGTCCCGTCCATCGCCGGTCCGAAGCGCCCGCAGGACCGCATCCTGCTCTCCAACGCCAAGGAGCAGTTCAACGCCGACCTCACCAACTACGCCGACGCCGACCACGACCTCGTCGACCTGACGATCTCCGAGTCGTTCCCCGCGTCCGACCCGCCCGGATTCACCCCGGAGGACGAGCACAGCCACCACGAGCACCACCACCACTCGCACGCGCCGCACACGGTGTCCAAGCCGACCCCGGTGACGCTCGCCGACGGGCCGTCGTTCACGCTGAACCACGGCGCGGTCGCGCTCGCGGCGATCACCTCGTGCACCAACACCTCCAACCCGTCCGTCATGATCGCGGCGGGCCTGCTCGCCAAGAAGGCGCTCGACAAGGGCCTGACGTCCAAGCCGTGGGTCAAGACCACGCTCGGCCCGGGCTCGAAGGTCGTCACCGACTACTACGAGAAGTCGGGTCTCGACACGGCGCTCGAGGGCCTCGGCTTCTACACGGTCGGCTACGGCTGCACCATCTGCATCGGCAACTCGGGCCCCCTCATCGAGGAGGTTTCGACGGCGATCAACGACAACGACCTCGCCGTGACCGCCGTGCTCTCGGGCAACCGCAACTTCGAGGGGCGGATCAGCCCCGACGTGAAGATGAACTACCTCGCGTCGCCGCCGCTCGTCGTGGCGTACGCACTGGCCGGGTCGATGAACTTCGACTTCGAGTCCGACCCGCTCGGCACGGACCCGGAGGGCAACGACGTGTTCCTGAAGGACGTCTGGCCCGCGCCGGAGGAGGTCCAGGAGATCATCGACTCCTCGATCTCGCGAGAGCAGTTCATCAAGCAGTACGCCACCGTGTTCGACGGCGACGAGCGCTGGAAGAGCCTGCCGACCCCCGCCGGTCCGGTCTTCGAGTGGGATGCCTCGTCGACGTACGTGCGCAAGGCGCCCTACTTCGACGGCATGTCGATGGACCTCACCCCCGTGGCCGACATCACCGGCGCTCGCGTCATGGCGACCCTCGGCGACTCGGTGACGACCGACCACATCAGCCCGGCGGGCAACATCAAGGCCGGCACGCCGGCCGCCCAGTACCTCACCGAGCACGGCGTCGCCCAGAAGGACTTCAACTCCTACGGCTCGCGGCGAGGCAACCACGAGGTGATGATCCGCGGCACGTTCGCGAACATCCGGCTGAAGAACGAGCTGGTCGCCGCCGTCAACGACGGTCAGATCGTCGAGGGCGGGTACACGCGCGACTTCACCCGGACCGGCGGCCCTCAGTCGTTCATCTACGACGCGTGCATGAACTACCAGGCGCAGGGCACCCCCCTCGTGGTGTTCGGCGGCAAGGAGTACGGCTCGGGCTCCTCGCGCGACTGGGCGGCGAAGGGCACCAACCTGCTCGGCGTCAAGGCCGTCATCACCGAGAGCTTCGAGCGCATCCACCGCTCGAACCTCATCGGCATGGGCGTCGTGCCGCTGCAGTTCCCCGCCGGCGAGAGCTGGAAGTCGCTCGGCCTCGACGGCACCGAGGTCATCTCGATCACCGGTCTCGAGCAACTGAACGAGGGCGTCACGCCGAAGACCGTGCGCGTCACGGCCGAGCCCAGCGAGTTCTCGCCCGAGGGCAAGCAGACGGTCGAGTTCGACGCGGTCGTCCGCATCGACACGCCCGGTGAGGCCGACTACTACCGCAACGGCGGCATCCTGCAGTACGTGCTGCGCAGCCTCGTCTGACGACGCGGTGCGACGGGGGCGGCGTGCTTCGGCTCGCCGCCCCCGATCTCTGCCCGGGCTCTCAGGTCGCCCGGCGTACACTCGAACGAAACCCGGGCGCACGGCGCCCTCGCACCCGGAGGCACGACGGATGAGGCTGCTCGACACGATCCGCGGACCGCGCGACCTCGATGCGCTGACCGATGAGCAGGTCGAGGACCTCGCCCGTGAGATCCGCGAGGTGCTCGTCGCCGACGTGTCGAAGACCGGCGGCCACCTCGGCCCGAACCTCGGCGTCGTCGAGCTCACGCTCGCCATCCACCGCGTGTTCGATTCGCCACGCGATCCGATCATCTTCGACACCGGCCACCAGTCGTACGTGCACAAGCTGCTGACCGGTCGCACGGACTTCTCGACCCTGCGTCAGACGGGCGGACTCGCGGGGTACCCGCAGCGCTCGGAGTCGGAGCACGACGTCGTCGAGAGCTCCCACGCGTCGAGCTCGCTGTCCTGGGCCGACGGCATCTCCAAGGCGTTCGAGATGACCGGCCAGGGCGATCGTCACGTCGTCGCCGTGGTCGGCGACGGCGCGCTGACGGGCGGTATGACGTGGGAGGCGCTCAACAACATCTCCGACGACAACACCCGCAACCTCGTCGTCGTCGTCAACGACAACGGGCGCTCGTACGCCCCGACGATCGGCGGGATGGCGCGCTTCCTCAACTCGGTGCGGACCAAGCAGACGTATCGTTCGCTGCACCTCAAGAGCCGTCGCGCCTTCGACCGCCTGGGCTCGCCCGGTCGTGCGATCTACCGCGGGGTGCGGGGCGGACTGCACGGCTTCCTCAGCCGGTTCAGCGGCAACGAGGCGCTGTACTCCAACCTCGACATCAAGTACATCGGCCCGATCGACGGTCACGACGAGCGAGCCCTCGAGGAGGCGCTTCGTCAGGCCAAGGACTACGGCGCGCCCGTCATCGTCCACGCGATCACCGAGAAGGGACGCGGCTACGAGCCCGCGCGCCGCGACGCCGCCGACCAGTTCCATGCGGTCGGCCAGATCGACCCCGAGACGGGCGAGTCGCTCGAGACCGCCTCGGCGCCGTCGTGGACGAGCGTCTTCGCCGACGAGCTCGTCAGCCTGGCGGAGCGCGACGAGCGCCTCGTGGGCATCACCGCGGCGATGCTGCGACCGACCGGCCTCCACCGCATGGCCGAGCGCTTCCCGAACCGGGTCTTCGACGTCGGCATCGCCGAGCAGCACGCGGTCACGTCGGCCGCCGGCCTCGCCTTCGGCGGCCTGCACCCGGTCGTCGCGGTCTACGCGACCTTCATCAACCGGGCGTTCGACCAGGTGCTCATGGATGTCGCGCTGCACCGGGCCGGCGTCACGTTCGTGCTCGACCGCGCCGGCGTCACCGGTCCCGACGGGCCCAGCCATCACGGCGTGTGGGACCTGTCGATCCTCCAGGTCGTGCCCGGCATCCGCATCGCGGCACCGCGCGACTCCGTGCGGCTCGCCGAGGAGCTCGCTGAGGCCGTCCGGGTGGGCGACGCGCCCACCGTGCTCCGGTTCCCGAAGGGGACCGTCGGGACCGAGTACGACGCGGTCCGCCGCACGCACGACGGCGTCGACGTGCTCAGCGAGTCGGAGCGTCGCGACGTCCTGATCGTCACGGTCGGGCCGATGGCCGGCATCGGGCTCGAGGTGGCGCGCCGGCTCGAGGCGCAGGGCATCGGTGCGACGGTCGTCGACCCGCGCTGGGTCGTGCCCGTGCCCGAGAGCGTCGTCTCGCTCGCGGGGGAGTACCGCATCGTCGTGAGCATCGAGGACGGTATCCGGGTCGGCGGCATCGGCACCCGCATCCGCCAGGACCTGCGCGAGGCGGGCGTCGACACGGCGGTCACCGAGATCGGCCTCCCCGACGAGTTCCTCGACCACGGCTCGCGGGGCGACATCCTCGAGCGCGTCGGACTCACCCCCCAGCACATCGCGCGGGACGTCACCGCCATGGTGCTCGGCAGCAAGCTGCCGCATGCCCGCAACGCGGGCGTCGACGTGCCGTCGGACACGGGCGCGCAGCCGCGCGTCTGATCGGCGCTCGGGTGCGTGCGAGCCGGACCGACCGGCGGGCGGCGAGCACCCTCCGCTCAGCCGATGCGGTACACGTGCTCGACCGCGTCGCCGAGCCGGGTGACGCCGGTGAGCGTCAGGACCGGCGTGACCTCGGCGACCGGCAGCAGCGGACGCCCGCGCCCCAGCGCGACGGGCATGTAGGTCACGAGGAGTTCGTGGAGCCGCTCCGCGGCGAGGAACTGCGCGGCCACCGGCCCGCCGCCGATGATCCAGACGTTCCGCTCGCCGGCGGCCGACGCCGCGGCCTCGGCCACCGCGCCGACCTCTCCTGAGGCGAAGCGGATGTCGGCCCCGTCGGGCACCTCGAGGGTCCGGTGCGTCAGGACCCACGTCGGCAGGTCGCCGTACGGCCACTCGCCGCCCTCGCGCAGCAACCACTCATAGGTGGTCGCGCCGAGCACCAGGGCGCCGACCGACGCGAAGAACCGCTCGTAGTGTTCGCTGTAGTCGGCCATGCCGAACTGGAGGAGCCATTCGAGTCCGTCGTGCTCGTCGGCGATGAATCCGTCGATCGTCGAGGCGACGTAGTACTGGAAGCGTGTCACGCGCCCGAGCATACGAGCGGCCCCCGACATCGTCGGGGGCCGCTCGGCCAACGGTGGCGACTCAGGCGTCGACGCCCCGGATGGGCGGGTGGTGGAAGGTGTCGCCGAACACCCGTTCCGACGCGCCCACGCGGTCGAGGTACGGCGTCAGTCCGCCCATCTGGAACGGGAAGCCCGCTCCGAGGACCATGCAGAGATCGATGTCCTCCGCCGCCGCGACGACCTCGTCGTCGAGCATGAGCTTCGTCTCGCGAGCCAGGCCGTCCTGCAGGCGGGTGAGGATCTCGTCGGGCGTCGCCGGGTTCGAGCCGCCCGACACGATCTTCAGGGCGCCCTTGTCGAAGCCCTTGACCTTGCCCCTGTCGTCCTTGTCCAGCAGCTTGCCGTAGTCCGCCAGCTTGTGGAGGTTCTCCGAACGGTAGAACCGGTCGGGGAACGCCGCGTGATGGGTGTCGAGCACGTGCGCGCCGACCTTGAGCCCGACGAGGTCGAGCAGCACCGACGGAGCCATCGGGAGTCCGAGCGGCGCCATGGCCTCGTCGACCGTCTCGAACGAGGTGCCCTCGTCGACCGCGCGCATCGCCTCGCCGAGCAGCACCGCGAGGAGGCGGTTCACGACGAAGCCGGGAGTGTCGGCCGTGATGACGGCGTTCTTCTTGAGCTTCGCGGCGGTCACCATGGCGGTCGACAGTGTCGCGTCATCCGTCTTCGTCGTCTTCACGACCTCGATGAGCGGCATCACCGCGACCGGCGTGAAGAAGTGGAAGCCGACGACGCGCTCCGGGTGCTCGAGCTTCGCGCCGATCTGCTCGACCGAGAGCGACGACGTGTTCGTCGCGAGCACGGCCTCGGGGGAGACGATCTGCTCGATCTCGGCGAAGACGTCCTGCTTGATCGAGAGCTCCTCGAAGACGGCCTCGATGACCCAGTCGCAGTCGGCGAACTCGGACTTGTCGGTCGTGCCGCGCACGAGTGCCTTGAGGCGGTTCGCCTCGTCGGGCGAGATGCGGCCCTTGCCGAGGAGCGCGTCGATCTCGCCGGTGATGGAGGCGACGCCCTTGTCCACGCGGTCCTGGTCGAGGTCGGTGATGACCACGGGGACCTGCAGGCGACGGAGGAAGAGCAGCGCGAACTGGCTGGCCATGTACCCGGCGCCGAGGACCCCGACCTTCGTCACCGGCTTCGCGAGCGCCTTGTCGGGCGCACCCGCCGGGCGCTTGGCCCGCTTCTGCACGAGGTTGAAGGCGTACATCGAGGCGTGGAACTGGTCGCCCGACACCAGGTCGGCGAGCATCTCGTCCTCGCGCTCGAAGCCCTCGGCACGGGTGCCGGACTTGGCGGCCTTCAGGAGCTCGAGCGCCGCGTAGGGCGACCGGGGGACGGTGCCGATGCGGCTCTGCAGCATCTTCTTCGCGATGCCGATCGCCGCGTCCCACTTGACCAGGCGTTCGACCTTGCCGGGCTCGTTGGGCCGCTTGACCTTCACGCGGCCGGAGATCACGTCGTCGGCCCACCGGATCGAGTCCTCGAGGTAGTTCACCGACGGGAACATGACGTCGGCGATGCCGAGCTCGAGCACCTCGGGCGCCTTGATGGTGCGGTTCTGCTTGAGCGGGTTCTCGACGACGATCTTCAGCGCGTGCTCGATGCCGATGAGGTTCGGCAGCAGCGTCGCGCCGCCCCAGCCGGGGATCATGCCGAGGAACACCTCGGGGAGCGCGAGCGCCGGGAGCGACGCGTCGACCGTGCGGTAGTCGGCGTGCAGCCCGATCTCGACGCCGCCGCCGAGCGCGAGGCCGTTGATGAACGCGAACGAGGGCACGCCCACCGTCGCGAGCCTGCCGAGCGCGTGGTGGCCGAGCTGCGCGATGCGCAGCGCCGCCTCGCGGTTCGGCAGCTGCGACACCTTCGAGAGGTCCGCGCCCGCGGCGAGGATGAACGGCTTGCCGGTCACGGCGACGGCGTGGATCTCGCCGGCGGCCGCGCGCGCGGCGAGTCCGTCGAGCGCCGCGGCGTACTCCAGCAGCGTGTTCGGCCCGAGCGTGTTCGGCCGGGTGTGGTCGCGTCCGTTGTCGAGCGTCACGAGCGCGAGCGTGCGTCCCTCCGACAGCGGGACGTCGCGCACGTACGAGTGCGTGACGACCTCGTCGTCGAACATGCCGGCGAGCTCGCTGAAGTCGATCTTCGTGTAGTCGGTCATCGTCGCTTCCCTCAGGCCTTCTTCGCGGCCTTGCGCGAGTAGTTCGGGTTCTCCCAGATCATGGTTCCGCCCTGGCCGAGGCCCACGCACATGGTCGTGATGCCGTACCGGACGTCGGGGCGCTCGGCGAACTGGCTGGCGAGCTGGTTCATGAGGCGGACGCCCGACGAGGCGAGGGGGTGGCCGACGGCGATCGCGCCGCCCCACGGGTTCACGCGCGGGTCGTCGTCGTCGATGCCGTAGTGGTCGAGCAGCGAGAGCACCTGCACGGCGAACGCCTCGTTGACCTCGAGCAGGCCGATGTCGTCCATCGTGAGGCCGGCGAGGCGCAGGGCCTTCTCGGTCGCGGGGACGGGGCCGATGCCCATGATCTCGGGGTCGACGCCGGCGAAGGCGTAGCTCACGAGCTTCATCTTGACGTTCAGCCCGAACTCCTTCGCCGCGTCGCCGCTCGCGAGAAGTGCGGCGGTCGCGCCGTCGTTGAGGCCGGACGCGTTGCCCGCCGTCACGCGGCCGTGCGGCCGGAACGGGGTCTTCAGACCAGCGAGGCCCTCCATGGTCGTCTCGGGACGCATGACCTCGTCGCGCGTCGCGAGGCCCCAGCCCTCCGCCGTGCGGATGGCGACCGGGACGAGGTCCTGCTGGATCTTGCCGGCCTCGTACGCGGCGGCGGTCCGCTGCTGGCTGCCGAGTGCGTAGCGGTCGGCCCGCTCCTTGGTCAGGTGCGGGAAGCGATCGTGGATGCGCTCGGCGGTCGCGCCCATGACGAGCGCGTCCTCCGACACCATCCGCTCGGCGACGAACCGGGGGTTCGGGTCCACGCCCGAGCCCATGGGGTGGTGGCCCATGTGCTCGACACCGCCGCCGATCGCGAGACGGTACTGGCCGTAGCCGATCGACCCGGCGAGCATGGCGACCGAGGTCATCGCTCCGGCGCACATGCGGTCGATCGCGAAGCCGGGCACCGACTTCGGCAGGCCCGCGAGGATCGCGGCGCTGCGGCCGATCGTGAGTCCCTGGTCGCCGGTCTGCGTCGTGGCGGCGATGGCCACGTCGTCGATCTGGTCCTTCGGCGCGTTCGGGTTGCGCTCGAGGAGCCCCACGATCGCCTTCACCACGAGGTCATCGGCCCGGGTGTTCCAGTACATGCCCTTTTCGCCGGCCTTGCCGAAGGGGGTACGGACCCCGTCGACGAACACGACGTCAGCTCGTTCAGCCACGCTGCAGCTCCCTTTCGAATGGAGGATCACCCCGATCCTAGGAACGCCCGTCGCACGCGCCGGAATCGGTTGCCGGTTCCTACGAAGCCTCGTGGGAGGCGTCTTCGAGCGATTGTGCCGCCTGCACAAAGGCAGCGGCGATTATCTGTGAGGTAGCCTCAACCTGCCAGGGGCGGGCACCGAGCTCCTCGAGCGAGGCCGCGATGGCGTCCGGCGTCGGTTCGGCGGGGGGCCGCCACGCGAGGCGCCGCAGGTGATCGGGCGTCAGCAGGTTCTCGACCGGCATGCCGTGCTCCTCGGCCACGTCGCCGACCGCGGCCTTGGCGAGCCGGAGCCGTGCGTCGGCCTCGGGATTGCGGGACGCCCACGCCCGCGGAGGCGGGGGAGCGTCGCTCGGCACGCGGGCGGCGGGCGGCGGGGCGGTCCTGGCCTCCTCGATCGCCGCCCACCAGCGGTCGATCTCCGTCCGGCTCGCGCGACCGTTGAACGACTTGAGGTCGGCCAGGGCGCGCTTGGACTCGGGGAGGGTCTTCGCGACCGCGAGGATCGAGGCGTCCGGAACCAGCCGCCCCGGGGCGACATCCGTCTCCGCCGCGAGGGCGTCGCGGGCGTGCCACAGGGCTCGCGCGACCGCGAGGTTGCGCGGCGACCTGAGGGCGTGGATGCCGCTGAGTCGCCGCCACGGCTCGGCGGCGGCCGGCTTCGCCGCACGGTGCACGGTGGCGTCGAACTCCTGCCGTGCGATCTCCTCCTTGCCGTCGTCGACGAGGCGTTCGGCGAGGCGGTCGCGCACGTCGACGAGGAGTTCGACGTCGAGCGCGGCGTAGTGCAGCCAGGACTGGGGGAGCGGCCGGGTCGACCAGTCGGCGGCCGAGTGCTCCTTGGCGAGGCGGATGTCGAGGAGTTCCTCGACCACGGAGGCGAGGCCGACCCGGGGCATCCCGAGCAGTCGCGCGGCGAGCTCGGTGTCGAAGATCCCGGTCGGGTCGAGCCCGACCTCGCGGAGGCACGCGAGATCCTGGCTGGCCGCGTGCAGCACCCACTCCTCGTGGCGGATGACCGCCTGCAGGCTCGAGAAGTCGCCGATGGTCGTCGGGTCGAAGAGGAACGTGCCCGCGTCGCGGCGGAACATCTGGATCAGGTACGCGCGCTGGGAGTAGCGGAAGCCGCTCGCCCGCTCGGCATCGACCGCGACCGGACCCACGCCTCCGGCGATGGCCTCGACGGCGGCGTCGTAGCCCTCGCGGGAGTCGATCACGTGGTACTCGTCAGCCACGTCTCCTCCTCCGTGTGGGAAGGGCCGTCACCCCCTCCGAGCTCGGAGGCAGGCCGGCCAGCATGCACAGCAACTCACCCCACCCTTCCACATGCGGTGCGATCACGGCGTCGAGCGGAGTCCAGGACGCGCGGAGCTCGAGCTCCGCGCCGTCGCCCTGGCGGGCGAGCTCGCCGTACCCGGTCGAGAGGATCTTCGTCACCGTGCCGGAGGCGGCGACGTAGCGCGCGCCGCGCGCGTCGAGCGCGTCGACGAGCCACGACCACGCGACATCCGCCAGGAACGGGTCGACGCCGATGTCGGTCTCGAGCGGCGCCTGCGCGAAGCACACGACGCGGAATCGGCCGCCCCACGACTCGGGTTCGGTGGGGTCGTACAGGAGGACGAACCTGCCGGTACCGAGCTCGGAATCCTGGGCGTGGCGCCCGGGGACGAGGTCGGCCGCGAGCGCGACGGCCCACGGGGCGAGCGATGAGGGCGCGGCGATCTCCGACACGCGCAGTTCGGCCCGCGGTGTCGCTGCCCGCAGCGACTCCAGCGCTGCGGCGAACTCAGGGGGAGGCGTGGTCGCCGAGTCGGACACGTGAGCAGACTAGAGTCTCGATCACGGGGGCCGTGGGCGGCGCGCCGAGTCGGCGCCGGGACCCCGCACGACCCCGGTCGGCGACGGAACGAGGAGGCGGCATGTCCAGGCTCGAGCGCACGGTCGGGCCGGTCGGCGCCGTGCTCGGCGGCGTCGCACTGCTCGGTGCCGCCGTCGCCGCCGCGACCGCCGCGACGGCGATCGTGTTCGCCCGCCGGGTCGTCACGCCCGAGCTGGAACGCCCGGACGACGTCCGCATCGACCGCGTCGACCTCGCGGCGGGCGAGGTCGTGCTCTCGGGCTCCGAGGACGCGCGGATGCGCGGCCGGTACGGCCTCTGGTTCGAGCACGACTCCGGCTACGCGCGGGTCGGCGACGTGCTCCACGACGACGGTCACCGGGTGCGACGGGTCCTCGAGTCGGTCGAGTTCGGGCGCCTCGACCGCGCCGCACGGGGACGCATCAGCGGATGGGTCCACCTCGGCCCGTGGGAGGTCTCCGAGCGCTACGAGAACGTCGTCGTCCCGACGCCGCTGGCTCCGGCTCCGGCCTGGTTCGTCCCGGCGACGGATGTCGCGGGCGCGCCCTCGACGGACTGGCTCGTCGTCGTGCACGGACGCGGCGCGAAGCGCCACGAGGGCCTGCGCGCGGTCCCGCCCGCGACCCGGGCGCGGTGGTCGTCCCTGCTCGTCTCCTACCGCAACGACGGCGAGGCGCCGGCGAGCGACGATCGACGGTACGGGCTCGGCGGAACGGAATGGGAGGACGTGGTCGCCGCGGTCCGGTTCGCGGTGGGCCACGGCGCCCGCCGGGTGGTGCTCATGGGGTGGTCGATGGGCGGATCGATCGCGCTGCAGACCGTGCTCCGGTCCGACGAGGTGCGCGAGCACCTCGTCGGCGTGATCCTCGAGTCGCCGGCGGTCGACTGGCCCGACATCCTCCGCTTCCAGGGCCGTGCGCTCGGCCTGCCCGCCGAGCTCGGCGGCGCGGTCGCGCGGGTGCTCAGCGCGCCCATCGCGGGGACCCTGACGGGCCTCGCGGCGCCGATCGACCTCGAGGCGCTCGACGCGGTCGCGCGCGCGGACGAGCTGGACGTCCCGATCCTGCTCATGCACAGCGAGGACGACGGCTTCGTCCCCATCGACGGGTCAAGACGACTCGCCGAGGTGCGCTCCGACCTCGTGCAGTTCGAGGTGTTCGAGGGCGCGCGCCACACGAAGCTGTGGAACCACGATCCGCGTCGCTGGGCGATGCTCGTGCACGACTGGCTCGCCGCGCGCTGAGCGCGTCCGCCCAGGGACTGCCGGGGCCGCCCGGAGGGCGACCGTCGGGCCCGCCGGCGCGTCAGGCTGCGAGCCGCTCCGAGAGCTGGCGCTTCGCTCGGGCGAGCATGCCCGACATGCCGCGCACGCGCAGCGGAGACACTGCCTCGCCGAGCCCGAGCGACTGCGGGTAGTCGGCGGGGATCGCCATCACCTCGTCGGGCGTGAGCCCGTCGAGGCCCTGGGCGAGGATCGACGCGAACCCTCGCGTGGTCGGTGCCTCGGCCGGCGCCGTCGCGTGCATGTGCACGCGGCCGCCGTCGTCGAGTTCGACGAAGATGTACACCGGCGACTGGCACTCCTCGACCCGTTCGAGCAGGTCCGGGTGGTCGCGGTAGCGCTCCGGCAGCGCGGGGAGCTCGTTCGAGAAGTCCAGCAGCAGGGTCAGGCGGTCCTTCACGCCGAGCGAGAGGAAGTCCTCGCGGGTCTCCGCGAGCGCCGGGGGCAGGGTCGTGGCATCCATCCGGTCCATTCTCCCACCCGCCGCTGCGGCGACGCCCGTGCGCAGACTCAGCGGGCGGGCGCCTCGCCGCGCTCGGGACCCGTGGCGATCGGCACGCGCACCGCGCTGCCCCACTCGGTCCACGAGCCGTCGTAGTTGCGCACGCCCTCGAAGCCGAGCAGGTGCGTCAGCACGAACCAGGTGTGGCTCGACCGCTCGCCGATGCGGCAGTACGCGATGACGTCGTCGCCGTCCTGCAGGCCGACCTCGTCGCGGTAGATCGCGTCGAGCTCCGCACGCGTCCGGAACGTGCCGTCCTCCGCGGCGGCGCGTGCCCAGGGCACGGATGCCGCGGTGGGGATGTGGCCGCCGCGCAGCGCGCCCTCCTCGGGGTAGGCCGGCATGTGGGTGCGCTCGCCCGTGTACTCCTCGGGCGAGCGCACGTCGATGAGCGGGTTGCCGAAGTGCGCGAGCACGTCCTCCTTGAAGGCGCGGATGGCGGTGTCGTCGCGCTCGACGACGGGGTACTCGACGGGCTCGCGGTCGGGCGCGTCGGTGGTCAGCGGACGGCCCTCGGCGATCCACTTGTCGCGCCCGCCGTCGAGGAGGCGGACGTCCTCGTGCCCGAACAGCGTGAACACCCAGAGCGCGTACGCGGCCCACCAGTTGTTCCTGTCGCCGTGGATCACGACGGTGTCATCGCGCGCGATGCCCTTGCCGCCGAGGAGCTCGGCGAACTGCTCGCCCGAGAGGTAGTCGCGGACCACCGGGTCGTTGAGCTCGGTGTGCCAGTCGACCTTCACGGCGCCGGGGATGTGCCCGACCTCGTAGAGCAGCACGTCCTCGTCGGACTCCACGACCACGAGTCCCGGCTGCCCGAGCCGTTCGGCGAGCCAGTCCGTGGTGACGAGGCGCTCGGGGTGGGCGTACTCGGCCAGCTTGGCGGCGGGGTCGAACTCGACGGACATGGGGAACCTCCAGTGGTCGCCCGGTCGGGCGATGCGGATCGGGGAGCGGACTAGGCTGGTGACCCGTCCACCACCGAATCTACGCGGCATGCCGGTCGTCGTCACCGCACATGTCACCAGGTGCAACAGGAGATCCCACGCGAATGAGCACCCCCGCGGCATCCGTCGTCGAGCACCTCGTCGACCGCAACCCGTCCATCACGGGTGCCGAGATCGCCTCCGAGCTGGTGCCCCCGCCGCAGTTCGAGCACGCCTCGTTCGAGTCGTACCGTCCCGACCACGACTTCCCGTCGCAGCAGGCCGCGCTCGACCGACTCAACGCCTTCGCCGGCGCCTGGCGGGCCGCACAGCGGCCGGGCGGCTTCTTCTCGCGCAAGCGCCCGGCGCGCATCGAGCTCCCCGGGGTCTACCTCGACGGCGGCTTCGGCGTGGGCAAGACGCACCTGCTCGCGTCGCTCTGGCACGTCGCGCACGGCCCGAAGTACTTCGGCACGTTCATCGAGTACACGGCGCTCGTCGGTGCCCTCGGCTATGCGCAGGCCGTCGAGCTGCTGCGCGGCGCGCGCCTGATCTGCATCGACGAGTTCGAACTCGACGACCCGGGCGACACCATGCTCATGACGCGCTTCCTCGGCGAGCTCATGGCGGGCGGCACGCGCGTCGCCGCGACGAGCAACACCCCGCCGAACGCGCTCGGCGAGGGCCGGTTCGCCGCCGCCGACTTCCTGCGCGAGATCCACGCGCTCTCCTCGAACTTCGAGACGCTGCGCATCGACGGCCTCGACTACCGCCGTCGCGACACGGAGGGGCACGCCGAGTCCCTCGCCGACGATGCCGCGGTCGAGCACGCCGCGGCGACGCTCGCCGGGCGCGGTCACCGGGTCACCCTCGACGGGTTCGACGCGCTGCTGGCGCACCTGTCGACGGTGCACCCGTCGAAGTACATCAAGCTCATCGAGGGCGTCGAGTTCATCGCGCTGACCGGCATCCGCGAGCTCGACGACCAGAACGCCGCGCTGCGGCTCGTGGCCTTCATCGACCGCGTCTACGACGCCGAGATCCCGATCCTCGCGAGCGGCGTCCCGCTCGACGAGGTGTTCGGCGGCGACATGCTCTCCGGCGGCTACCGGAAGAAGTACCTGCGCTCGATGTCGCGCATGATCGCCCTGACGACGGGCGAACTGCCGCCGCACGACTGAGGCGCCCGCCGGTCGCGCGCGCACACCGCCTCGGCAGCGATCTCGGAGCCTCGTCGCGGCATCCGGAAACACGCTCGTTACATATCGCGGAAGTTCGTAACCGTCGCGAAACGCGGGATGCCCCGTGGTCGAAACGTTCCCGCACCATTCTGATCCACGTACCTCGAGACCGAGCCCCAGTCTCCCCCCTCGCGGTACGTCCCCTGCAGATCACGAGGTGTGAGGAAAACCTATGGATACGGGAAGCATTGCGTGGGCCATCACGGCGACCGCGCTCGTGCTGTTCATGACGCCGGGTGTGGCGTTCTTCTACGGCGGCCTGGTCAAGGCCAAGAGCGTCGTCTCGATGATGATGATGAGCTTCGGCGCGCTCGGCCTGATCAGCGTCCTCTGGGTGCTGTACGGCTTCAACATGAGCGCGGTCCCCGGCACGTGGGACTTCGCGGGGAACCCGTTCTCCGACTTCGCGCTGAGCTCGCTCGCCACCGGTGAGACCGCGAACACCGACCTGATCGGCGTCGCGTTCGGCGCGACGTTCGCGATCATCACCGTCGCGCTCATCTCCGGCGCGATCGCCGACCGCGCCAAGTTCGGCGCGTGGATGATCTTCGCGGGCATCTGGGCCACGCTCGTCTACTTCCCGGTCGCGGCCTGGGTCTGGGGCGGCGGCTGGATCCTCAACCTCGGCGAGACCCTCGGCCTCCCGTCGGTGATCGACTACGCGGGCGGCACGGCCGTCCACATCAACGCGGGCGCCGCGGCGCTCGCCCTCGCGCTGGTCCTCGGCAAGCGCGTCGGCTTCCAGAAGGGCATGGACAAGCCCCACAACGTGCCGCTCACGCTCCTCGGTGCTGCGGTGCTCTGGTTCGGCTGGTTCGGCTTCAACGCCGGCGCGGAGTTCCTCAACGAGCTCGCCAACACCGGCCTCATCGTCCTCAACACCCTGGGCGCGACCGCCGCGGCGATCCTCGGCTGGCTGCTGGTCGAGAAGTTCAAGGACGGCAAGCCGACCTCCGTGGGCGCCGCCTCGGGCGCCGTCGCCGGCCTCGTCGCCATCACGCCGGCCTGTGCCAACCTCGAGCCCGGCTGGGCGCTGCTCCTCGGTCTCGTCGCCGGTGCCGTCTGCGCCCTGGCCATCGAGCTGAAGTTCAAGCTCGGCTTCGACGACTCCCTCGACGTCGTGGGCATCCACCTCGTCGGCGGCCTCATCGGAACGCTGTACCTCGGCTTCTTCGCCATCGACACCGGCCTCTTCACCGGCGGCGACCTCGGTCAGCTGGCCGTCCAGACGATCGCCGCGCTCGGCGTCCTGATCTACTCGTTCGTCGTGGCCTTCGTGCTCGGCTTCGCGATCGAGAAGACCATCGGCTTCCGGGTCAAGAACGAGGACGAGCTCGCCGGCATCGACACCATCGTGCACGGCGAGGAGGGCTACAAGCTCGAGTCCGTCTGATCCACGCGATCACCGCGAGGGCGGTGAGGGTAGTGTGCGGGTGTGCCAGACACCAGCCGCTTCCTCACCGCCCTCGGGCGTGCCATCCGCTCGCTCTCGACGGCATCGGGGCGCCGGGCCCCGGCGCCGGCGCCGGTGACGACGGATGCAGCGGCTCGGCCCCGAACGGAGCCGGCCGAGGACTGGCCGGGTCGCGAGGGACCCGCCGCGACGGTCGAGCTGGATCCCGCCCGCGTCCGGCGCGTGCGCTTCGGCTACACGCCCGAACGCGACGGGGAACCCGACCCCGGCGAGGTCGTGTGGACGTGGGTGCCGTACGAGGAGCGCGACGGGCGCGGCAAGGACCGGCCGGTCGTCATCGTGGCCGCCGGTGCCGCGGGGGAGTTCCTGGCGGTGCAGCTGACCAGCAAGCCGCAGGACGGCGATCGTGACGCCGTGGCGCTCGGTTCCGGCGCGTGGGACGGCGAGGGGCGGCCGAGCTGGGCCCGGATCGACCGCGTGTTCCGGGTCCACGCCGACGGCATGCGGCGCGAGGCCGCGTCGCTGGACGCCGTGCGATACGGGCGAGTAGTGGATGCGCTCGCCGAGCGGTACGGCTGGGGCTGAGGGCCGGGTCGATCGATAGGCCGGTCCCCTCGGGGGCCGAGTCGCCCCGGAACGTCGGAACGCCCCCGGACTCCGGGGGCGTTCCACGATGGTGGGCGATGCCGGGCTCGAACCGACGACCTCTTCCGTGTGAAGGAAGCGCGCTACCAGCTGCGCCAATCGCCCATATGGGTATTCGCGGACCCGATCGGATCGCGACCGCGGACTCGATACTAGCCCACGCGACGGGTCGAATGCACATCGGCGGCCGGTGTCCGTCCGGGCGGGGGCGGGCGGTCCGGCGCCGACGCCGCCGTGCGTTGAGCGCCTCGGATCGCCGGGCGTCCGCGACGGCCGCCGAGTGCCGCGACACGCCCGGGACACACGGCCGGATTGAGGCGGTGATCGGCCGGAACGGCGGGCGAGCGGAGCTCAGTTTGTCATTCGTTCACGGGTCGGTTATTGTCTTTCTGCACGCAGAAATGCGGGCAACGCGGATGTGGCGCAGTTGGTAGCGCATCACCTTGCCAAGGTGAGGGTCGCGAGTTCGAGTCTCGTCATCCGCTCTGACCAAGCCGGCGCAAGCCGGTTTGTTCTTTGGTGGTGAACCCAAGCAACGGTGGATTGGCCGAGAGGCGAGGCAGCGGCCTGCAAAGCCGTATACACGGGTTCGAATCCCGTATCCACCTCGAGAAGAGTTCGTTGAACTCACTCAGACCCGGGCGATTGGCGCAGCGGTAGCGCGCTTCCCTGACACGGAAGAGGTCACTGGTTCGATCCCAGTATCGCCCACCAGCACGAAGGCCCCGGCAGCAGCCGGGGCCTTCGTCGTCTGCCGGCCCCGACCTCCGGCTCTCAGGGATTCCGCCGAAGCCGCAGATGATCGCCGGCTCGCAGGGTGGGTGTTCTGGATCTGGAGGTGATCCGGGACCTCCTCGATGACGTCGGGTCGGAGCGCGCCGGAGGGGAGATCCGGCACTTCGGCATCGTGGGCTCGGGCCGCGGCCCGCCCGCGACGACGGGGAGGGCCGCGACTGCGGCGGCGGAGAGGACGGATGTGCGCTTCATGGCTCGCTCCAGTGCGAGGAACGCGCGACTGCTCTCAGCGACTGGGGCCTTCCAGCCGCCCCCTCCGCCCGCACGGGCCCGTTCGGGGGCGTCCCCGACCTCGGGTCGGGGGCGACCGGAGCTCGCGACCCGGTGGGGTCACCAGGGCGACGGCGCGGGCGGGGCGACCACGGGCGGGCGATCGTCGCACGTGATCGTGTTCGGCAGCTCCCACGGGGCCATCCAGGGCCCCGTCGTGTTCACGCCGCTCGAGTCGTTCCCGCCGAGGTCGACGATCGAGAACTCGGAGCCGGCGGGCGTGAAGTGGAACGTGCCGCAGTTGTTGATGCCGACCGCGCCGACGTTCCGAGCATCCACGTTCTCGAACGATGCCGAGCCGGCCACTCGGGCACTCACGACCGACGATCCCGTGCCGTCGATCCGCACGTCGGCGAAGTGCACGTTCGAGATCGAGACCTGGTCCTTCACCGGCCAGTCCGAGACCAGCATGATCGCGTTGTACGTGCTGTCGAGGTAGTGGTCGCCGGTGATCCGCACGTCCGCCTGGTCGATCGACCGATCCAGCGCGTACAGCCAGATCGCGCCGAGGCCGATGTTCCAGTTCAGCTCGTACGTGCCGGCGCGGACGGCGGTGTTGTCCGTGAAGCGGAGGTCACCGGTGAACGGCTCGGCGCCGAAGCGCGAGCCCGCGTGGAGCGCGCTGCCCTCGCGGATCGGGTCGGCCACCAGGTTGCCCGAGACCGTCGTGTCGGCCCCGCCGTAGACGGCGATGCCGTTCGCGAGCGTCGGCGTCTGGACGGTGTTCCGGGAGAACACGTTCCCGGCGTTCGGCGTCCCCTCGGACCACATCGCGAGGCCGTCGTCGCCGGTGTTCCGGACGAAGTTTCCCTCCGCGACCGAGTGGGTGACGCCCGTGTGGAAGTTGAGTCCGTCGGCGATCTGGTCGACGATGACGTTGTCGCGCACGGTGACCCCGTCCATCGGGCCGTCGAACCAGAGTCCGACCTTCGTGTGCTCGATGTGCAGTCGTTCGATCGTCGAGTCGCTCATGGCGCCGCCGACGCCGTTGACCTGGTCGGTGTCGATCCGCTCGCGGACGTCGCCGCGGATGGCGAAGTCCGCGAGGTGCACGTTCGAGCTGCCGCCCGATGCGGCGTCCCTGCCGTAGAACCCGACGCCCGTGTGCGTCGAACCGTCGGCGGACGGCTTCCTCAGGGCGACCTCCTCGCCGAACACGACCGAGTGCCAGTTGCCCGCGCCCCGGATCGTCACGTCGTCCACGATGAGGTGCTCGCTGACGCGGAACGCGCCGCCGGGGATGAAGACGTCGACGTCGTGATGCCGGGCCCAACGGATGGCGGTGCGGAACGCCGGTGCGGAGTCGCGGACGCCGTCGGGATCGGCGCCGAACTTCACGACGCTGACCGACCCGGCAGGCTGCTCCGCCGGAGGCGCAACGAGCTCGGAGTCGAGGAGATCGATGACCGTCCACGCGGCATCCGTGCCATCTGGGGCGGTGAGGCGGACCACGGAACCTGCCGGGTACGTCGCACCGAGCAGCATCCGCTGCTCGTCGTAGAAGTGCATGGGCCGGAACGGCGTCTCCACCTCGTACCCCTCGCCCGGGACGCACCCGCACTCGGTGATCCACCAGTCCGGATGCAGCAGTCCGGAGTTCGGGTCGTTGGTGAAGGGGTACTGGTTGTAGAGCCACGAGTACTCGGAGGTGAGGGTCATCGTCTGCGGCGCCCCGCCGTCGACGGAGACCTCGAGGGGAGCCGTGATGCCGCCGCCGTCCGGCGCGTCGGGGATGCTGTAGCGGACCGTGATGCCGTTGGCGGCCGCCGGCAGCGTGAACTCGACGTACTCGCCCGGATCGAGGCTGACTGCGCTGCGCCCGGATGCCTCGGCCGGCAGCGTATAGGCGGTCCGATCGGGGCCGATCACCTCGCCGTCCGTGGTCGCGTGCTCGGCCTCCTGCTCGAGGAACGGCACCTCGGCGCCGCGTCCGGAGACCAGGGACGGATCGATGGCCGCGCGGGTGAGGACCGGATCGGCGGCGGCCGACGCCGGGGTCGGGCCGAGGATCGCGGTCGCCGCCGCGATGGCGACCGCCATCGCGAGCGACGGGCGAGCGAGGTCGCGGGGCCGGCGCCGGGACGGCGGTGGGACGGGGCTGGTGGGTCGTGTCATCGTCGACTCGATTCCTCTCGGTGTGCACGCCTGAGGGCGCTGCGGGCGTCGCGGTGCCCTCGAGTGGCGAGGCTATGCCGGGGCGCGACGATGTCACAAGCGACTGCGAGGAAATGTCTCCCATCTGTCGATTTCTTGCAACGGATACGCAAGTCCGCGCAAGCCCGCGCCGACAGCAGTGGCGCGCTTGCGCCATCCGGACGCAAGTCGTCGGTCACCGCGCAGCCGAGGTCCGCCGCCTCCCCGCGGCGTGGACCCCGGCGTCGCCCGACTACAGTTGAGGGGTTGCACCTCACACTGCAGGGAGTGGATCCACTTGGCCGACGGCTTCGAGCTCTTCACCGATCGATCCGTTGTCGCGATGCGCGTCAACGGCGAGCTGAAGGACCTGGCGACGACGGTGGCCGACGCCGACCTCGTCGAGCCGGTCACGATCGACTCGCCCGACGGACTCGCGATCCTCCGCCACTCGACGGCGCACGTGCTCGCGCAGGCCGTGCAGAAGGTCAATCCCGACGCGAAGCTCGGCATCGGGCCGCCCGTCACCGACGGCTTCTACTACGACTTCGACGTCGCCGAGCCGTTCACGCCCGACGACCTGAAGCTGCTCGACAAGGAGATGGCGCGGATCATCCGCTCGGGCCAGCGCTTCGTGCGCCGGGTCGTCACCGACGACGAGGCGCGCGCCGAGCTCGCCGCCGAGCCGTACAAGCTCGAGCTGATCGGCCTCAAGGGCCACCCGACGGGCGGCGAGGCCGGCCAGGACGACAACGAGTCGGTCGAGGTCGGCGGCGCCGAGCTCACCATCTACGACAACGTCGACCCGAAGACGGGCGAGGTCTTCTGGAAGGACCTCTGCCGCGGCCCGCACCTGCCCAGCACCCGCATGATCGGCAATGGCTGGGCACTCATGCGGGTCGCTGCGGCGTACTGGCGCGGGTCCGAGAAGAACCCGCAGCTGCAGCGGGTCTACGGAACCGCGTGGCCGACGAAGGACGAGCTCCGCGCGTACCAGCACCGCCTCGAGGAGGCTCAGCGCCGCGACCACCGCAAGCTCGGCGTCGAGCTCGACCTGTTCAGCTTCCCCGACGAGATCGGATCGGGCCTTCCCGTCTTCCACCCCAAGGGCGGGGTGATCAAGCGCGAGATGGAGGACTACGTCCGCCGCCGCCACATCGAGGAGGGCTTCCAGTACGTCTCCACGCCGCACATCACGAAGGCGCACGTCTTCGAGCTGTCCGGCCACCTGCCGTACTACAAGGACACGATGTTCCCGCCGATGGAGCTCGAGAACTCCGAGTACTACCTCAAGGCGATGAACTGCCCGATGCAGAACCTCATCTACCGGTCGCGCGGGCGCTCGTACCGCGAGCTCCCGCTGCGGTTCTTCGAGTTCGGCACCGTCTACCGCTACGAGAAGTCCGGTGTCGTGCAGGGCCTGACGCGCGTGCGCGGCCTGACCCAGGACGACTCGCACAGCTACGTCACGCCCGAGCAGGCGCCTGGCGAGATCGAGCACCTGCTGAACTTCGTGCTCGGACTCCTGCGCGACTTCGGCCTCGACGACTTCTACCTCGAGCTCTCGACCCGCGACGCGAACTCCGACAAGTTCAAGGGCACCGACGAGCAGTGGGAGGTCGCGACGAACGTGCTGCGCGACGTCGCCGAGCGCTCGGGCCTCGAGCTCGTGCCCGACCCGGGCGGCGCCGCCTTCTACGGCCCGAAGATCTCGGTGCAGGCCCGCGACGCGATCGGCCGGACCTGGCAGATGTCGACCATCCAGTACGACTTCAACCAGCCTGAGGGCTTCGGCCTCGAGTACACCGCGGCCGACGGCACGCACCGGCAGCCGGTCATGATCCACTCCGCGAAGTTCGGCTCGATCGAGCGGTTCTTCGGCGTCCTCACCGAGCACTACGCGGGCGCCTTCCCGGTCTGGCTCGCGCCCGTCCAGGTCGTCGGCATCCCCGTCGCGGACGAGTACGCCCCCTACCTCGGCGGCATCCTGACGCAGCTCGCCGGTTCGGGCGTGCGCACGGAGCTCGACACGAGCGACGACCGCATGCAGAAGAAGATCCGCACCCACACGACGCAGAAGGTGCCGATCCAGCTCATCGCCGGCGAGAACGACCGCACCGGCGAGACCGTGAGCTTCCGCTTCCGCGACGGCACGCAGGAGAACGGCGTGCCGATCGCCGACGCCGAGCACCGCATCCGCGAGGCGATCGCCGATCGCCGCCAGGTGACGACGCGGGACGACCTGTTCGCATGAGCGCGTACCAGCCCGACGAGTTCGACGGCGTGCCGACGGATGCCGCAGCCGACCTCGCGGGCGTGCCCGACGCGTTCCAGCGCCTCTGGACCCCGCACCGCCTCGTCTACATCCAGCACGGCCAGCAGCCCGACGAGCACTCGTGCCCGTTCTGCCGCGCTCCCGAGCTGGCGGACGAGCAGTCGCTCATCGTCGCGCGCGGCGAGCACGCCTACGTGCTGCTCAATCTGTACCCGTACAACAGCGGCCACCTGCTGGTATGCCCGTACCGCCACATCGCGACGTACGACGAGGCGAGCCCCGAGGAGGTCGCCGAGATCGGCGAGCTCACGCAGGTCGCGATGCGCACGGTGAAGCAGGTGTCGCGCTGCGACGGGTTCAACATCGGCATGAACCAGGGGCGGATCGCCGGTGCGGGCATCGCCGAGCACCTGCACCAGCACATCGTGCCCCGCTGGGCGCTCGATGCGAACTTCTTCCCGATCATCGCCGGCACCAAGGCCCTGCCGCGCCTGCTCGGGGAGGTGCGCGAGGAGATCGCGGAGGCCTGGCCGCGCTGACCGCGACCGCTCAGCGGACCCGACGGACCTCGAACTGCATGCGCGGGTTCGCGTACGCTTCCTGCGACTCGACGAGCTGCAGCTCGCGCTCGCCCGACTCGTGGGTGGTCGTCAGCAGGTCGAACACGCTCGACGCGGTGCGGGCGAGCGCGTCGGCCGCGTCGCCGGTCCGGCGGTAGTGCGCCGTGAAGAGCGCCGCCGTGACATCCCCCGAGCCGTTCGCCTTCATCGGCAGCATCGGGGTCTGCACGATCCACGCACCGCGGTCGTCGACCGCGAGCATCTCGATCGTGCCCTCCTCGCGGTCGGGTCGCTCGACGCTCGTGACGAGCACCGTGCGCGGCCCCATCGCTCGGGCCAGGTCGATCGACTCGAGCGTCGACTCGAGCGACCCGGGTTCGGTCCCCGTGAGGTACCCGAGCTCGAACTGGTTCGGCGTGATGAGGTCGGCGGCGGGCACCACCCGATCGCGCAGCAGGATCGGGATCGCCGGAGCCACGAAGCATCCGCTCTTCGCATTGCCCATGACGGGGTCGCACGAGTAGATCGCCTCGGGGTTCGCCGCCTTGATGCGCGCGACGGCGTCGAGGATCACGTCGGCGATGCCCTCGCTGCCCTGGTAGCCCGACAGGATCACGTCGACCTTCGGGAACGCGCCGCGGTCCTCGATGCCGGCGATCACCTCGCGCACGTCGTCGGGCGCGATGAGCGGACCGCGCCACGCGCCGTAGCCGGTGTGGTTGGAGAAGTTCACCGTGTAGACGGGCATCACTTCGACGCCGATGCGCTGCATGGGGAAGACGGCCGCGGAGTTGCCGACGTGGCCGTAGGCGACGGCGGACTGGATCGAGAGGACCTTCACCCCTCGATCATTCCATCCTCGACCGGCACGAGCCGCGCGCCGGCCGCACGGACGGCCGCCACGATGTCGGTCGCAAGGCGTTCGGCGTCGTCGTCGGCGAGGTCGTGGACCGTGAGCCGCAGCCGGCGGCTGGCCGCGGGGGCGTCGGCGAGGGCGAACTCGTCGCCGGCGCGCACGAGCCATCCGCGACGCATGAGCTGCTCGGAGACGTCGCGCGCGGGCACGGGCAGCGGAACCCAGAGGTTGAGGCCGTCGCCGGCGGACGCCGGGAGGCCGAGGCCGGTGAGCCGGGCGGCGAAGGCGTCGTTCCGCTCGGCGTAGTGCGCCCCGGCGTCGCCGATGCCGCGCATGACGGCGGGATCGGAGACGAGGGCGAGCGTCAGTCGCTGCAGCAGGTGGCTCACCCACGTGGTGCCGGGCGTGAGGCGCATGGCCAGTCGTGCCGCCGTGGCGGGATCGGATGCCGCGACGGCGAGGCACATGTCGGGGCCGAGGAACTTCGAGACCGAGCGGACGAGGGCCCAGCGGCGATGTCCCGGTCCGATGAGGGAGCGGTACGGACTGCGGGAGAGCAGCGAGAAGTGGTCGTCCTCGATGACGAGCACGTACGGGTGCTCGCGGAGGACGTCGCGCAGCTCGGTCGCGCGAGCCTCCGAGAGGCTCGCCCCCGTCGGGTTCTGGGCGCGCGGCGTGCAGACGAGCGCGCGCACGCCCTGGGCGAGCGCGGCGCGCAGACCGTCGACCGTCATGCCCTCCTCGTCGACCGGAACGGGCACCGGACGGTACCCGCCGACGCGGACGGTGTGCATGCTCGTGAGGAAGCACGGGTCCTCGAGGGCGACGGCGTCGTCGCGCACGAGCGCCTGGGCGAGGAGTCGCTCGACGGCGTCGGCCGCCCCGCTCGTGATCGTGAGGCGAAGGTCGGATGGCGCGAGGTCGGCGGCCATCCAGTTCCGCGCCCAGTCCTCGAGGTCGGGGTCGATGACCGGCTCGCCGTACAGCACCGGTCGGCCGGCCATGCCGGCGAGCGCACCAGACGGGTCGGGGATGCGGTCCGGATCCGGGTTGCCGGTCGCGACGTCGCGCAGCACGCTGTCGGCGGCGAACCCCTCCTGCGGCACGGTGGACCGGTCGGCGACGCGCGTGCCCGCGCGCCCCCGGGTGATGACGAGGCCGGCCGTCGTGAGCTGCCGGTATGCGGCCACGGCGGTGTTGCGGTTGACGCCGAGGTCGTCGGCGAGGCCGCGCACGGGCGGCAGCGGATCGCCCGGCAGGAGCGCACCGCGCTCGATGAGGGCGCGCACGCTCGCGGCGATGTCGGCGGCCGAGCGGCCGGTGATCTGGAGGGTCATGTCACGATCCAACACTGTTCCGAAGCAGGGGCTCGGCCCATGCTATCTTTTGGCCTAGGCCAAGCCAACCGCTTGTCCACGTCGTTGCGCGATTCCGCGCCATCCGTTCGAAAGGGACCACCGATGAGCACTGCCGAGACCGGCTCGAGCCGCGTGAAGCGCGGCCTCGCCGAGATGCTGAAGGGCGGCGTCATCATGGACGTCGTCACGCCCGAGCAGGCGCGCATCGCCGAGGACGCCGGCGCCGTCGCGGTCATGGCCCTCGAGCGGGTCCCCGCCGACATCCGCGCCCAGGGCGGCGTCGCCCGCATGAGCGATCCCGACCTCATCGAGGCGATCATCGCCGAGGTCTCGATCCCGGTCATGGCGAAGGCCCGCATCGGCCACTTCGTCGAGGCGCAGGTGCTGCAGGCGCTCGACGTCGACTACATCGACGAGTCCGAGGTGCTCTCGCCGGCCGATTACGTCAACCACATCGACAAGTGGGGCTTCACGACCCCCTTCGTCTGCGGTGCGACGAACCTCGGCGAGGCGCTCCGCCGCATCAACGAGGGCGCCGCGATGATCCGCTCGAAGGGCGAGGCCGGCACGGGCGACGTGTCCGAGGCGACCAAGCACATCCGCAAGATCACCTCCGAGGTCAACCAGCTGAAGTCGATGACGCGCGACGAGCTCTACGTCGCCGCGAAGGAGCTGCAGGCGCCGTACGAGCTCGTGCTCGAGGTCGCCGAGACCGGCAAGCTCCCGGTCGTGCTGTTCACCGCCGGCGGCGTCGCGACCCCGGCGGATGCCGCGATGATGATGCAGCTCGGCGCCGACGGCGTCTTCGTGGGCTCGGGCATCTTCAAGTCGGGCAACCCCGAGCAGCGCGCTGCTGCGATCGTCAAGGCCACGACCTTCTATGACGACCCGAAGGTCGTCGCCGACGTGTCGCGCGGCCTCGGCGAGGCGATGGTCGGCATCAACGTCGGCGACCTGCCCGCTCCGCACCGCCTCGCCGAGCGCGGATGGTGAGCCTTCGCGACGAGTCCCTGGGGGCGACGGATGCCGCGGGGCCGACCGTCGGCGTCCTCGCCCTCCAGGGCGACTTCCGCGAGCACGCGCGCGTGCTCGGGGAACTCGGCGCTCGCGTCGTGCTCGTCCGGCGGCCGGAGGACGTCGAGGGCATCGACGGACTCGTGATCCCCGGCGGCGAGTCCACCGTCATGGACAAGCTCTCGCGCGCGTTCGGCGTCGCCGAACCGCTGAAGCGGCGCATCGCCGAGGGGATGCCGGTCTACGGCACGTGCGCCGGACTCATCATGATCGCCGACACCCTGCTGGATTCGATCACGGGGCAGCAGAACCTCGGCGGGCTCGACGTGGTCGTGCGCCGGAACGCATTCGGCTCGCAGAACCAGTCGTTCGAGACCGAGCTCGACGTGCCGGCCTTGGGCGATCGGCCCGTGCACGCGGTGTTCATCCGCGGCCCGATCGTCGAGTCGGTGGGGGAGCGGGCGACGCCGCTCGCGACGCTCGCCGACGGTCGCGTCGTCGCCGTCGAGCAGGGGAACCTGGTCGGCACGAGCTTCCATCCGGAGATCCAGGGCGACCACCGGTTCCACGAGTACTTCCTGGGCAAGGTGCGGGCGACGACCGCGGCCTGAACCCGGCCGATCGACGCATCGCGCCGGTCAGTGGTGGCCCGGGCCGGAACGGCGGGCCGTCCCGGGGAGGAACCGCGGGTTCCCACGGGCGCGGCGAGCCGCGGCATCCGCTTGCCTTGCCGTCATGACCACACGACTCCCCAGCACGGGCGCGCCCGACCGCGCCGCGCCCGCCACGACCTGCCGCAGCGACGAGGTGGTGATGATCCACCGGCTCTTCCGTCGCCTGTTCGCCGAGGCGCCCGGGCTCGTCCGCCGCGTCGAGCACGGAGACCTCGAGCGCGCCAGGCCGCTCGCGAAGCACCTGCACGGCATCACCGCGCTGCTCCACGTGCACCACCGCACCGAGGACGACTACTTCTGGGACCGCATGACGGAGCGGGCGCCCGCGTGCGGGCTCCATGTCGAGCTCATGCGCCGCCAGCACGGCGCCGTGTCCGACCGGCTCGACCTCGTCGACGCCATCGTCGACCGGTGGGCGCGCGATGCCGACGCCGGCACCGCCGAGCGGCTCGCCGCCGAACTCGACGAGGTCGACCGGCTGCTGACCCGGCACCTCGCCGACGAGGAGCGGGACGCGTTCCCGGTGCTCGACGCGATCCTCTCCGATGCGGAGTGGGACGACATCCACCGCCACGCCCGTCGGCACAAGCCGCCGCTGCCGGTGTTCGTCCTGCTCGGCCTCATGCTCGAGAGCGTGCCGGAAGGCGAGCGCGACGCGTGGTTCGAGCAGGAGATGCCGGCGCCGATCCGGTTGGCCTACCGGGCGGTCGGTCGACGCCAGTACGAGCGCGCCGTACGCCGCCTGCGCTCCGGCGGCGGCGTCGCTCCGGGGGCGGTGCCCGCGACCGCCTAGAATGTCGGGGTACTGAACCACCGTGACGGGAGAGGCATGTCCGGGCATTCCAAGTGGGCGACGACCAAGCACAAGAAGGCCGTCATCGACGCGCGCCGTGCGAAGTCGTTCGCCAAGCTCATCAAGAACATCGAGGTCGCGGCCAAGCTCGGCGGCGCCGACCTCGGCGGCAACCCGACTCTGTACGACGCGGTGCAGAAGGCCAAGAAGACCTCGGTGCCGAACGACAACATCGACCGCGCCATCAAGCGGGGCGCCGGCATCGGCGGTGAGGCGGTCGAGTACCAGAACATCACGTACGAGGCGTACGGCCCGAACGGCGTCGCCCTCATGATCGAGGTGCTCACCGACAACAAGAACCGGGCGGCCGCCGAGGTGCGCACCGGGCTGAGCCGCAACGGCGGCACGCTCGCCGACCCGGGCTCGGTCGCCTACAACTTCACGCGCAAGGGCGTCATCGTCGTCACCGGCGAGGGCACGACCGAGGACGACGTCATGATGGCGGCCCTCGAGGCCGGCGCCGAGGAGATCGAGCCGCACGCGCAGGGCTTCGAGGTCGTGACCGACCCGTCCGACATGGTCGAGGTGCGCAAGGCCCTGCAGGAGGCCGGGCTCGACTACGAGTCGGCCGACATCGAGTTCGTCCCGAACCTCAAGGTCGAGATCGACGCGGACACGGCCAAGAAGGTCTTCCGCCTCATCGACGCGCTCGAGGACAGCGACGACGTGCAGAACGTCTACAGCAACTTCGACCTCACCCCCGAGGTGCAGGCCGAGCTCGAGGCCGAGGACTAGGCCGATCGCCGTGCGCGTGCTCGGCATCGACCCGGGGCTCACGCGGTGCGGCGTGGGCGTGGTCGATGTCGAGCCGAACCGCACGGCCGAGCTCGTCGACGTGGTCGTTCTCCGGTCTCCCGCCGACCTCGACACGCCGGCGCGCCTGGCCCGCATCGCCGACGGCCTCGAGGCGATCGTGGACGAGCATCGGCCGCAGGCGGTCGCCCTCGAGCGGGTCTTCGCGAGGTCGGATGTCTCGACGATCATGGGCACCGCGCAGATCTCCGGCGTGGCGATGCTCATCGCCGCCCGGCGCGTCCTGCCCGTCGCGCTGCACACGCCGAGCGAGGTGAAGGCCGCCATCACCGGGTACGGCCGTGCCGACAAGGCGCAGGTCGGGGCCATGGTCGCCCGCATCCTCGGGCTCGACGCCGTCCCGAAGCCGGCGGACGCCGCGGACGCGCTCGCCCTCGCGATCTGCCACGCCTGGCGGACCGGGGGAGTCGCGGGGGCGGCGATCGCGGACGCCCGGGCGGCCGGCGCGGCCGGCGTCGCCACGCGCGCCGGGGCGGGCTCGACGGGCGGCGCGCCGACCCCTGCACAGCGCGCGTGGATCGCCGCCGAGCGCGCCGCCGCGGTGTCGGGGGCAGCCCGTAGGGTGAAGGAGTGATCTCCTCCCTCCGCGGCCGCGTGCTCCAGGCCTCAGGCAGTTCGCTCGTCGTCGAGGTGTCGGGCGTCGGCTACCTCGTGAACGCGACCCCGGCGTTCGTGCTCGCGAGCCGGGTCGGCGACGAGGTGCTCGCGCACACGTCGCTCGTCGTGCGGGAGGATTCGCTGACGCTCTTCGGCTTCGCGACCCGCGACGAGCTCGAGGTCTTCGAACTGCTCATCGGGGTCACGGGCGTCGGTCCGAAGTCGGCGCTCGGCGTCCTCTCGGCCATGTCGCCGACCGACGTGGCGCGCGCCGTCGAGGCCGACGACGACGCCGCGTTCCGCCGGGTGAGCGGCATCGGCCCGAAGACCGCGAAGCTCATCACGGTGTCGTTGGCGGGCAAGCTCGCCACGCCGGCCGCATCGGCGGCGGGCGCCCCGGTCGCCGCCGGCGGGGTCGCCGACGACGTGCTCGCCGCGCTCACCGGCCTCGGCTGGTCCGAGAAGCTGGCCGGCGAGGCCCTGGCCGAGACGCTCGAGTCGGCCGACGACGTCGCCGCGACGTCCGTGCCGGTGCTGCTGCGGCTCACGCTCGCCCGCCTCGGCCCGGCGCAGCAGGGGGCGCGCGCCCGATGAGCGACGACGTCGACCTGACCGACCCGGAGCTGGCCTCCGAGGCCGAGCTCGCATTCGAGGGCGCCCTGCGACCGCGGAGCCTCGAGGAGTTCGTCGGCCAGACGCGGGTGCGGGGTCAGCTGCAGCTGCTGCTCTCCGCCGCAGCCATGCAGCAGCGCACGCCCGACCACATCCTCCTCGCGGGACCTCCGGGCCTCGGCAAGACCACGCTCGCGATGATCGTCGCGCACGAGGGCGGCCGGCCCCTCCGGATGTCGAGCGGTCCCGCCATCCAGCACGCCGGCGACCTCGCCGCCATCCTGTCCTCGCTCGTCCCGGGCGAGGTCCTCTTCATCGACGAGATCCACCGGATGGCGCGTTCCGCCGAGGAGATGCTGTACCTCGCGATGGAGGACTTCCGCATCGACATCATGGTCGGCAAGGGGGCGGGCGCCACCTCGGTGCCGCTCGACCTCGCGCCGTTCACGCTCGTCGGCGCGACCACGCGGGCGGGGCTGCTGCCGAACCCGCTGCGCGACCGGTTCGGCTTCACGGCGCACCTCGAGTTCTACGACGAGGCCGAGCTCGAGCAGGTGCTCGGCCGCGCGGCCGCGATGCTCGGGCTCGACATCGACCGGCCAGCCATCGCCGAGATCGCCGGGCGGTGCCGAGGCACGCCGCGCATCGCCAACCGGCTGCTCCGCCGCGTGCGCGACTTCGCGCTCGTCCACGGCGGGCGCGCCGACGTCGACGCGGTGCAGGCGGCGCTCGAGCTCTACGACGTCGACCCGCTCGGGCTCGACCGGCTCGACCGGGCGGTGATGATGACGATCCTCACGCGGTTCGGCGGCGGTCCGGTCGGGCTCAACACCCTCGCCGTCTCGGTCGGCGAGGAGTCGGAGACCATCGAGGCGGTCGTCGAGCCGTTCCTCGTCCGGATCGGCCTCATCACCCGCACGCCGCGCGGCCGGGTCGCCACTCCGAGCGCCTGGCGGCACTTCGGACTCGTGCGGGACGCCGAGGACTCCGGGGTCGCGCTGCCCCTCGATGACCTATAATCCTTTGAGGCTCCGGCCACCCCGCCCCTGATCGTGCGCAACGGCGCACACCGGAAGGTTTCCCACCCCATGGTCCTTGATCCGCTGACCCTCATCATGCTCGCCGTCCTGGCGGTGCTGATCTTCTTCATGTTCCGGAACTCCCGGAAGCGCCAGGCGGAGCAGCGCGAGCTGCAGTCGAAGGTCGTGCCGGGTGCGACCGTGATGACGAACTTCGGGGTGTTCGGGACGATCCTCTCGATCGACGAGGAGGAGAACCGCGTGGAGCTGGAGTCCTCGCCCGGCACCGTGCTCACGGTGCACCGGCAGACGATCGCCCGCGTGGTCGAGCCGGTCGAGGTGCCGGCCGACGCCGCCGCGGTCACCGGTGAGCCCGAGTTCGGCGAGCGGCTCGACGAGACGCCGAACGACGAGACGCCCGACACCAAGAAGTCGGACGACTGAGGCCCACCCCATAGCTCTGCCCGCGCGATGCTGCGCGGGCTCCCTGCAGAGAAGGCACAACCGTGGCTGCACCATCCAAGCGGTCCTCGCGACCGACGCCCGTCCGCAAGGCCGTGCGATCACTGACCTGGCTCGGCGTCATCATCGTCGCGCTGTTCGGCATCAACGCGGCCGGCGTGATCTGGGGCGAAGGCTCCTGGACCCCGAAGCTCGCCCTCGACCTCGAGGGCGGCACGCAGATCATCCTGGCGCCGCAGTTGGCCGACGGTGAGTCCGTCTCGCAGGAGCAGCTCGACCAGGCCGTCTCGATCATCCGCCAGCGCGTCGACGCGTCCGGCGTGTCGGAGGCCGACATCACGACGCAGGGCGGCCAGAACGTCGTCGTCGCGATCCCGGGCGAGCTCGACGAGCAGACGCGGAACCGCATCGAGTCGTCGGCGAAGCTCGAGCTCCGCCCGGTGCTGCTCGCGGATGCAGCGACGAACTCGTCGATCGACCCGAGCGCGAGTCCCGAGCCGACCGACGGCGCCGAGGAGGAGGAGCTGTCGGCGACGCCGAGCGTCGAACCGACCGACGCGAGCGACCCGAACTGGGTGACGCCCGCGCTGCAGGACGAGTTCGACACGTTCGACTGCTCGACGCTCGACGAGAGCGGTGCGAACGTCGCCCCGTCCGACGAGCCGCTCGTCACCTGCGACTCGACGCGGACGATCAAGTACCTGCTCGGCCCCGTCGAGGTCAGCGGCGAGGACATCGTCGACGCGACCAACGGCATGGTGCAGACCCAGACCGGTGCGACGACGGGCCAGTGGGCCGTCAACATCGTGTTCAACGATCGCGGCACCGAGGCGTTCGCCGAGGTGAGCCAGCGGCTGTTCGCGCTCAACGGGCAAACGCCTCGCGACCAGTTCGCGTTCGTGCTCGACGGCGCCGTGCTGTCGGCACCCCAGATGAACGGCGTCATCACCGACGGCCGACCGCAGGTCACGGGCAACTTCTCGCAGGAGTCGTCGAAGGCGCTCGCCGACCAGCTGAAGTTCGGCGCCCTGCCGATCAGCTTCGAGGTGCAGTCCTCCGACACGATCTCCGCGACGCTCGGCACCTCGCAGCTGCAGTCCGGCCTCATCGCCGGCATCATCGGCCTGATCCTCGTGGTGATCTACACGATCTTCCAGTACCGGGCGCTCGCGTCGGTCACGATCGCCTCGCTGATCATCGCGGGCGTCATCACCTACCTGATGATCACGATCCTCGGCTGGTACCAGGGCTACCGGCTGTCGCTCGCCGGCATCGCGGGTCTGATCGTCGCGATCGGCTTCACGGCCGACTCGTTCATCGTCTACTTCGAACGCGTCCGCGACGAACTCCGCGACGGGCGCCCGCTCGTGGGCGCCGTGGAGGCGGGATGGAAGCGCGCGCTGCGCACGGTCCTGTCGTCGAAGTCGATGAACCTGCTCGCGGCGATCGTCCTGTACATCCTGGCCGTCGGCAGCGTGCGCGGCTTCGCGTTCACGCTCGGTCTCACCACGATCATCGACGTCATCGTCGTGATCCTCTTCACCCACCCGATGCTCCAGCTGCTCGCGCAGACGCGGTTCTTCTCCAGCGGCCACTCGTGGTCGGGTCTCGACCCGCAGGCGCTCGGAGCGGTGTACCGCGGCCGTGCCGAGTTCCGCAAGCCGGTCGCCGTCCCGGCGAAGAAGGCGGCATCCAGCTCGCGCGAGGCGCAGAAGCGCCAGACGATCGCGGAGCGCAAGGCCGCGCAGGCCGACGCCACCGTCGGCGCCGGCGAGAGCAAGGAGTCCTGATGGCCAACCGACTCACGACGTTCGGCAACGACCTCTACACGGGCAAGCGCTCGTTCAACTTCGTCGGCGGACGCAAGAAGTGGTACGCCATCGCGGCGGTCCTCATCATCCTCTCGGTGCTGATCCCCGTGGTTCGGGGCTTCAACTTCGGCATCGAGTTCCGCGGCGGTTCCCAGTTCCAGATCTCCGGGGTCGCGGAGGCGACCGAGCAGCCGGCGATCGACGCCGTCGGCGAGGTCGTACCCGGCGCCGTTGCGCGCGTCACGATCGTCGGCGAAGACGGCGTGCGCGTGCAGACCGACCAGCTCGAGCAGGCCGAGTCGCGCGAGCTCACGACCGCACTCGCGGAGGCGTACGGCGTGCCCGAGTCCGAGGTCACGTCCTCGTTCATCGGGGCGAGCTGGGGAGCCGACATCACGAGGCAGGCGGTCCTCGGCCTGCTCGCCTTCCTGCTCCTCGCCGCGGTCATCATGGCGCTGTACTTCCGAACGTGGAAGATGTCCCTCGCCGCGATCCTGTCGCTCCTCGGCGACCTCGTCGTCACGGCGGGCCTGTACGCCGCCGTCGGATTCGAGGTCACGCCCGCCGCGGTCATCGGCATCCTGACGATCCTCAGCTACTCGCTCTACGACACCGTCGTGGTCTTCGACAAGATCCGCGAGAACACGTCGGAGGACGGACAGGAGTCCCGGCGGACCTTCGCGGAGTCGGTGAACCTCGCGGTCAACCAGACCCTCGTCCGCTCGATCAACACGAGCGTGGTGGCGGCCCTGCCGGTCGCGGCGATCCTCTTCATCGGTGCCGGCGTGCTCGGCGCGGACACGCTCCGCGACATCTCGCTGGCGCTGCTCATCGGCATCCTGGTGGGCACGTGGTCGACGGTCTTCATCGCCGCGCCGCTGTACTCGCAGCTGCGCGAGGGTGAGCCGGCGATCAAGCGCCACGACCAGAAGGTGCTCAAGGAGCGCGAGCGAGCGGGCGGCTCCGCCGCGGAGGCACTTCCCGTCGCCTGAGACGGCCTCCCGACCTCGGTGGCGCGCGACCCGTTCGGAAGCGGTGATAATTGAGGTCTGGAGGTGCGGGGCTCATGACCGATACCGGTGTCAACTCGACGGCGTCACTGCGTCGACTCGTGCCTCGGATCTTCTCCAAGGCGCTGCCCGCGGGCGCGGTCGACAGCGTGGTCCGCACGGTGCGGATGCACCACCCGAAGGCCGACCTGTCGGTCATCGAGCGCGCCTACACGGTCGCCGAGCGCGCCCACGAGGGGCAGAAGCGCCGGAGCGGTGAACCGTACATCACGCACCCGATCGCGGTGGCGCAGATCCTCGCCGACCTCGGCATCGGGTCGAAGGCGGTGGCCGCGGCGCTCCTCCACGACACCGTCGAGGACACCGCGTACACGCTCGACCAGCTCCGCGCCGACTTCGGCGACGAGATCGCGATGCTCGTCGACGGCGTCACCAAGCTCGACAAGGTCAAGTACGGCGACTCCACGCAGGCGGAGACCGTTCGCAAGATGATCGTCGCGATGTCGAAGGACATCCGCGTGCTCATCATCAAGCTCGCCGACCGCCTCCACAACGCGCGCACCTGGGGGTTCGTGCCCGCCGCATCCGCGTCGCGCAAGGCGACCGAGACCCTCGAGATCTACGCACCGCTCGCGCATCGGCTCGGAATCCAGACCATCAAGTGGGAGCTCGAGGACCTGTCGTTCGCGGTCCTCTACCCGAAGCTCTACGCCGAGATCGAGAGCCTGGTCAAGCAGCGCACCCCGCAGCGCGAGGAATACGTCCAGTCGGTCATCGACCTGGTCTCCGACGACCTGAAGTCCGCGCGGATCCGCGGCAAGGTCGTCGGCCGGCCGAAGCAGTACTACTCGATCTACCAGAAGATGATCGTCCGAGGCCGGGACTTCGACGACATCTACGACCTCGTGGGCATCCGCATCCTCGTGAACTCGGTCCGCGACTGCTACGCCGTCCTCGGTTCGATCCACGCCAGGTGGACGCCGGTGCCCGGCCGCTTCAAGGACTACATCGCGACGCCGAAGTTCAACCTCTACCAGTCGCTGCACACGACCGTGATCGGCCCGAAGGGGCGCCCGGTCGAGATCCAGATCCGCACCCACGACATGCACCAGCGGGCCGAGTACGGCGTCGCGGCGCACTGGAAGTACAAGGAGCGGATGGCGGCGGGCCACGTCGACGGGGGGACCACCAAGGGCGACGCCGACATGGCGTGGCTCGCGCACATCTCGGACTGGCAGGCCGAGACGGCCGACCCGGGGGAGTTCCTCGATTCGCTCCGGTTCGAGATCGGCGCCAAGGAGGTCTACGTCTTCACGCCCAAGGGGCGTGTCATCGGCCTGCCCGCGGGGGCGACGCCCGTCGACTTCGCCTACGCCGTGCACACCGAGGTAGGTCACCGCACGATGGGCGCGAAGGTCAACGGCCGGCTGGTGCCGCTCGAGAGCGAACTCGTCAGCGGCGACGTCGTCGAGGTGTTCACCTCGAAGAACCCCGACTCCGGCCCCAGCAAGGACTGGCTGAACTTCGTCAAGAGCCCTCGCGCGCGGAGCAAGATCCGCCAGTGGTTCACGAAGGAGCGCCGCGACGAGGCGATCGAGCACGGCCGCGACGCGATCGCGCGCGCGATGCGCAAGCAGAACCTGCCGCTCCAGAAGCTGATGAGCCAGGAGTCGTTCGCCGAGGTCGCCGCGCAGCTGCGCTACGACGACGTGTCCGCGCTCTACGCGGCGGTCGGCGAGGGCCACGTCTCCACGCAGTCGGTCATCGAGAAGGTCATCGCGCTCGTGCGCGACGTCGACGACGCCGACGAGCCGGAGCTCCCCGCGATCCCGGTCCGATCCCGGCCGCTCCCGCGGACGAGCGATTCGGGCGTCCTCGTGCGCGGCGCCCCCGACATCCTCGTCAAGATCGCACGGTGCTGCACGCCGGTCCCCGGCGACGACATCATCGGCTTCATCACGCGCGGCTCAGGGGTCTCCGTGCACCAGGCCTCGTGCCACAACGTGCAGTCCCTCCTGCGCGAGCCCGATCGGATGATCGACGTCGAGTGGGCGCCGAGTTCGAAGAGCGTGTTCCTCGTGCAGATCCAGATCGAGGCGCTCGACCGCGCCGGCCTGCTCTCCGACGTCACGCGGGTGCTGAGCGAGCACCACGTGAACATCCTCTCGGCGAACGTGTCGACATCGGCCGATCGGCTGGCGATCAGCCGGTTCGTCTTCGAGATGGGCGACACGACGCACCTCGACCGCGTGCTCAACGCGGTGCGCCGCATCGACGCCGTCTACGACGTGTACCGCGTCAGCGACGGCTGACCAACCTCCGTCGCCGCGTCGAGGTGGCGGAGCGCCGCGGCCTTGTGCGGCATCCGGCGGGCCTCCTGGATGCGCGCCCGCACGCGTCCCAGCGCACCCGCGTCGAGCCCGATCAGCGCCGCGACCAGCGGAACCGCGTCGGGCGCGGGCTTGGGTTCGCGCACGAGGTCGTAGACCGTTCGATCGAGGGTCGTGCAGCGGATGCCGCCGAACACCGTGATCTCGTCGGCCGTGATCGCGACCTCGCGAAGGACCATGGCGCGGGGGAGCGACCGGGTCGACACGCGCGCGACGTGCGGCACGCAGCACTCCGGCGCCGTCGGCGGCGTGGGCAGCGCACCGTGCACCCAGGCCGCCGACCTGCGTTCGATGACGAACGGAGCGGGCAGGCCCGGCGCGACGACCGCGGCGCGGAGGCTCGGCAGGTCCGGTTCGTCGACCGGGCACCATCCGTCGCCGAGCCGCATGAGCTCGCCGTCGAGGCGCGCGGCGCAGAGCTCGGCGAGGGGCAGGTCGGCGGTGTCGAGGACGGAGGGGAGTCGGGCCATCCGCCCATCGTGCGCCATCCGGGCGGGCATCGGGCGATGTCGCCCGCACCTGTGGATGAACCGATCGGAAGGACGCCGGTGGAGGATGCGGGAGACGACGTGACCCGCCGTCGCGGGCGCGACGGCGGGACGGGATCGTGGTCGCGGTCGGTCAGCCGCCGACGGCCTTGAGCCACGCCCTCCGGGCGTCGAGCGCTTCACGGGCTTCGGCGATCGCCTTGGCGTCGCCCGCGGCCTCGGCTTCGGCGAGCTCTGCCTCGAGCTTCGCGATCGCGTCATGCAGCTGGCCGAGCATGCCCTCGGAGCGCGCCTTCTTCTCCGGGTCCTCGCGCTCCCAGCGCTCGTCCTCGAGCGCGCGCACGTGGTTCTCGACCTTGCGCAGGCGATCCTCGACCGTGCGGACCTGGTCGCGCGGCACGCGGCCGATCTCGTCCCAGCGACGCTGGATGCCGTTGAGCGTCGATCGCGCCGAACGCGCGTCCTTCGAGGCGAGCAGCGCGTCGGCCTCGCCGAGCAGCGCGAGCTTCTGCTCGAGGTTCGCGCGGTACTCCTCGTCGTCCTTCGCATCGATCTCGGCCTTCGCCTGGAACAGCACGTCGCCCGCGGCCTTGAACTTCGCCCAGAGCGCGTCGTCGACCTTCTTTCCGGCGCGGCCGGCCTGCTTCCACTCGTCGAGCAGCGCGCGGTACTCGACGACGCCGTCGGCGCCGCGCGGCGCGAGGGCTTCGGCACGCTCGATGAGCCGCTGCTTCCGCTGGCGCACCTCGCGGTGGGCGGCGTCGAGCTCGGCGAAGAACGCCTTGCGGTGCTGCTCGATGGTCGAACGGGCGGCCCGGAACCGCTTCCACAGTTCGTTCGCCTCGCCCTTGGGCAGGCGCGGTCCGTCCTGCTGGTGCTGCTGCCACCGGGAGAACAGTGCGTCGAGCTCGGCCGAGGTCTGCTTCCACTGCGTCTTCGCCGGGTCCTGGGCGGCGAGCGCCTCGGCCTCCTCGACGATGCGCGTGCGCTCGGCGATCGCGTCCGCGAGCGCCGCCTTGGCTTCGGCCTGCTGCTGCGCGGTGAGCTCCTGCGTGGTGCCGGAGAGCGCCTCGAGCCGGCGCGTGAGCGCGTCGAGGTCGCCGACGGCGTGGGCGTCCGCGACGCTCGCCTGCAGCGTGGCGACGGCCTTGGCGACATCCGCTGCCGGGGCACCGCGGCGCACGCGCTGCTCGAGCAGTCCGACCGCGCCGGCGAGGTCCGCGTACTTGCGCTCGAAGTAGGCTAGCGCCTCCTCAGGCGTCGCGTCGGGGTACTGCCCGACCTCGCGCTCGCCCTCGCCGGTCCGCACGAAGACGGTGCCCGTCTCGTCGACGCGGCCCCACGGTTGCTGTGCTGAATCGGTCACGAACCCACCCTGTCGTCGTGCGGATGCCGCATGCGCGGCGGAGAGACGGCATCAAGCCTATTGCACCCTCGGCGAGGGCGTCGGTCCCGCGCGAGGGTCGGGTTCACGGCCTCATTCGACGACGAACGAGGTGATGCTCACGGGCCGGACGGGCGCGCCGTCGGTCGCGTCGTCGGCGACGCCCTGGTCGGTGATGTCGGCGCGGAGCGCCTCGAGCCCGTCGGTCACCCGGCCGATCACGGTGTAGCCGCCGGCGGCGTCCGAGGGGATGGTCGAGTCCTCGTAGACGATGAAGAACTGGCTGCCCTGGCTGTCGGCGGCTCCGCCCTGTCGGGCCATGGCGATCGTGCCGGCGGGGTAGACGTCGTCGGCCGGGGCGTTCTCGATCGGGCCGTAGCTGTACCCGGGACCGCCCGATCCGTCGCCGTTCGGGTCGCCGCACTGGAGCACGAAGATGCCCTCGGTCGTGAGCCGGTGGCAGGTGAGGCCGTCGTAGAAGCCCGAGTCGACGAGGCTGACGGTGCTGGCGACGGCCTGCGGCGCGGCCGCGCCGTCGAGCTCGATCGACAGGGCCGTGTCGTTCAGGGTGAGCGCGCCGACCCAGGTGCGGTCCTCCGCGAGGTCGGGCGAGGGCACCTCGGCGGCCTCGGCGCTCGGGGTCGGGGTCGGCGTCGGCTCCGCCTCGGGCGTCCCGGGCCCGGCGGAGAAGTAGAAGAGCTGCGCGGCCGTGGCGAGCGCGAGCACCACGACGAGCACGACGCCCGCGAGCACGTTGTCGCGGGTCCGGCGGCGCACCGCGCGGCGGTGCACCTCCTGGCGGGCCTGGTACGTGCGGAGGCGGGTGCGCTCCTCGCGCGCCTGACGGTCGTTCGTTGCCACGCTGCTCCTTCGGGGGACTCCTGCGGGGGAGAGCCTACGGGGCCGTGCCCCGGACTCGCCAATCGCCGGGCTCACCGGGCGGGCGGCGGTGTCGGTTCCCCCGATTACGCTGGTCGGCATGGTGGATTCGGCCCAAGGCCTGCGCTCGGGCGCGACTCCGCTCGCGGTGCGCATGCGCCCGCAAAGCCTCGACGAGGTGGCCGGCCAGCGGCACCTGCTCACGCCCGGCTCGCCGCTCGTGGCGCTCGCGGCCGACCGGACGGGTGAGTCGGGCGCGGTGTCGGTGATCCTGTGGGGTCCCCCGGGCACGGGCAAGACGACGCTGGCCCAGGCGATCGCTCGGTCCTCGGGCCGCAAGTTCGTCGAGCTCTCGGCGGTCACCGCGGGCGTGCGCGACGTCCGGCAGGTGATGGAGGCGGCCCGCGCCGACCGCGACCTCTACGGCGTCTCCACCGTGCTGTTCCTCGACGAGATCCATCGGTTCACCAAGGCCCAACAGGACGCGCTGCTGCCCGGGGTCGAGAACGGCTGGGTCATCCTCGTCGCGGCGACGACCGAGAACCCGTCGTTCTCAGTGATCTCCCCATTGCTGTCTCGCTCGCTGCTGCTCACCCTGGAGACGCTCGACGACGACGACCTCGGGATGCTCGTCGATCGTGCGGTCGACGACCCCCGGGGGCTCGGCGGGCGGGTCGACCTCGACCCCGAGGCGCGAGCGGCGATCATCCGGCTCGCGTCGGGCGACGCGCGGCGTGCGCTCACCGCGCTCGAGGCGGCATCCACCTCGGCCCTGAGCGAGGCCGCCCACCGGGCCGCGGCTGACGGAACCATGACGGATGCCGCCGGCGACGCCGACGACGCCGAGGAGGGCGCAGAGGGGGGTGCCGACGACGGCGAGGGCGCGACCGCCGACGGCGGAGGCGAGCCGACCCGACCGCTGATCACTCCGGAGGTGGTGGCCCGCGCCGTCGACCGCGCGCTCCTCCGGTACGACCGCGACGGCGACGAGCACTACGACGTGATCAGCGCCTTCATCAAGTCGGTGCGCGGCAGCGACGTCGACGCCGCGCTGCACTACCTCGCGCGCATGATCGAAGCGGGGGAGGACCCGCGGTTCATCGCGCGCCGGATCATCGTGCTGGCATCCGAGGACATCGGCATGGCCGACCCCACCGCGCTCGGCGTGGCCGTGGCGGCGGCCGACGCGGTCCAGTACATCGGCATGCCGGAGGGGCGCATCCCGCTCGCGCAGGCCGTCGTGCACCTCGCGACCGCGCCGAAGTCGAACGCCGCCTACCTCGGCATCGACGCCGCGCTGGCCGACGTGCGCGCCGGGCGCGCCGGCCGGGTGCCGAAGCACCTGCGCGACGCGCACTACCCGGGCGCGAAGCGCCTCGGCCACGGCAAGGGGTACGCGTACCCCCACGACGACCCGATCGGCGTGGTGCCTCAGCAGTACCTCCCCGACCCGCTGAAGGGCGCCGTCTACTACACGCCCACCGAGCACGGGAACGAGCGCGAGGTGTCCGCGCGACTGGCCAAGCTCCGCCGGATCGTGCGCGGTGAACGCTGACGAACGGCCCGTGATAGGATCGTCGCTGGCCTGAAGCTGGATTCACGCGTGCGGCTGCGCGGTCTCCACGGCGAAGGGATGCGACCTGTAGCCGGTCGCCCCGTGGCGAACCCCTCTGAACATCGTCTTTCCGGCGCCGAGCGCGCCCGGAACCACACCGTTTGAGAATCCTCCGAAAGGACATCGTGACCAACCAGTCCCGAAGCAAGACCCGCCTCTCCCGCGCGCTCGGCGTCGCCCTCACCCCGAAGGCCGCCAAGTACATGGAGAAGCGTCCGTACGCTCCCGGCGAGCACGGCCGCACCAAGCGCAAGCAGGACTCCGACTACGCCGTCCGCCTCCGCGAGAAGCAGCGGCTGCGCGCGCAGTACGGCATCCGCGAGAAGCAGCTCCGCATCGCGTTCAACGAGGCCCGCCGCACCGACGGCCTGACCGGTGAGAACCTGGTCGAGCTGCTCGAGATGCGCCTCGACGCGCTCGTGCTCCGCGCCGGCTTCGCCCGCACCATCTCGCAGGCCCGCCAGTTCGTCGTGCACCGCCACATCACCGTCGACGGCAGGATCGTCGACCGTCCGTCGTTCCGCGTGAAGCCGGGCCAGGTCGTGGGCGTCAAGCAGCGCTCCGAGGGCACCGAGCCCTTCCAGGTCGCGGCGGCCGGCGGCCACGTCGACGTGCTCCCGAAGACCCCGGGCTACCTCGAGGTCGAGCTCGACAAGCTGCAGGCCAAGCTCGTGCGTCGCCCGAAGCGCGCCGAGGTGCCCGTCACGTGTGACGTGCAGCTCGTCGTCGAGTACTACGCCGCCCGCTAGTCGGCGGTTCGCCCGAACGGGGTCGCGGTTCGCCGCGGCCCCGTTCGTCGTCTCCCCGCTCCGCGTTCCCGGCTCCCCGCGGCATCCGCCCCACGCCCTAGACTGGGAGGATGCGTGCGCACTGCGCGGCACAACGACCCTCGAGGAGTGAGACGTGAAGAGCATCCTGTGGTTCACCGTCGGCGTCGCGGCCGGGTTCGCCGTCGCGCACCAGGTCAACCGCACGGCGCAGGGCCGTGAGTTCTTCGAGGGAATCGACGCCAAGGCGCGGGCCTTCGGCCGTGCGGTCGCCGAGGGCTACCACGCCCGCGAGGCCGAGCTCCGGGCGGCCGAAGACCACTAGTCGCGGCGCGCGACGCAGCCCGCGCGACCCGCGGGACGTTCCACCACCCCACGAAACCAGAACGGAACCATGCAGACTGCCGAGATCCGCCAGCGCTGGCTCGACTTCTTCGCCGCCCGCGGCCACACGGTCGTGCCGTCGGCCTCGCTCGTGTCCGACGACCCGTCGCTGCTCTTCACCGTCGCCGGCATGGTGCCGTTCGTGCCGTACCTCACCGGCGTGGTGCCCGCGCCGTACCCGCGCGCGACGAGCGTGCAGAAGTGCATCCGGACGAACGACATCGAGGAGGTCGGCAAGACCCCTCGCCACGGCACGTTCTTCCAGATGAACGGCAACTTCTCGTTCGGCGACTACTTCAAGGAGGGGGCGATCACGGCGGCGTGGGAGCTCCTGACCACCTCCGAGGCCGAGGGCGGCTACGGCTTCGACCCGAAGGACCTCTGGGTCACCGTGTACGAGGACGACGACGAGGCGCGCGAGATCTGGAAGCGCGTCGCGGGCCTGCCCGACGAGCGCATCCAGGGCCTCGGCAAGGACACGAACTACTGGCACACCGGTCAGCCGGGGCCGGCCGGGCCGTGCTCGGAGATCTTCTTCGACCGCGGTCCCGAGTACGGCATCGACGGCGGTCCCGCGACCGACGACGACCGGTACGTCGAGATCTGGAACCTCGTGTTCATGCAGTACCTCATCGCCGACGTGAAGTCGAAGACCGATTTCACGATCGTCAAGGAGCTGCCGAAGAAGAACATCGACACCGGCATGGGCCTCGAGCGCGTCGCGTTCATCAAGCAGGGCGTCGACAACATGTACGAGATCGACCAGGTCCGGCCCGTGCTCGACGCGGCCGCGCGCCTCTCCGGTCGGCGGTACGGCGCCGACCACGAGGACGACGTGCGCATGCGCGTCATCGCCGACCACATCCGCTCGTCGCTCATGCTCATGAGCGACGGCGTGACGCCCTCCAACGAGGGTCGCGGGTACATCCTGCGCCGACTGCTCCGCCGCAGCATCCGGGCGATGCGCCTGCTCGGCGTCGAGGGGCCGACCTTCCGCGAGCTGTTCGCCGCATCGCGCGACGCGATGAAGGCCGCCTACCCCGAGGTCGCGACGAGCTACGCCCAGATCGAGCAGCTCGCCCTCGGCGAAGAGGCGACGTTCCTCCGCACCCTGACGGCGGGCACCGCGATCCTCGACACCGCCGTGACGAAGACGAAGGCGGATGGCGCGGCCGAACTCGCGGGCGACACCGCGTTCCTCCTGCACGACACGTACGGGTTCCCGATCGAGCTGACGCTCGAGATGGCGGAGGAGGCCGGGCTCGCGGTCGACCGGCCGGCGTTCGACACGCTCATGGCCGACCAGCGCTCGCGGGCGAAGGCCGACGCGAAGTCGAAGAAGAAGGTGCTCGCAGACCTGTCCGTGTACAGCGACTTCCGTGCCAAGGGTGAGACGGTGTTCACGGGCTACACCGACCTCGTCACCGATTCGAGCGTGCTCGGCATCCTCGTCGACGGCCGCCCGGTCGCTGCGGCGACCGCAGGCCAGACCGCCGAGGTCATCCTCGCCGAGACGTCCCTCTACGCCGAGTCCGGCGGACAGGCCCCCGACCAGGGGCGCATCGTCGGCGACGGCTTCGAACTGCAGGTGCTCGACGTGCAGAAGCCCGTGAAGGGGCTCATCAGCCACACCGTCAAGGTGACGACCGGAGAGGTCGGCGTGGGCGTGCCGGCGACGAGCATCGTCGACGAGGACTACCGGCGCGGCGCCACGCAGGCGCACTCGGGCACGCACCTCGTGCACGCGGCGCTCCGGGAGGTGCTCGGCCCGACCGCGCACCAGTCCGGGTCCTTCAACAAGGCGGGCTACCTGCGCCTCGACTACGGCTGGAACCAGGCCCTGTCGCCCGAGACCCGCAGCGAGATCGAGGAGGTCGCCAACGGCGCCGTCCGCGAGAACCTCGAGGTCGTGACGCGCGAGATGCCGATCGACGAGGCCAAGGCGCTCGGCGCCATGGCGCTCTTCGGCGAGAAGTACGGCGACGTCGTGCGCGTGGTCGACATCGGCGGGCCGTGGTCCCGCGAGCTCTGCGCGGGCACGCACGTGGCTCGGAGCGCCGAGGTCGGCATGATCAACATCGTCGGAGAATTCTCGGTCGGCGCGTCCAATCGTCGCGTGGAGTCGCTCGTCGGCCGGGACGCGTTCCAGCGATTCGCCGCCGAGCGCGCGCTGGTGAACGAGCTGACCGGCACGCTCAAGACGCGTCCGGAGCTGCTCGTCGACCGGGTGGGCGAGCTCGTCGCGAGCCTCAAGGCCGCCGAGAAGAAGATCCAGGCGTTCGAGGCCCAGGCGCTGAACGACCGCGTGCCCGACCTGGCCGCGAAGGCGGAGCGGGTCGGCGACCTGCTGCTCGTCACGGAGCAGGTCGGGAAGCTCGGGTCGGGCGACGAGCTCCGCTCGCTCGCGACCGCCGTGCGAGGACGCCTCGGCGATGCGGCGGCGGTCGTCGCGCTCGTCGGCGAGGTCGGCGGCAAGCCGCTGGCGATCGCCGCGACGACGCCCGCCGCGCGCGAGGCCGGGGCGAACGCGGGCGCGATCGCCAAGGCGATGGCCGCGGCCCTGGGCGGCGGCGGTGGCGGCAAGCCCGACCTCGCGCAGGGCGGCGGCACCGACCTCGCCGCGATCCCCGCGGCGCTCAGCGCGGCGCGGACCGCGTCGGGAGCCTGACGGTGCGACCCGGAGCGCGACTCGGCATCGACGTCGGCCGAGCGCGCATCGGCGTCGCGCGCTGCGATCCCTCGGCGATCCTCGCGGTCCCGGTGGAGACCGTGGCCCGGCGCGGCGACGACGACGGCACCGACCTCCGCCGGGTGCTGGAGCTGGCCGACGAGTTCGAGGCGATCGAGCTCGTCGTCGGGCATCCGCTCTCGCTCTCGGGGCAGCCGACGGCGTCGACGGATGACGCGGTGGGCTTCGCAGAGCGCCTGGCTCGCGCCGGGGCGAGCGTGCGCCTCGTCGACGAGCGCATGTCGACCGTGAGCGCCCAGCAGGCGCTCCGCTCGGCGGGGAAGTCCTCCAGGAAGCAGCGTCCGATCATCGACCAAGCCGCAGCCGTTATCATTCTGCAACATGCCATCGATGCCGAACGTGCATCGGGCACCGCCCCCGGACGCACGATCTCCGTCGAGGAAGGCCCCTGACCTCGTGACCCAGCTCCCCCCAGAGCGCCGCAGCGGCGGAGTGCCGCCGTCATCCGACCCGCGATGGGACGAGCGCGCCTCGGGCACCGGATCGACGCCGGCACAGCCCGTGCCGCGGACCCGGCGGGAACTCCGCGAGATGGAGCAGCGCGCGGCGGCGGCGGCCGCCCAGCGCGCCGCGGAGGACGAGGCGCGCCACGCCGCGGAGGACCAGGCGCGTCGGGCTGCGGCCCACGAGGCGCAGCGCGGGGCCGAGGAGGCCGCCCGACGAGGGGCCGGAGCGGACGTGCGACCGCAGCGGCGGCCGCACCCGCCCGTCCCGCCGCGACGGACGACGGCGACCCCGCCGCCGCAGTCGGCACCCGGCGCAGCGACCGGCCCCACCGGCCTGCCCGGCCAGCATCCGCGGGCGCGCGTGCCCGAGGCCGCGCCGTATCCGGCGCCCGACGCGCATCCCGAGCGCGGCCGAGACGGAGGGCCCGACCCGTATGCCGAGCAGGACCGGTACGCGGGCTCCGACCCGTACGCCGGGTACGACCGGTACGCGGGCTCCGACCCGTACGCCGGGCAGGACCCGTATTCGGCCGGCCCGTATGCCGAGACGGCGCGGTATCCGGTGGACGCAGGACGTCCAGGAGAGCACGACGACCGGGGCGACGAAGCCGGGTACCGGTCGGACGACGCGCGCTACGTTGCGTCCGGCGCCGGCATCGCGGCTTCCGCCCGTCCGGGGCACGATCGCGCGGGCGACGACGAGCCGCTCGGCCGCGGCCTCGTCGCCGGGACCGACCCGAACGAGCTCGACCCCTTCGCCGACTGGCGCACCGACGAGGCCCGACCCTCCCGCGCCGACCGGCGCGCGGCGGCGTCCTGGGAGTTCGAGGAGCACGAGCGGGAGCCCGATCGGCGCCGGCGAGGGGCGTGGGGCTGCCTGATCGCCCTGATCGTGCTCGGCGCGCTCATCGCGGGCGCCGCGTTCTTCCTCCAGGGCCCGATCACGTCGCTCGTCGAGCGGTTCCAGCCGCCGGAGGACTACTCGGGCGCCGGGACCGGTGAGGTCGTGTTCATGATCAACGAGGGCGACGGCGGCGAGACGATCGCGGCGAACCTCGAGGAGCAGGACATCGTCGCGTCGTCGGAGGCCTTCATCGAGGAGGTCACGAGCCGTTCCGAGCAGCCGACGTTCTATCCCGGCGCCTATCGGATGGCGAACCGGATGAGCGCCGAGGACGCGCTCGACGCCCTGCTCGACCCCGAGAACAAGCTCGAGAACACCTTCGTGATCCAGGAGGGCCTCTGGGCGCGCGATGCGCTCGCGAACGCCTCCGCCGCGACCGGGATCCCGGTCGAGGAGCTCGAGGCCGCGGCATCCGACCCCCAGGCGCTCGGCCTGCCCGAGGAGGCCACGAGCGTCGAGGGCTTCCTCTTCCCAGCGACGTACACCTTCGGGCCCGACGTGACGGCCGAGGAGGTCGTGCAGACGCTCGTCGACCGGTCGTTCCAGGCGCTCGACGACGCCGGGGTCGCGCCCGAGGACCGCTGGGAGACCGTGATCATCGCTTCCCTCATCGAGCGGGAGGCGGGCTCCGAGGCCGACGCGTACAAGGTCTCGCGCGTCATCCGGAACCGCCTCGACGCCGAACAGTTCCCCTCGCAGCTGCTCCAGTTCGACTCGACGGTGCACTACGGCACCGGCGACGACACCGTGGTGACGACGACCGACGCCGAGCGCGCCGACGCGTCGAACCCGTACAACACCTACGTGCATCCGGGACTGCCCCCCGGGCCGATCGGCAACCCGGGCGACGTGACGATCGACGCCGCGCAGAACCCCGCCGACGGGCCGTGGCTGTACTTCGTCACGGTGAATCTCGAGACCGGCGAGACCGTGTTCTCCGCGACGCTCGAGGAGCACGAGGCCGCGGTCGAGCAGTTCCTGCAGTACCTCGACGAGAACGGATGACCATGGCGACGAGGTTGGCCGTGCTCGGCTCCCCGATCGGGCATTCGAAGAGCCCGGTACTGCACCGGGCGGCGTACGGCCGGCTCGGGCTCGACTGGCGCTACGACGCCATCGAGGTGGGTTCGGGAGAGCTCGCCGGCTTCCTCGAGCGGGTGCGCGCCGATGCGGATGCCGCGTGGCGCGGCCTCTCGCTCACGATGCCGCTGAAGCACGAGGTCCTCGACCACCTCGACGGCGCGGACCGGCTCGTCGAGCTCGCGGGAGCCGCGAACACCGTGCGGTTCTCCGACGACGGGACCGTCCAGGGGTTCAACACGGACATCGGCGGTATCGTCCGTACGCTCGGCGAGGCCGACGTCGACCGGGTGCACCGCGGCGTGCTCGTGGGCGGCGGCGCGACCGCATCGTCGGCGCTCGTCGCGATGGCCGAGCTCGGCGCCGCCGAGGTCGAGGTGTTCGTGCGCAGCCCCGAACGCGCGATCGGGGTCGGCGAGCTCGGCCGGCGACTCGGCCTCGTGGTCGAGGTCCGCCCCCTCGCGGACCTCGCCGACGCGGCATCCGCCGAACTCGTCGTGAGCACCGTGCCCGGCGGCACCGACCTCGGCCTGCGCCCGTCCGACGAGCTCGTCGCGTCGGCGCTGCTGCTCGACGTCGCGTACGAGCCCTGGCCGTCGGCGCTGGGGGCCGGCTGGCTGGACCGCGGCGGCCGGGTCGTGCACGGGCTCGGGATGCTGCTGCACCAGGCGCTCCTGCAGGTCCGCATCTTCGTCTCCGGCGACCCCTTCCAGCCGCTGCCCGACGAGGCGGCCGTGCTCGACGTCATGCGCCGGAGCCTCTGACCGCGCTGTGGGAGGATGGTGGTCATGCTCCGTTGGCTCACCGCCGGGGAATCGCACGGCCCCGAACTCGTCGCGATCCTCGAAGGCCTCCCCGCAGGCATCCCCGTCTCCCTCGATGACCTCCGCGCCGACCTGGCGCGCCGCAAGCTCGGCTACGGCCGCGGCGCGCGGATGAAGTTCGAGCAGGACGAGCTGACGATCTCCGGGGGCGTACGGCACGGCGTGACGCTCGGGAGCCCCGTGGCCCTGCGGATCGGCAACACCGAGTGGCCGAAGTGGCAGCAGGTGATGAGTCCGGAGCCGGTCGACCCCGAGGCGCTCGGCCGAGGCCGGGGTGCCCCGCTCACGCGGCCCCGTCCGGGCCACGCCGACCTCGTGGGCATGCAGAAGTACGGCTTCGACGAGGCCCGGCCGGTGCTCGAGCGGGCCAGCGCGCGCGAGACCGCCGCTCGCGTGGCCCTCGGCGCCGTCGCCCGGTCGTTCCTCGGCGAGCTCGGCATCCGGCTCGTCTCGCACACCGTCGCGATCGGCCCGGTGGCGGTCCCCGACGGCAGCGAGCTCCCCATGCCCGCCGACGTCGACCGGCTCGACGCCGACCCGCTGCGCTGCTTCGACGACGCGACGAGCGAGCGGATGGTGGCCGAGGTCGACGCCGCGCACAAGGACGGCGACACCCTGGGCGGCGTCGTCGAGGTGCTCGCATACGGCCTGCCGCCCGGGCTCGGGTCGCACGTGCACTGGGACCGCCGCCTCGACGCGCAGCTCGCGGCGGCGCTCATGGGCATCCAGGCGATCAAGGGCGTCGAGGTCGGCGACGGGTTCGAGACCACGCGCCGACGCGGGTCGGCGGCGCACGACGAGCTCCACCTCGCCGACGGCCGCATCATCCGGGCGAGCGACCGCGCGGGCGGCACCGAGGGCGGCATGTCCACCGGCACCGTGCTGCGCGTACGCGCCGGCATGAAGCCCATCGCGACCGTGCCGCACGCACTGCCCACCATCGACGTCGCGACGGGCGAACCGGCCCCCGCGCACCACCAGCGCTCCGACGTGTGCGCCGTTCCGGCGGCCGGCGTCGTCGCCGAGGCGATGGTCGCGCTGACCCTCGCGAACGCGGTGCTCGAGAAGTTCGGGGGCGACTCCGTCGTCGAGACCCGGCGCAACGTCGAGGCGTACCTGTCGGCGATCCCCGATGCGCTCGCGAGCGAGGTCGCCGACGGCGCGGTCCGTGCCTGAGTCGCACCCGACGGATGCCGCGACCGGCGGCACCCCGTCGATGCCGCTGCCGATCGTGCTCGTGGGGCCGATGGGCTCGGGCAAGTCCCGGGTCGGAGCGCGCCTCGCGGCATCCGTCGGCGCGCCGTTCGTCGACACCGACCAGCGGATCGTCGACCGATTCGGGCCGATCGAGGAGATCTTCGAACGCGACGGCGAGGCGGCGTTCCGCGCGATCGAACGCGAGGTCGTCGCCGAGGCGCTCCGCGAGCGGGCCGTGGTCTCGCTCGGCGGCGGTGCCGTGCTCGACGCCGACACGCGCTCCGAGCTCGCGGGGCTCGCCGTCGTGCGGTTGGACGTCCGGCCGGAGGCGGTGGCGCCCCGGCTCGCCGGCAGCACCCGGCCGCTGCTCGCCGACGGCGGGCTCGAGCGGTGGATCCGCATCCGGGCGGAGCGCCGCCCCCTGTACGACGAGGTCGCCGGCCTCAGCATCGACACCACGCGTCGCTCGGTCGCGCGGATCGTCGAGGAGATCACCGAGTGGGCTGGAGGACGCGCATGAGCGAGCACGAGGCGACGGTGATCCGCGTCGGCGGCGAGACGGGATACGACGTGCGCATCGGGCGCGGCGTGGTCGAGGGGCTCGGCGACGCGATCGGCGGCTCGGCGCGCAAGGTGCTCATCGTGCACCCCGCGACACTCGGCGCGCGCGCCGCGGCGCTGCGCGAGGCGCTCGGCGACCGGTTCGAGGTGCTGCTCGCCGAGGTGCCGGACGCGGAGCAGGCCAAGCGCGTCGAGGTCGCCGCGTTCTGCTGGCAGATCCTCGGGCAGGCCGACTTCACCCGCACCGACGTCGTCGTCGGCTTCGGCGGGGGAGCGATCACCGACCTCGCCGGCTTCGTCGCGGCGACCTGGCTTCGCGGCGTCCGCATCGTGCAGGTGCCGACGACCGTGCTCGGCATGGTCGATGCGGCCGTCGGCGGCAAGACGGGCATCAACACCAACGAGGGCAAGAACCTCGTCGGCGTCTTCCACGCTCCGGCCGAGGTGCTGTGCGACCTCGAGGTCCTCGACACCCTGCCGAAGAACGAGATCCTGGCGGGCTTCGCCGAGATCGTGAAGGCCGGGTTCATCCGCTACCCCGAGATCCTCGACGTGATCGAGGCCGACCCGGAGGTCGCGACCGATCCGGCGAGCCCTGAGTTCCGGCGCGTGGTCGAGCTCGCGATCCGGATGAAGGCCGACGTCGTCTCCGAGGACTTCCGCGAGGCGGGCCTCCGCGAGATCCTCAACTACGGGCACACGCTCGGCCATGCGGTCGAGCACGCCGAACGGTACCAATGGCGTCACGGCGCGGCCGTCGCGGTCGGCATGGCGTTCGCCGCCGAGCTCGGCCGGCTCTCGGGGCGGCTCTCCGACGAGGTCGCCGACCGGCACCGGCGCGTGCTCGACCTGCTGAGCCTGCCGACGTCCTACCCGGCCGGCCGCTGGAGCACCCTGCTCGTGACCATGCAGCGCGACAAGAAGGCCCGGGCGGGTCAGCTGCGCTTCATCGTGCTCGACGACCTCGCGAAGCCCACCGTGATGCTCGCGCCCGACCAGTCGCTGCTCTTCGCCGCGTACCAGGAGATCGCGTCCTGAGCGCGGGCACGGTCGCAGGGTCGGGGCGACGGATCCCGCGCCGCTAGGCTTCGGGCATGACCACGATCCTCGTCCTGAACGGACCGAACCTCGGTCGCCTCGGCACGCGCGAACCCGAGGTGTACGGGTCGGAGACGCTCGCCGACATCGGCGCGAGCCTCGCGGCATCCGTGCCGGACGGTGTCGAGGTCGACCTGCGCCAGACCGACGACGAAGGCGAGCTCATCGGCTGGATCCACGAGGCGGTGGACCGGCGGCTGCCGGTCGTGCTGAACCCCGCGGCGTTCACGCACTACAGCTATGCCCTCCGCGACGCGGCGGCGCAACTGAAGACGGCCGGCGTGCCGCTCGTCGAGGTGCACCTGTCGAACCCGCACACGCGCGAGGCCTTCCGGCACACGAGCGTGATCTCGGGGGTGGCGACGGGCGTCATCGCCGGGTTCGGTCCGGAGTCGTACCGGCTCGCGGTCGACTGGCTCGTGCGGTCGTTCCTGCGGTCGCCCGGCTGAGTCGACTACACTCGATCAGTCGCATGCCCTTCGGCGTGCCCGCAGACTTCCCCTCCATCGAACGGAAAGCACTTCCATGGCATCCACCGCTGACATCAAGAACGGCGTCGTCCTGAACATCGACGGCCAGCTCTGGAGCGTCGTCGAGTTCCAGCACGTCAAGCCCGGCAAGGGCGGGGCGTTCGTGCGCACCAAGCTGAAGAACGTCGTCACCGGCAAGGTCGTCGACAAGACGTACAACGCGGGTGCCAAGGTCGACATCGAGAACGTCGACCGTCGCGACTTCACGTACCTCTACAGCGACGGCGACGGCTTCGTGTTCATGGACCAGACCGACTACGACCAGCTCACGGTGCCGGCGGCGACCGTCGGCGACGCCGCGAACTTCATGCTCGAGAACCAGTCGGTGACCATCGCGCTGAACAACGGCAACCCGCTCTACGTCGAGCTGCCCGCCTCGGTCGTGCTCGAGATCACCTACACCGAGCCGGGCCTCCAGGGCGACCGCTCGACGGGCGGCACCAAGCCGGCGACGGTCGAGACCGGCTACGAGATCCAGGTGCCGCTGTTCCTGGAGACCGGCACCAAGGTCAAGGTCGACACCCGGTCGGGCGACTACCTCGGCCGCGTGAACGACTAGTGAGCGCCCGGACGAAGGCGCGCAAGCGCGCCCTCGACATGCTCTACTCGGCCGACATGCGGCAGGTCCCGGTCGAGCAGGTGCTCGTCGCCGAGGCCGAGCGGGCCGTGAACGAGCCCGAGCGGCAGGCGTCCTGGCTGTACGCGCGCGAGATCGTCGACGGCATCGTCGACCACCGCGATGAGATCGACGAGCTCATCACCACGCACTCGCGCGGCTGGACCCTCGAGCGCATGCCCGCGGTCGACCGTGCGCTCCTGCGCATCGGCGTGTGGGAGATCGTCTACAACGACGAGGTGCCCGACCCGGTCGCGATCTCCGAGGCGGTCGAGGCCGCGACGGTGCTCTCGACGGATGACTCGGCGGGCTTCGTGAACGGCCTGCTCGCAGCCGTCTCGCACTCGAAAGGCTGACGCCGGCCCTCGCGGGCCCGCCGGGTCGGCTCGCCTCCGCGAGTGCATCCGTCAGGCTGCGTGGTCGGCGGGTCGCTCCGCCCGGCGACGTTCCACGAGCGCCATGGTGTGCGTGACGACCTCGCGGGGACCGTCGTGCGCTCGCAGCGCGCGCCCGATCGCCTCGGCACGTTCCCGGTAGGACGGGTCCGCCGAGAGCCGTCGCCAGGCACGCAGGACGGCCCGCGGCGATGGCCGGCCGGTGCGCAGGTCGATCCCCGCGCCCGCCCAGGCGACGCGCGCGGCGATGACGGGCTTGTCGATGTCCCCGCCCGCGACGATGAGCGGGATCCCGTGCGAGAGCGCCGCCAGCACGCCGCCCCACCCGCCGTTGGTGACCATCGCGTTCAGGCGGGGCAGCAGTTCCGCGTAGTCGACGACGCCCGCCACGTAGGCGTTCGGCGGCGCCGGGAACGGCAGGGTCGGCGCGTCCGCGCGACCCGTCGTCGCCACGATCGACACGGGCTGCCTGCCGAGTGCGGCGAAGGCCGGACGGATGAGGTCGTCGGGGTCGACGTTGAGCGTGCCCTGCGTCACGTGCACGATCGGCCGGCCCTCCGGCAGGTCGGCCCACCAGGCGGGAGGCTCGGGCCGGATCGATCCGGTCGGCGCGAGCGCCCCCACGAACTCGATCCGCACGGGCCAGCCGGAGCGCGGGAACTCGAGTTCGGGCACGCCCGACGCGCACACGAGGTCGGGGGAGTGCCACGCGGCGTCGAGGGGGGCGTCGGTCGGCGGCAACCCGGACGCCTCGCGTTGCGCGTCGTACGCTCGCTTGATGCCACGGGCCGCCAGGGCCAACGTCGCATTCAGGACCCGATCGCGGACCCGGCCGAGCGGTCCCCGGGCCGGCCGGAGCGGGAGGATCGGCGGCGGGAGCTCCGGCGTCGGGATCGAGAGCGGGACGATGCTCACCGTGACCGAGGGCGTGCCGGTCCGCTCCGCGGCGAAGTGCGTCCCGAGGCTCAACCCGTCGGCGACGATGACATCCCAGGGCCGCTCGCGATACGCCGCGACGAGGTCGTCGCCCTGCCCCGCCCCGGTTCCGACGAAGAGGTGCTCGACGTTGGCGAGCAGCTGTCGCGGACCCTTCCGTTCGCGCAGGGCGGGGAACGTCGCGGCGATGTCGTGCTCGTCGAAGTCGGGCGCCGCGGTCCACGGGACGAACTCGGCGCCGAGCGCGATGAACCGGTCGGCGTAGGCCCGCCCCGTGTAGACGCGGACCCGGTGGCCCGCGTCGACGAAGGCGGAGGTCACGGCCGCGAGCGGTGCGACGTGACCCGCGAAGGGCATGACGGCGATCATGACGTCGGCCATGTGCCATTGCAGCACGGGCCGCACGCGCGCCGCCAGCGATCGGGGACGGGATCCCCCGTACGGGGGTGCACCGCGGGCTCACCCTGAGGCCCGCCCCGGGCGTGCCCGCGCGCGGAAACGGGGGTGCCCCTCCGTGCGTTCAAGCGCGGGCACTGATCCGGGGGATCGGCTCCGGTCGTTCACTGGGAGACGTCGCATTCCGCGACATCCGCCACCCAGCATCGACCCCGCTCTGGAAGGAGCACCTCCGCCATGACCACCATCTCCGCCCACGGCCTCACGCAGGCCGGCACCCGCCGCTCGGCCGGCCACCGATCGCTCGCCGCCCGTTTCGCCGACGCCGAGGGAGCGCTCAAGGCGTTCCTCGAGCGCTGGAGCATCCCCGCCCTCCGCGTCGTGCTCGGCGCCGTGTTCGTCGTCTTCGGCGCCCTGAAGTTCATCCCCGGTGCCAGCCCGCTCGAGCCGCTCGTCGAGGCCACCTGGGGCGTGCTCACGTTCGGCCTCGTCGGCGGGCAGCTCGCCCTCGTGCTCACCGCCGTCATCGAGACCACGGCCGGCCTGCTGCTGATCTCGGGCCGGTTCGCCCGGCTCGGGCTCGTCGTCCTCGCCGTCGCGTTCGTCGGCATCCTCTCGCCGATCGTGTTCTTCACCGACCAGCTGGTCTCCGTCGACGGCCCGACGCTCCTCGGCCAGTACGTGGCCAAGAACGTCGTGCTGATCGCCGCGGCGCTCGTCATCGCCTCCCGGGTCCTGCGCGGCCGGGCGGGAACGCAGTGAGGCCGCAGCCATCCGACAGCGGGAGGGGGCGGGACGCGACGCGTCCCGCCCCCTCCGTCGTGTGCGCGGTCCGGCACGAGCCATCCGGCGCTCGCTGGTAGGATCGATCGACCGACAACCTTGAAGCCCGTCCCGTGAGGCGGAGAAGGGAGTCCGCACCGCTGTGCGCACCGTGCTCCAGCAGGCAGACCTCGAGCGGGCGCTGACCCGCATCGCCCACGAGATCCTCGAAGCCAATCGCGGCGCCGACGATCTCATCCTCCTCGGCATCCCCACGCGCGGCGTGGTGCTGGCCGAACGACTCGCCCGGATCGTCTCCCGGATCGCCGGCGTCGACGTGTCCGCCGGGGCGCTCGACGTGACGATGTACCGGGACGACCTGGGTCGCAACCCCGTGCGCGCCCCGCACCCGACCGAGGTGCCGGGCGACGGCATCGACGGGCGGATCGTCGTCCTCGTCGACGACGTGCTCTACTCGGGTCGCACCATCCGCGCCGCCTTCGACGCGCTCGCCGACCTCGGCCGCGCCCGCGCCGTGCGCCTCGCGGTGCTCGTCGACCGCGGCCACCGCGAGTTCCCGATCCGCGCGGACTACGTCGGCAAGAACCTGCCGAGCTCCGCGCGCGAGCGCATCAACGTGCGCCTCGCCGAGATCGACGGCGAGGACGCCGTCACGATCGAGGGGGGCGACGAGTGAGGCACCTGCTCAGCACCCGCGACCTCTCGCGCGACGGGGCCATCACCCTGCTCGACGTGGCGGAGGACATGGCGGCGGTCCAGGAGCGCGAGGTCAAGAAGCTGCCGACGCTCCGCGGCCGCACGGTCGTGAACCTCTTCTTCGAGGACTCCACCCGGACGCGCATCTCGTTCGAGGCCGCCGCGAAGCGGCTCTCGGCCGACGTCATCAACTTCAGCGCGAAGGGCTCGAGCGTCTCGAAGGGCGAGTCGCTGAAGGACACCGCGCAGACGCTGCAGGCGATGGGCGCCGACGGCGTCGTCATCCGCCACCCGTCGTCGGGCGCGCCGTTCACCCTGGCGACGAGCGGATGGATCGACGCAGGCGTCGTCAACGCCGGCGACGGCACGCACGAGCACCCCACGCAGGCGCTGCTCGACGCCTTCACGATGCGTCGACGCCTGCACGGCGGCGCCTCCCGGGGGCGCGACCTCGACGGCGTCCGCGTCGTGATCGTCGGCGACATCCTGCACTCGCGCGTCGCGCGCTCGAACGTGTGGCTGCTCGAGACGCTCGGCGCCCACGTCACGCTCGTGGCGCCGCCGACGCTCGTGCCGGTCGACGTGTCGGGCTGGCCCGCGACGATCGAGTACGACCTCGACCGGGCGCTCGCCGGCGGACCCGACGTCGTCATGATGCTCCGCATCCAGGCGGAGCGCATGCACGGCGCGTTCTTCCCGAACAGCCGCGAATACGCGCGCACCTGGGGGCTCGACGACCACCGGTTCGCCCAGCTTCCCGAGACTACGATGGTCATGCATCCGGGCCCGATGAACCGCGGGCTCGAGATCGCCGCCCGCGCCGCCGACTCCACGCAGTCGACGGTGCGCGAGCAGGTCGCGAACGGAGTATCAGTGAGAATGGCCGCCCTCTACCTGTTGCTGTCCGGCGAACGGGGGGAGACCCGATGAGCGAGTCGTTCCTGATCCGCGGCGCGACCCTGCCCACGGGGGAGCGCGCCGATCTCCTGCTCGACGGCGGGCGCATGGCCGAGGTCGGCACCGTGGCGGATGCCGCGGGGGCGACGGTGGTCGACGCCGACGGGCTCGTCGCCCTCCCCGGCCTCGTCGACCTGCACACGCACCTGCGCGAGCCGGGCTACGAGCAGAGCGAGACCGTGCTCACCGGGACGCAGGCGGCCGCCGCCGGCGGCTTCACCGCGGTCTTCGCGATGGCGAACACGTTCCCCGTCGCCGACACCGCGGGCGTCGTCGAGCAGGAGCTCTCGCTCGGCGAGGCCGCGGGCTACGCGACCGTGCAGCCGATCGGCGCCGTCACGGTCGGCCTCACGGGCGAGCGGCTCGCCGAGCTCGGCGCGATGGCCGCCTCGCGGGCCCGGGTGCGGGTCTTCAGCGACGACGGGTTCTGCGTCTTCGACCCGCTGCTCATGCGCCGCGCGCTCGAGTACGTGAAGGCGTTCGACGGCGTCATCGCGCAGCACGCGCAGGAGCCGCGGCTCACGCAGGGCGCGCAGATGAACGAGGGCGCGCTCTCGGGCGAACTCGGCCTCGCCGGATGGCCCGCGGTCGCCGAGGAGTCGATCATCGCGCGCGACGTCCTGCTCGCCGAGCACGTCGGCTCGCGCCTGCACGTGTGCCACGTCTCCACCGCCGGCTCGGTCGAGGTCATCCGCTGGGCGAAGGCTCGCGGCATCGACGTCACCGCCGAGGTGACGCCCCACCACCTGCTGCTGACGGAAGACCTCGTCGCGGGCTACGACCCGCGGTACAAGGTCAACCCGCCGCTGCGGCGCCAGGAGGACGTCGAGGCGCTGCGCGCCGCGCTCGCCGACGGCACGATCGACATCGTCGCGACCGACCACGCCCCGCACCCCGTCGAGGCGAAGGAGTCCGAGTGGGACGCTGCCGCGAACGGCATGGTCGGCCTCGAGTCGGCGCTGTCGGTCGTGCAGGCGACCATGGTCGACACCGGGCTCCTGGGCTGGGCGGATGTCGCGCGCGTGCTCTCCGAGACGCCGGCGCGCATCGGCCGGCTCGCCGGCCACGGCGATCCCGTCGCCGCGGGTTCGGGCGCCGAGCTGACGCTCGTCGATCCGGCGGCGTCGGCCGAGTTCGGCACCGACCGGCTCGCCGGGCGCAGCGTCAACTCGCCCTACCTCGGCCGTACCCTCCCGGGTCGGGTCGTCGCGACCTTCCACCGCGGCGTGCCCACGCTGCTCGACGGCGTCGTCCGGCCGGCCGACGAGGTCGCCGCGGCCTCGGCTCGCCTCGCCGCGGGGGGTCCGCATGGATAGCCGCTGGATCGGCGCGCTCGTCGCCGTCGCGATCGTCGGCGTCGCCGCCTGGCTGATGTGGCGCTCGTGGCGGCGCCGTACCGTCCGCGACGAGTCGCTCGCGGCCTACGCGCCGCCCGCCGACCCGGGCACCACGACCCTCGAGGTCGAGGCGCTGTACGTCGCGACCACGCCCGAGCACGAACCGCTCGAACGGCTCGCCGTCGAGGGGCTCGCGTTCCGCGGCTCCGCGCGCGTCGAGGTGCACCGCCGGGGCGTGCTGCTGCGCATCGCCGGCGAGCGCCCGAGCTTCATCCCGGCCGACCGCATCGCGGCGGCCGGGACCGCGACCTACGCGATCGATCGCGGGGTCGAGCCCGAGGGCCTCGTCGCCCTCACCTGGATCGTCGACGACCGGTCGGAGCCCGAGGTTCCGACGCGGGTCGACAGCTACCTGCGGTGCCGGTACCCGGGCGATTCCGCCCGGTTCGTGGCCGCCGTGAACGAGATCGCTGCGGCGCCCGCCGCGCCGCAGCCGGATGCAGAAGCAGAGAGCGAGGCCTCGGATGACTGAGACCCCGACCACCGTCGACGAGCAGGCGCCCGCCGCCGCGATCGACCTCACCCGAGCCGTGCTCGTGCTCGAGGATGGCACCCGGTACGAGGGCCGCGCGTACGGCGCGCGCGGGCGGACCCTCGGTGAGGCCGTCTTCGCGACCGGCATGACGGGCTACCAGGAGACGCTGACCGACCCGTCGTACGCGGGCCAGATCGTGCTCATGACCGCGCCGCACATCGGCAACACGGGCATGAACGACGAGGACATGGAGTCCGCGCGCATCTGGGTCGCCGGCTTCGTCGTGCGCGATCCCTCCCGGGTCGTGTCGAACTTCCGCTCGCAGCGGAGCCTCGACGACGACCTCGCCGCCGCCGGGATCGTCGGCATCAGCGGCATCGACACGCGCGCGGTGACCCGGCACATCCGCTCGCTCGGGGCGATGCGCGCGGGCGTGTTCTCGGGCGAGGAGTCATACCTCTCGCACGGCGAGCAGCTCGAGCTCGTGCAGTCCGGCGAGCAGATGGCCGGCCGCAACCTCTCCGGCGCGGTCTCGACGGGCGAGCGCTACACGCTGCCCGCGACGGGCGAGCGCGTCGGCTCGGTGGCCGTGCTCGACCTCGGCGTCAAGACGTCCACGCTGAACTACCTCGCCGAGCGGGGCTTCGACGTGCACGTGCTGCCGCAGACCGTGACGGCCGACGACGTGCTCGCGCTCGAGCCCGACGCGCTGTTCTTCTCCAACGGGCCCGGCGACCCGAGCGCGTCGGAACGCCACGTCGAGCTGCTCCGCGAGTCGCTCCGCGCCGGCCTGCCGTACTTCGGCATCTGCTTCGGCAACCAGCTGCTCGGGCGCGCGCTCGGCTTCGACACGTACAAGCTGCCGTTCGGCCACCGCGGGATCAACCAGCCGGTGCTCGACCGGTCCACCGGCCGCGTCGAGATCACCGCGCACAACCACGGCTTCGCCGTCGCCGCGCCGACCGACGCGATCAGCGAGTCCAGCCAGGGCTTCGGTCGCGTCGAGGTCAGCCACGTCGACCTCAACGACGACGTCGTCGAGGGCCTCAACTGCCTCGACATCCCCGCGTTCTCGGTGCAGTACCACCCCGAGTCGGCGGCCGGCCCGCACGACGCCAACTACCTCTTCGACCGCTTCCGCGACATGGTCATCGCGAGCAAGGAGTCCACCCGCTGATGCCCAAGCGCGACGACATCACCTCCGTCCTCGTCATCGGGTCCGGCCCGATCGTCATCGGCCAGGCGGCCGAGTTCGACTACTCGGGCACCCAGGCGTGCCGGGTCCTCCGCGCGGAGGGCGTCCGGGTCATCCTCGTGAACCCGAACCCGGCCACGATCATGACCGACCCCGACTTCGCCGACGCCACCTACGTCGAACCGATCACCCCCGAGGTGATCGCGTCGATCATCATCAAGGAGCGCCCCGACGCGGTGCTCCCGACGCTCGGCGGCCAGACCGCGCTGAACGCCGCGATCGCCCTGCACGACGCCGGCATCCTGGACAAGCACGGCGTCGAGCTCATCGGCGCGAAGGTCGACGCCATCCGCAAGGGCGAGGACCGTCAGCTCTTCAAGGACCTCGTGATCGAGGCGGGCGCCGACGTCGCCCGCTCGCACGTGGCCACGACGCTCGAGCAGGCGAAGGAGTTCGCGCTCGACCTCGGCTATCCGCTCGTCGTCCGTCCGTCGTTCACCATGGGCGGCCTCGGCTCGGGCTTCGCGTACACCGAGGAGGACCTCGTCCGCATCGTGACGCAGGGCCTGCACGACTCGCCGACCACCGAGGTGCTCCTCGAGGAGTCGATCCTCGGCTGGAAGGAGTACGAGCTCGAGCTCATGCGCGACACGCACGACAACACCGTCGTGGTCTGCTCGATCGAGAACGTCGACCCGGTCGGCGTGCACACGGGCGACTCGATCACGGTCGCGCCGGCGCTCACCCTGACCGACCGCGAGTACCAGAAGCTGCGCGACATCGGCATCGACATCATCCGCGCCGTCGGCGTGGACACCGGCGGGTGCAACATCCAGTTCGCCGTCGACCCGTCGAACGGGCGCGTGATCGTCATCGAGATGAACCCGCGCGTCTCCCGCTCGTCGGCGCTCGCGTCGAAGGCCACGGGCTTCCCGATCGCGAAGATCGCCGCGAAGCTCGCCATCGGCTACCGCCTCGACGAGATCCCGAACGACATCACGAAGGTCACGCCGGCGAGCTTCGAGCCCACGCTCGACTACATCGTCGTGAAGGTGCCGCGGTTCGCGTTCGAGAAGTTCCCGGCCGCCGACCCGACGCTCACGACCACCATGAAGTCGGTCGGCGAGGCCATGGCGATCGGCCGGAACTTCTCGACGGCGCTGCAGAAGGCCCTCCGCTCGCTCGAGAAGCGCGGATCGAGCTTCCACTGGGAGGACGAGTCCCGCTCGGTCGACGAGCTGCTCGAGGCGGTCACGGTGCCGACCGACGGCCGGATCGTGCTCGTGCAGCAGGCGCTCCGCAAGGGCGCCTCGATCGAGCAGGCGTTCGAGGCCACGAAGATCGACCCCTGGTTCCTCGACCAGATCGTGCTCATCAACGAGGTCGCCGAGCACGTCGCCGCGGCCGAGGCGCTCGACACCGACACCCTGCTGCTGGCGAAGGACCACGGGTTCTCGGACGCGCAGATCGGCCAGCTCCGGGGCTTCGGCGAGGCCGACGCCCGCGAGGTGCGCCACATCCTCGGCATCCGCCCGGTGTTCAAGACCGTCGACACGTGCGCGGGCGAGTTCCCGGCGCTCACGCCATACCACTACTCGAGCTACGACCTCGAGACCGAGGTCGCGCCGAGCGACCGTCGCAAGGTGGTCATCCTCGGTTCGGGGCCGAACCGCATCGGCCAGGGCGTGGAGTTCGACTACTCGTGCGTGCACGCGTCGTTCGCGCTCTCCGACGCCGGGTTCGAGACGATCATGATCAACTGCAACCCCGAGACCGTGTCGACCGACTACGACACGAGCGACCGGCTCTACTTCGAACCGCTCACGCTCGAGGACGTGCTCGAGGTCATCCACGCCGAGTCGCAGTCGGGCGAGCTCGTCGGCGTCATCGTGCAGCTCGGCGGGCAGACCGCGCTGGGGCTCGCGAAGGGCCTGGAGGCGGCGGGCGTGCCGATCCTCGGCACGAGCCCGGAGGCGATCGACCTCGCCGAGGAGCGCGGCCAGTTCGCCGGCATCCTCGACGCCGCCGGTCTGCTCGCCCCGCGGAACGGCACCGCGACCGAGCTCGCGGGCGCCGTCCAGGTGGCCGAGCAGATCGGCTACCCGGTGCTCGTCCGCCCGAGCTACGTGCTGGGCGGCCGCGGCATGGAGATCGTGTACGACACCGCCTCGCTCGTCGACTACTTCGCGCGCATCGAGGACCAGGGCATCGTCGGCCCCACCCACCCGCTGCTCGTCGACCGCTTCCTCGACGACGCGATCGAGATCGACGTGGACGCGCTCTACGACGGCACCGAGCTGTACGTCGGCGGCGTCATGGAGCACATCGAGGAGGCCGGCATCCACTCGGGCGACTCGAGCTGCACCCTGCCGCCGGTCACGCTCGGCCGCGCCGAGGTCGACCGCGTGCGCGAGGCCACCCGGGCGATCGCCGAGGGCATCGGCGTCCGGGGCCTCCTCAACGTCCAGTTCGCGATCGGCGCGGGCGTGCTCTACGTGCTCGAGGCGAACCCGCGCGCGAGCCGCACCGTGCCGTTCGTGTCGAAGGCGCTCGGGATCCCGCTCGCGAAGGCGGCGTCGCGCATCATGGTCGGCGACTCGATCCGCGATCTCGTCGCCGAGGGCCTGCTGCCCGAGGTCGACGGTTCGCGGGTGCCGCTCGACGCGCCGGTCGCGGTCAAGGAGGCCGTCCTGCCGTTCCACCGCTTCCGCACGCGCGAGGGCATCATGGTCGACTCCGTGCTCGGCCCGGAGATGCGCTCGACGGGCGAGGTCATGGGCATCGACCGCGACTTCCCGCGCGCCTTCGCGAAGAGCCAGCTCGCCGCCTATGGCGGGATGCCGCTGTCGGGCCGCGTGTTCGTCTCGGTGTCCGACCGCGACAAGCGCGCGATCATCCTGCCGGTGCTCCGGATGCAGCAGCTCGGGTACGAGCTCGTCGCGACCGAGGGCACCGCCGAGGTGCTCCGCCGCAACGGCATCGCGGCCGACGTGGTGCTGAAGTACAGCGAGAAGCAGGGGGAGGACGCGACCTCGGTGGTCGAGCTCATCCACCGCGGCGAGATCGACGTCGTCGTCAACACCCCGAGCGGTCGCTCGGCGCGTGCGGACGGCTACGAGATCCGCGCCGCGGCGGTGGCGGCCGACATCCCGCTGTTCACGACCATCGCGGAGCTCTCGGCGGCGGTCGCGTCGCTCGACGTGAACGACGGCGGCTTCGACGTGACGAGCCTGCAGGAGTACGCCCGGCGTCGCGCCGCAGAGGTGGTCGCGTGAACGGGGCCGACTCGTTCGGCGATCGCCTCGACGCGGCGTTCGGCACGCGCGGGCGTCTCTGCGTCGGCATCGATCCCCACGCGTGGCTGCTCGACGAGTGGGGCCTGCCCGACACCGGCGCCGGCGTCCGCGAGTTCGGCCTGCGGGTCGTGGATGCCGCGGCCGGCCGCGTCGGGATCGTGAAGCCGCAGGTGTCGTTCTTCGAGCGCCACGGGTCGGCCGGCTACGCCGCGCTCGAGCGCGTGCTCGACCTCGCTCGCGACGCCGGCCTCCTCACGATCGCCGACGTCAAGCGCGGCGACATCGGCTCGACCGTCGAGGCGTACGGCCAGGCGTGGCTCTCGCCGGGTTCGCCGCTCCGCGCCGACGCCATGACCATCTACGCATACCAGGGCCTCGGATCGATCGAGGGCGTCATGCGCCAGGCCGAGGCCGCGCAGGCGGGCCTGTTCGTCGTCGCGGCGACCTCCAACCCCGAGGCGGCCGCCATCCAGCAGGCCGTGCTGCAGGGGTCGAGCCGCGAGGGGTCGTCGGTGGCGGGTGCCATCGTGTCGGGTGTGGATCAGTGGAACCGGAGCCGGGACGGCGCCGACGAGCGCCCGTTCGGCTCGATCGGAGTCGTGCTCGGCGCGACCATCGTGCCCGAGGAGTTCGGCATCGACGTCTCGAGCGACGCGCGCCCTCGCGTGCCCGTGCTCGTGCCGGGCATCGGCTTCCAGGGCGGCGAGCTCCGCGACGTGCCGGCACGGCTCGGCGCGCTCGCACCGGGAGCGATCCTGACCGACAGCCGCGGCCTGCTCGCCGCCGGCCCCGACGGCATCGCCGACGCGATCTCGCGTCGCGCCAACGAGGTGGGAGCGCTCGATGTCTGACCGCACCGCGGCATCCGCACCGCCCGAGGTCGACCGGGTCGCGGCCTCGCGCGCCGCCGTCGCGGCCCGCCGCGCCCGCGCCGCCGTGAAGCACGACATCGCCGAGGGCGTGCGCAGCCCGCTCGACGTGCTCCGCGTGGCCTACGACGAGCCCGAGGGCGTCGAGGGCCGCCTGCGCGTGTCGGAGTTCCTGACCTCGATCCCCGCGATCGGCCAGACCAAGTGCGCCCGGATCATGGAGGAGCTCCAGATCGCGAACTCCAAGCGGCTGGGCGGGCTCGGCCGGCTCCAGCGCCGGCGCCTGCGCGAGTTCACCGCGGGCTGGGTCGCCGACCACGGCGGAACGGGGGACCGGCTCGTCGTGCTCGCCGGGCCGACGGCCGTCGGCAAGGGCACGGTCGCGGGCTACATCCGCGAGCACCACCCTGACGTCAAGCTCTCCGTCTCGGCGACGACGCGCGCGCCGCGTCCCGGCGAGGTCGAGGGCGAGCACTACTTCTTCGTCTCCGACGACGAGTTCGACCGGATGGTCGAGGCCGGCGAGCTGCTCGAATGGGCCACCGTGCACAACGCGTACCGCTACGGCACGCCGCGCCGCGCCGTCGAGGAGGCGATCGCCGCGGGCAACAGCGTCCTGCTCGAGATCGACATCCAGGGCGCGCGGTCGGTCCGCCGGGCGATGCCCGAGGCGACGCTCGTGTTCCTGCTGCCGCCGACCTGGGACGAACTGGTCCGCCGGCTCGTCGGCCGGGGCACGGAGAGCCCCGCCGAACAGCAGCGCCGGCTCGAGACCGCGAAGGTGGAACTGGCCGCAGTCGAGGAGTTCGACCACCAGGTCGTCAACCACGAGGTCCGCGAGGCCGCGCAAAAGGTCGTAGACTTGATGCGGCCTCGCCGGGGTCGGCGTCAGCCTGCCTCGCGCCACGATCTTCCGCGCACGTCGAGTGCGCCCCACCTGAAGGAGTCCCTCCATGGCTGAGAAGCTGTCCGGCATCATCGACCCGCCGATCGACGACCTGCTGTCGAAGGTCGACTCGAAGTACCAGCTGGTCATCTTCGCCTCCAAGCGGGCGCGCCAGATCAACGACTACTACGCCGACCTGCACGAGGGCAGCCTGTTCGACAACGTCGGCCCGCTGGTCGACTCGTCGATCGACGACAAGCCCCTCTCGGTCGCCCTCCACGAGGTCAACGAGGACAAGCTGCGCCTCCGCCCGATCGGCGAGTAGCCGGCAGGCCCGGATGCCGCTGAACATCGTCGTCGGCATCACCGGCGGCATCGCGGCGTACAAGGCCGTGTCGGTGGTGCGGTCGCTGGTCCTCGCGGGCCACGACGTGCACGTGGTGCCGACGGAGTCGGCGCTGCGGTTCGTCGGGCGCCCGACGCTCGAGGCGATCTCGCGCAACCCGGTGCACGTCGACCTCTTCGAGGGCGTCGCCGAGGTGCGCCACGTCGCGATCGGGCAGGCGGCCGACCTCATCGTGATCGCGCCCGCGACCGCGAACTCGATCGCGAAGCTCGCGACCGGCCTCGCCGACGACCTGCTCGGCAACACGGTCCTCGCGAGCGAGGCGCCGCTCGTCATCGCCCCGGCGATGCACACCGAGATGTGGCGGAACCCGGCCACGCAGGCGAACATCGCCACGCTCCGCGAACGCGGGGTCGCGATCGTCGGCCCTGCCGTCGGGCAGCTCACGGGCGCCGACAGCGGCCCGGGACGGCTCGAGGAGCCCGACGCGATCGTCGCGGCGGCGCTCGAGGTCGCCCATCGTCACGGGCTCGCCGCCGGGGCGCCGGCCGCGGCATCCGTCGGCGACCTCGCCGGTCGGCGCATCGTCGTCACCGCGGGCGGCACGCGCGAGCCGCTCGACCCCGTGCGCTTCCTCGGCAATCGCTCGAGCGGCAAGCAGGGCGTCGCGATCGCCGAGGCGGCCGCGGCACGCGGCGCCGAGGTCACGCTCGTCGCGGCGAACCTCGAGGTCGCCTCGCCCGGCGGATGCCGCGTGGTGCCGGTCTCGACCGCGCTCGAGCTGCAGGAGGCCGTGACCGCGGCCGCGGCCGGCGCGGACGCGGTCGTGATGGCCGCGGCGGTCGCGGACTTCCGCCCCGCCGACGTGAGCGACGCGAAGATCAAGAAGGTCGACGGGCAGGAGACGATGTCGCTCGAGCTGGTCCGGAACCCCGACATCCTCGCGGGGCTCGGTGCCGCGCCGCACGACGGGACCGTGCTCGTCGGCTTCGCGGCCGAGACCGAGTCCGACCCGGCGCGCCTGCTCGATCTCGGGCGGGCCAAGCGCCGGGCGAAGGGCGCCGACCTGCTCGTCGTCAACCGCGTCGGCTGGAACCACGGCTTCGCCGCCGATGAGAACGCCGTGAGCGTGATCGGCGCCGACGACGCCGTCGCGGCCGAGGCATCCGGCACCAAGATGTCGGTGGCGCACGCCATCCTCGATGTCATCGCCGCGCGCCTCGCGCCCGGCTCCGAGCCCACCACGAAGGACACCCACCCCGCATGAGCGCCCTGCGCCAGTTCACCTCCGAGTCCGTGACCGAGGGCCACCCCGACAAGATCTGCGACCAGGTCTCCGACGCGATCCTCGACGCGCTGCTCACGGTCGACCCGGGGGCGCGCGTCGCGGTCGAGACGCTCGTGACGACGGGCCTCGTGCATGTCGCGGGCGAGGTCTCGACCGAGGGGTACGTCGAGATCCCGGCGATCGTGCGGGAGCGGATCACCTCGATCGGCTACGACTCGTCCGACGTGTGGTTCGACGGCCGCTCGTGCGGCGTCTCGGTCTCGATCGGCGCGCAGTCGCCCGACATCGCACAGGGCGTCGACGACGCATTCGAGACGCGCGAGGGCGCGAGCGTCGACGCGCTCGACCGCCAGGGCGCGGGCGATCAGGGCATCATGTTCGGCTACGCCGTGCGCGAGACGCCCGAGCTCATGCCCGTGCCGATCTGGATCGCGCACCGCCTCGCCGAGCGCCTCGCCGAGGTCCGCAAACGGGGCGAACTCGACTACCTCCGCCCCGACGGCAAGACGCAGGTCACCATCGGCTACGAGGGGCAGACCGCGCGCACCATCGAGACGGTCGTGCTCTCGACCCAGCACTCCCCGACGGTGTCGACCGAGCAGCTCCGCGCCGAGGTCGAGGAGCTCGTGATCCGTCCGACGCTCGACCGGGTCGAGCTCGCGCGCCCCGAGCTGAAGGTGCTCATCAACCCGACCGGCCGGTTCGAGATCGGCGGTCCGCAGGGCGATGCCGGGCTCACCGGCCGCAAGGTCATCATCGACACCTACGGCGGCGCGAGCCGCCACGGCGGCGGCGCCTTCAGCGGCAAGGACCCGTCGAAGGTCGACCGCTCGGCGGCGTACGCCATGCGCTGGGTCGCGAAGAACGCGGTCGCCGCGGGCCTCGCCGACCGGCTCGAGCTGCAGGTCGCCTACGCCATCGGCGCCGCGGCGCCCGTCGGTCTCTACGTCGAGACGTTCGGGACCGGCCACCTGCCGGAGGAGCGCATCACCGAGGCGATCCGCGAGGTGTTCGACCTCCGGCCGGCCGCGATCATCCGCGACCTCGACCTGCTGCGCCCGATCTACGCGAAGACGGCGACCTACGGCCACTTCGGCCGTGAGCTGCCCGACTTCACCTGGGAGCGGCTCGACCGCGTCGACGACCTGCGCGCGGCCGCCGGGCTCTGACGTGGCCGGCGGGCGCTGAGGTGGCCGTTCGGCCGGTGGCGCGCGTCCTCGTCGACTCGCCGCTGCCGCAGCTCGACCAGCTGTTCGACTACCGCGTGCCGGCACGCCTGGCCGACGCCGCCCTGCCCGGGGTGCGGGTGCGCGTGCCGCTCCGCTCGGGCGGTCGCGTCGCGGCGGGCTGGATCGTGGAGCTGGCCGAGCGTTCGGCGTACCGGGGCGAGCTCAGCGAACTCGACGACGTCGTCTCCGACGTCCCGGCGCTCACCCCCGACGTCTGGCGCCTCGCGCGCGCGGCGGCCGATCGGGCGGCGGGCAACGCGAGCGACATCCTCCGTATCGCGATCCCCGCGCGCTACGTCCGCGCCGAGAAGGCGTGGCGGTCGGCCGAGCCGGATGCGGGGCCGCTGCCCGACGCGCCCGGCAGGATCGACGGGTACGAGCCGGGCCGCATCGAGCGCGGCCTCGCGGCGGGCGAGCGGATGGCGCTGGCCGCCGACGCGCGACCGATCCGACTGTCCTCGGGGGCCTGGGTCGGCGGCTGGGCCAGGACCGTGGCGCAGGCCGCCGCGTACGTGCTCGCGAACGACCGGTCGACGATCGTCGCCGTCCCGGACTACCGCGACCAGGAGCAGCTCGAGGCCGCCCTCGCCGAGTTCGTCGACGCTCGGCGCGTGCTGCGGACCGACGCCCGGCAGACCGGCCCGGCCCGGTACCGCGCGTTCCTCGACGCGACGGGGGATGCCGCACGCATCGTGATCGGCAGCCGGTCGACGGTCTACGCGCCGGCGGCCCGACTCGGGCTCATCGTGGTCGTCGACGACGGCGACCCCCTCCAGTCCGAGCCGCTCGCGCCGGGCGTCCACAGCCGCGACGCCGCCCTCATCCGGCAGGAGCAGTCGGGGGCCGCGCTCGCGTTCGTCGCGCACACGCGGAGCGTCGAGGTGCAGCGGCTCGTCGAGCTCGGCTGGGTCCACGACGTGCCGCTGCGACGCGGCGCTCGGCCGCGCGTGGTGCTCACCGACCAGCAGGCGGCGCCCGAGTCCGGCGGCGCGCGCATTCCGTCGGCGGCGTGGCGCGAGGCGCAGTCCGCGATCGCCGACGGCCCGGTGCTCGTCCAGGTCGCCCGGCCCGGGCACACGCCCATGCTCGTGTGCGACCGCTGCCGGGAGCCCGCCCGGTGCACGGCCTGCGGTGGGGCGCTCGCTGTGCCCAGGGGCGGCCGGGCCCCCGCGTGCACGCTGTGCGGCACGGTCGCGACCACGTGGCGGTGCGGCGTCTGCGAGGGCACGAAGCTCCGGGCCGCGGTCGTCGGTGCCACCCGCACCGCCGAGGAACTCGGCCGTGCCTTCCCGCGGTCCCGCGTCGTCGTCTCCGACGGCGAGCGACCGATCCTCCGGGTGGGCGCCGATCCGCAGCTCGTGGTCGCCACGCGCGGCGCCGAGCCGTTCGCCGAGGGCGGCTACCGTGCCGTCCTGCTGCTCGACGGCGAGCGGATGCTGCTGCGGGAGTCGCTCCGCGTCGCCGAGGACTGCCTGCGCTGGTGGTCGAACGCGGCCGCGCTCGCCGCACCCGGCGCCCCCGTGTTCCTCGTGGGCGTCGGCGGCGCGCTCGGCACCGCGCTCGCGACCTGGCGCCAATCTGCGTGGGCCGCGGAGGAGCTCGAGACGCGCCGCACGCTGCGGTTCCCGCCCGCGGTGCGGATGGCCTCGGTCGCCTCGTCGCGCGAGCGGCTCGCCGGGGCGCTCGAGCGCGTGGGCGGCATCGAGGGGGTCGACGTGCTCGGGCCGACCCCGACCGGCGACGACGGGCTCGAGCGCGCGATCGTCCGCTTCGGCTACGGCCTCGGCACCGAGGTCGCGCAGGCCTTGAAGGGCGAGGCGATCCGCGCCGCGACCGAACGCCGTCGCCCGGTCGCCGGCCGACGTCCGGGGCGCCCGCCCGTCGTCCGCGTCCGGATGGACGATCCGGAGCTGCCGTGACACTGGGACAATGGGGTGTGCCCCACCTCCGGATCGTCTTCGCGGGAACGCCCGCCGTCGCCGTGCCCACCCTCGACGCGCTCGCCGCCTCGGGTCACGAGGTGGTCGGCGTGGTCACCCGCCCGCCGGCCCCGCTCGGCCGGAAGCGCGTGCTCACGCCCTCGCCGGTCGCGCAGGCCGCCGAGCGACTGGGGCTGCCCGTGATCGACGCGGCACGGCTCGACGCCGACGCGACCGAGCGCATCGCGGCGCTCCGCCCCGACCTCGGCGTCGTGGTCGCCTACGGCGGCCTCGTCCGGGAGCCGCTGCTGTCGACCCCCACCCACGGCTGGATCAACCTCCACTTCTCCGCACTGCCCGCCTGGCGCGGCGCGGCGCCCGTGCAGCGGTCCCTCATCGCGGGCGACGACGAGCTGGGCGCGAGCGTGTTCCGGCTCGTCCCCGAGCTCGACGCCGGCGACGTCTACGCAATGCGCACGCGGCCCGTCGCGCCGGGGGAGACCGCGGGTGCGGCGCTCGAGTCGCTCGCGACGTCGGAGGCCGACCTCGTGCTCGACGTGGTCGACGCGATCGCCGCGGGCACCGCCGTCGCGACGCCGCAGGCGGGTGAGCCGACCTTCGCCCCGAAACTCTCGATCGACGACGCCCGGCTCGACTGGACCCGTCCGACCGACGAGGTCGATGCCCGGTTCCGCGGGGTCACGCCCGAGCCGGGCGCGCACACCGAGGTCGGCGGCGTCCGGCTCAAGGTCCTCGAGGCGGTTCCCGCGACGGATGCCGCGGCCGCGACGCCCGGCGCGGCCGCGAACGCCCCAGTGCATCCGGACCTCCGGCCCGGCGAACTGCGCTTCGAGCGCCGGCGCGTGCTCGTCGGGACCGCGGACGGCGCCATGGAACTCCGACGCGTGCAGCCGGCGGGCCGGAACGCGATGGCGGCCGCCGACTGGTGGCGCGGCCTCGGGGTCGATCGGGCGGAGGCGCGATGAGCGACGGGCGACCGACCGGCGGTGCACGGGGCGAGGGTGGCGATCGACGCCGCGGCGCGGGGCCCGATCGATCATCGGGCGGCCCGAGGCGCGGCGGTGGCCGGGGCGGGGCGTCCCGCGGCGACGGCGGACGCCCGCGAGCCGACCGGATCTCGCCGGCGCGCCTCGTGGCGTACGAGGTCCTCGCGGCGGTGCGCGGCTCCGACGCGTACGCGAACCTGCTGCTGCCGACCCGCATCGAGCGAGCGCGGCTGAGCCGGGCCGACGCGGCGCTCGCGACCGAGCTGACGTACGGCACGCTCCGGCTCCTCGGCCGGTACGACGCGATCATCGCGCTCGCCGCCGGCCGCGAGGTCGGGGCGATCGACCCGCCCGTGCTCGACGTGCTCCGGCTGGGCGCGCACCAGCTGCTCGCGACGCGGGTGCCGACGCACGCGGCGGTGAACGAGTCCGTCGCGCTCGCGCGTCGCGTCGCCCCGCCCGCGGCGGGCTTCGTCAACGCCGTGCTCCGCAGCGTCGCACGGCGCGAGCTCGACGGCTGGCTGGAGCTCGTGGCCGAGGAGGCCGATTCGCCGGATGCCGCCCTGGCCGCCGTGCATTCGCATCCCGTCTGGGTGATCCGAGCGCTCCGGTCCGCCCTGGAGCGCGAGGGGCGCGGCGACGAGCTCGTCGACCTGTTGGAGGCCGACAACGCCTCGCCGCGCGTGAACCTCACCGCCCTGCCCGGTCTCGCCGCCGATCCTGCCGAGCTGGGCGAACCCGACCGCTACTCGCCGACGGGCCTGACCGCCGAGGCCCCGTTCGACCTCGTCGGGGCGAACGGGGGGCTCGTGCGCGTCCAGGACGAGGGCTCGCAGCTCGCGGCCCTCGCACTGAGCCGCGTCGCGCCGGTGCGCCCGGGCGAGCGCTGGCTCGACCTGTGCTCCGGTCCGGGCGGCAAGACCGCGCTGCTCGCCGCCGAGGCCCTGGCCGGCGGCGCCGCACTCGTCGCGAACGAGGTCGTCCCGGCGCGCGCGGAACTCGTCAGGAAGGCCGTGGCGCCGGTCCCGCTGGACGTCGCGGTCCACGTCGGCGACGGCCGCGAGCTCGACCCGGCCGAGCTCAACGCGGCGGGCGGGTTCGACCGCATCCTGCTCGACGCCCCCTGCACGGGACTGGGCGCGCTTCGTCGCCGGCCCGAGGCCCGGTGGCGCAAGTCGCCGACGGATGTCGCCGAGCTCACCGAGCTGCAGGGCGAACTGGCCGACGCGGCATTCGCCGCGCTCGCGCCCGGCGGGGTGCTCGCCTACGTCACCTGCTCGCCGCACGCCGCCGAGACGCACGGCATCCTCGGACGCGCGCTCGCGCGCTGGGGCGACGCGGCCGAGCCGCTCGACACGGCCTCCATCGTGCAGGCCGCGTCGCGGCATCCGCTCGACCTCGCCGGTGACGGACGCACGGTTCAGCTCTGGCCGCACCGGCACGGCACGGACGCGATGTTCATCGCACTCGTGCGCAAGCGCTGAACCCGCTCGACCGGCCCGCACCGCCGATAGGGTGGCGGTCATGGCGACGCGCATCAACCCGAGCATCCTCGCTGCCGACTTCGCGAACCTCGAGCGGGAGCTCGGCCGGATCAGCACGGCCGACCTCGTGCACGTGGACATCATGGACAACCACTTCGTGCCGAACCTCACCTTCGGCCTGCCAATGGTGCAGCGGCTGCAGCAGGTCAGCCCGATCCCGCTCGACGTGCACCTCATGATCGACGACCCCGACCGCTGGGCTCCGGGCTATGCCGAGGCCGGCGCAGCGTCGGTCACGTTCCACGCCGAGGCCGTGAACGAGCCGGTCGCGCTCGCACGGCACCTCCGGCAGATCGGTGCGCGTGCGGGCATCGCGCTGAAGCCGGGCACGGATGCCGCACCGTACCTCGACCTCCTGCCCGAGTTCGACCAGGTCCTGGTCATGACCGTCGAACCGGGATTCGGCGGCCAGTCGTTCATCACCGAGACGATGCCGAAGCTCCGGCGCGTCGCGGACGCGGTCGCCGCCGCAGGCCTCGACGTCTGGCTGCAGGTCGACGGCGGCATCACGGTCGACACCATCGGCATCGCCGCCGAGGCGGGGGCCGACACGTTCGTCGCCGGTTCGGCCGTCTACCGGGGCGTTCCCGAGGAGCGGATCGCCGAGCTCCGTGCCGCGGTCGCGTCACACCGCCACGAGGGCGCCGACGACCCCGGTAGTCTGGACGGGTGAAATCCTTCGACGACCTCTTCGTCGAGCTCCAGGACAAGGCCCGCACCCGCCCCGAGGGCAGCGGCACCGTTCGTCAGCTCGACGCCGGCGTGCACGCCATCGGCAAGAAGATCGTCGAGGAGGCGGCCGAGGTGTGGATGGCCGCCGAGTACCAGGGCGACGACGAGACCGCTGAGGAGATCTCGCAGCTCCTGTACCACCTGCAGGTGCTGATGCTCGCCAAGGGCCTCGAGCCCGCCGACGTGTACCGACATCTCTGATCGCGCCATGACCGCAGATCAGTTCCGTCGACACGAAAGCCAGGGAATGCTCCGAATCGCCGTGCCCAACAAGGGCTCGCTGTCCGAGACCGCCGCGCAGATGCTCCACGAGGCCGGGTACACCGGCCGCAGGGACTCGCGCGAACTCGTGGTCGCCGACCCCCGCAACGGGGTCGAGTTCTTCTACCTCCGCCCACGCGACATCGCGACCTACGTCGGCTCGGGCGCCCTCGACGTCGGCATCACCGGCCGCGACCTGCTGCTCGACTCGGGCAGCGAGGCCGTCGAGATCGCACCGCTCGGCTTCGGCGACTCGACCTTCCGGTTCGCCGGCCCGCCCGGGGCGTACGCGGACCTCGCCGACCTCGAGGGCGTGCGCGTCGCCACGAGCTATCCGGGCCTCGTGGGCGACTTCCTCGCCCGTCACGGTGTGACCTCGAAGCTCGTCAAGCTCGACGGGGCGGTCGAGTCGGCCGTCCGGCTCGGGGTCGCCGACGCCGTCGCCGACGTCGTCTCGACCGGGTCGACGCTGCGCAAGGCCGGGCTCGACATCTTCGGTCCCGTCATCCTCGACTCCGAGGCCGTGCTCATCGGCTCCGGCGTCGAGAAGCCGGGCACGCAGACGCTCGTGCGCCGCCTGCAGGGCGTGCTCGTCGCCCGCCAGTACGTGCTCGTCGACTACGACGTGCCCGTGGCGAAGCTCGAGGCCGCGACCGCCGCAGCACCCGGCTTCGAGTCGCCCACGGTGTCGCCGCTGCACGATCCCGAATGGGTCGCCGTGCGCGTCATGATCCCGCGCGTCGAGACCAACCACGTCATGGACGCCCTGTACGAGCTGGGCGCGCGCGCGATCCTCGTGAGCGCGATCCACGCCGCGCGGTTGTAGGGGGTCGGCGCATGTCCCTCGCCGTCCGGGTGATCCCGTGCCTCGACGTGGCCGGCGGCCGCGTCGTGAAGGGCGTCAACTTCCTGAACCTGCGCGACGCCGGCGACCCCGTCGAGCTCGCCGCGCGCTACGCCGAGCAGGGCGCCGACGAGCTCACGTTCCTCGACGTCACCGCCACGGTCGACGACCGCTCGACGACGTTCGACATGGTCCGCCGGGTCGCCGAGCAGGTGTTCATCCCGCTCACCGTCGGCGGCGGCGTCCGCTCCACCGACGACGTCGCGCGCCTCCTCGGCCACGGCGCCGACAAGATCGGCGTGAACAGCGCCGCGATCGCGCGCCCCGAGCTCATCGGCGAGATCGCCGATCGCTTCGGCGCGCAGGTGTGCGTGCTCTCGCTCGACGTGAAGCGCTCCGATCGCACCGGCTCCGGCTTCGTCGTGACCACGCACGGCGGTCGGACCGAGACCGACCTCGACGCCCTCGACTGGGCGCGGCGCGCCATCGACCTCGGCGCGGGCGAGCTGCTGGTGAACTCGATCGACGCCGACGGCACCAAGCAGGGCTTCGACCTCGAACTCGTGCGGGCCATGCACGACCTCTCGAGCGTGCCCGTGATCGCCTCGGGCGGCGCCGGGGCGCTCGAGCACTTCGCGCCCGCCATCGCCGCCGGCGCCGACGCCGTGCTCGCGGCGTCCGTGTTCCACAACGGCGAGCTCACCATCGGCGAGGTCAAGCGGGCCCTCGCCGCCGACGGAAGGGTCGTGCGATGACGTACCACGACGACGAGGAACTCGAGCGCGACGCCGAAGCCTGGACGCCCGATGCGGGCGCCGTCGACCGCGCGGCGTTCAACGCCGACGGGCTCCTGCCCGCCGTCATCCAGCAGTGGGACTCGGGCGAGGTGCTCATGCTCGGCTGGATGGATCGCGAGGCGATGCGGCGCACCCTCACGGAGGGTCGCGTCACGTTCTGGTCGCGCTCGCGGCAGGAGTACTGGCGCAAGGGCGACACGTCGGGCCACGCCCAGTACGTCCGTTCCGCCGCGCTCGACTGCGACGCCGACACGCTGCTCGTGCAGGTCGAGCAGGTGGGCGTCGCCTGCCACACCGGCACGCGGAGCTGCTTCGACGGCGACCCGCTGCAGGTCGTCGTCGGCGCGTCCGACCTCGCGACGGACGCCGGAGCGGGCACCGCACCCGGGACCGCCGCCCCGGATCGGACCGGAGGAGACGCACGATGACGGCCGCCCGCACCGCCACGACCCGCTTCGAGGACTTCACCGCGCTCCTTCCGGGCCGCCGCGTGGTGCCCGTCGTCCGCGAGCTCTTCGCCGACGGCGAGACGCCGGTGGGCATCTACCGCAAGCTCGCGGGCGGCCGGCCGGGCACGTTCCTCCTCGAGTCCGCCGAGCAGGGCGGCATCTGGTCGCGCTACTCGTTCGTGGGTGCGGCATCGCACGGCGTGCTCACGGACCGCGACGGCCGGGTCGAATGGCTCGACTACGGGATGTCGCGCGAACGCGCACTCGGCGAGGCATCCGACGACCTCGCGCCGCTCGCCGCGCTCGAGGCCCTCTACCTGCGGTGGCAGACCGAGGACGTGCCCGGGGCGCCGCCGCTCACCGGGGGCCTGGTCGGCTTCATCGGCTGGGAGGCGATCCGCCAGATCGAGCACCTGCCGAACCGCCCGCCCGCCGACTTCGAGGTGCCCGGCCAGGCCTTCGCGTTCGTCTCCGAGCTCGTCGTGATCGACCACCGGACGGGCACCGTCCAGCTCGTGGCATCCGTGCTCAACGACCGCGACGAGGCGGCCGACGCCCTGTGGGCCGACGCCCAGTCGCGGCTCGACCGCCTGCAGGCCGCGCTCGCGCAGCCCTCCGAGGCGCACCTCGCCGAGATCGATCTCTCCCGCGCCCCCGAGCCGCGGCACCGCACCGAGAAGGCCGACTTCCTCGCCGCGGTCGAGCGCTCGAAGGAGTACATCCGCGAGGGCGACATCTTCCAGGTCGTCGTCTCGCAGCGGTTCGAGCAGGAGGCCACGGCGCACCCGATCGACGTCTACCGGGTGCTGCGGAGCCTGAACCCGAGCCCCTACATGTACCTGCTGCACCTCGAGGATGCCGCGGGGGAGCCGTTCTGGATCGTGGGCTCGTCGCCGGAGGCGCTCGTGAAGGTCGAGGACGGACGCGTGTACACGCACCCCATCGCCGGATCGAAGCCGCGCGGTGCGACCCCGGAGGACGACGCCGACCTCGAGGCCGAGCTCGTGGCCGACCCCAAGGAGCAGGCCGAGCACCTCATGCTCGTCGACCTCGCGCGCAACGACCTCGCGAAGGTGTGCACGGCCGGTACGGTCGAGGTCACCGAGTTCATGCGCGTCGAGCGGTTCAGCCACATCATGCACCTCGTCTCGTCGGTCGAGGGCGACCTCGCGCCCCACGCGAACGCGGTCGACGTCTTCCGGGCGACGTTCCCGGCCGGCACGCTCTCGGGTGCGCCGAAGCCGCGCGCGCTCGAGATCATCGACGAGCTCGAGCCCGCCCAGCGGGGCGTGTACGGCGGAGTGGTCGGCTACTTCGGGTTCGGCGGCGACGCCGACCTCGCGATCGCCATCCGCACGGCCACGATCGTCGGGGGCGTGGCGCGCGTGCAGGCGGGCGGCGGCCTCGTGGCCGACTCGAACCCGGAGTCGGAGTACCAGGAGTCCGTGAACAAGGCGGCCGCGCCCTTGCGCGCGGTCGCGGTGGCCAACGCCATGCGGCGCGTCGAGACGGCGTGAGCGTGCGCGGCCGGCGGATGAAGCTGCCCGCGATCCTCGGCATCCTCGCCGGATCGGGGCTCGCGCTCCTGTCGTGGAGCCAGACGTGGTATTCGGCGACGCTCGTCGACGGCGCCGCCGCTGGAGCGGCGACGACCCTCGAGGTCGGAGGGCAGGCCGCCTCGCCCGCCCTCTCGGCGCTCGCGCTGACCGGACTCGCCCTCGCGGGCGCGCTGACCATCGCCGGCCCGGTGATCCGGATCGTGCTCGGCCTGCTGGCCGCCGCCCTCGGCGGATGCATCGTGCTCGCCGCCGCGCTCGCGATCGCCGACCCCGTGGCCGCGGTCTCGTCGACGGTCGCGGACGCCACCGGCGTCGCGGGCGCCGACTCGACCGCCGACCTCGTCGCCGAGGTCGTCGCGTCGCCCTGGCCGGTCGTCGCGGTCGTCGGCGGCGCCCTGGTGGTGCTCGCCGGCCTCGCGGTCGTGGCCACCGCCCGCGCCTGGCCGACGTCGCGCCGGCACGGCGGCGGGGTGCGCGTCGCGGCCGACGACGGGTCGCCCGTCCCGGCATCCGACCGCGCCGTCGACGCGTGGGACGACCTGAGCCGCGGCGAGGACCCGACGGACGGCGCGCATGCTGCCGACGAGGACGAGCCGGTCGACCGCGACGACCGACCCGAAGCCACCCGCTAGACTCTTCCCCGACCCCGCACAGAAGGAGCACCATGAGCACTGAGCACGTTGACCCCGGCCACGGACACTCGCCCGCGGCCTGGACCGCCGTGGTGATCATGCTGCTCGCCTTCACCATCGGCACCGTCGCCTTCTTCTTCGACGTGCAGTGGCTCGTGTGGGCGTCCGCCGGTCTGCTCGTCGTCGGCCTGGTCGTCGGTTGGGCGCTCGCCCGTGCCGGCTACGGCGTCGACGGCGACAAGGTCGCGCCCAAGGCGCACTGACGCGTGCTCGCCGAGCTCACCGCGAACGCCGTCGCGGACGCCGAAGCGCGTCGCGTCGACCGCCCCATGGCCGAGGTCGAGGCTGCGGCCCTCGCGCGCCCCGACGCGCTCGACGCGCTCGTCGCGCTGGCGCCCGCCGCCCACGTCAAGGTCATCGCCGAGATCAAGCGCTCGAGCCCCTCGCGCGGCTCGCTCGCGACCATCGACGACCCCGCCGCGCTCGCGCGGACCTACGAGCTCGGCGGGGCGAGCGCGATCAGCGTGCTCACCGAGGGTCGGAAGTTCGGCGGATCGCTGGCCGACCTCGAGTCGGTGCGTGCCGCGGTCTCGCTGCCGGTGCTCCGCAAGGACTTCATCGCGACGGCCTACCAGGTGTTCGAGGCGCGCGCCGCCGGCGCCGACCTCGTGCTCCTCATCGTCGCCGTGCTCGACGACGCGACGCTCGCCGAGCTCCACGGGCTCATCACCGAGCTCGGCATGACGGCGCTCGTCGAGACCCACTCCGCCGACGAGCTCGAGCGCGCCGCGCAGCTCGGCGCGAAGCTCATCGGCGTGAACGCGCGCGACCTGACCACGTTCGAGCTCGACCGCGACCTGTTCGGACGCATCGCCGACCGGTTCCCCGCGGGGGCGATCAAGGTCGCCGAGTCGGCGGTGCTCTCGGCGGCGGATGTCGCGCACTACCGCGCGGCGGGCGCCGACGCGGTCCTCGTGGGCGAGGCCCTCGTCACGGGCGACCCCATCTCGAACCTCTCTGCATTCCTGGCGGTGTGACATGGCCCTTCGTGCCCAGACCGGTCCCTACTTCGGCGAGTTCGGCGGGCGCTTCGTGCCCGAGTCGCTCGTCGCGGCGCTCGACGAGCTCTCCGAGGCGTACTCGCTGGCGAAGCTCGACCCGGCCTTCGCCGAGGAGCTCGCCGAGCTCGGTCGCAGCTACACCGGGCGTCCCTCGATCATCACCGAGGTGCCCCGCTTCGCGGAGCACGCCGGCGGCGCCCGCGTCATCCTGAAGCGGGAGGACCTGAACCACACCGGCTCGCACAAGATCAACAACGTGCTCGGCCAGGCGCTGCTCACCAAGCGGATCGGCAAGCGGCGCGTCATCGCCGAGACCGGTGCGGGCCAGCACGGCGTCGCGACCGCGACCGCGGCCGCCCTGTTCGGCCTCGACTGCACGATCTACATGGGCGAGGTCGACACCGAGCGCCAGGCGCTCAACGTCGCGCGCATGCGCCTGCTCGGCGCCGAGGTCATCGCGGTGAAGACCGGGTCGCGCACGCTGAAGGACGCGATCAACGACGCGATGCGCGACTGGGTCACCAACGTCGAGACGACGAACTACATCTTCGGCACGGTCGCCGGGCCGCACCCGTTCCCCGAGATGGTGCGCGACTTCCAGAAGATCGTCGGGGAGGAGGCGCGGCAGCAGGTGCTCGACCTCACCGGTGCGCTGCCGACCGCCGTCGCGGCGTGCGTCGGCGGCGGGTCGAACGCGATCGGCATCTTCCACGCCTTCCTCGACGACGCCGACGTGGCGCTCTACGGGTTCGAGGCGGGCGGCGAGGGCGTCGAGACGCCGCGCCACGCGGCGACCATCTCCAAAGGTCGCCCCGGCGTGCTCCACGGCGCGCGCAGCTACCTCCTGCAGGACGAGGACGGCCAGACGATCGAGTCGCACTCGATCTCCGCCGGCCTCGACTATCCGGGCGTCGGCCCCGAGCACTCCTGGCTCGCCGCGCTCGGTCGGGCGACCTACCGGGCGGTGACGGACGACGCGGCCATGCAGGCCCTGCGCCTGCTCACGCGCACCGAGGGCATCATCCCGGCGATCGAGTCCGCGCACGCCCTCGCGGGGGCGATCGAGCTCGGCAACGAGCTCGGCCGTGACGCGGTGATCCTCGTGAACCTCTCCGGCCGCGGCGACAAGGACATGGACACGGCCGCCCGCTACTTCGGGCTGTACGACGGAGGCGACGAGTGAGGAACGTGGGCCCGCTCATCGCGCGTCGGAACGAGGAGGCCGCGGGGGCGCTGATCGGGTACCTGCCCGTCGGCTTCCCGACGCTCGACGAGAGCGTCGACGCCGCGGTCGCGCTCGTCGAGAACGGCGTCGACGTCCTCGAGCTCGGCCTGCCGTACTCCGATCCCGTCATGGACGGCACCGTCATCCAGGCCGCGACGCAGCAGGCCCTCGCGAACGGCTTCCGGCTCGCGCACGGCTTCGAGGCGGTGCGGCGCGTCACCGAGCGCGTCGACGCGCCGGTGCTCCTCATGACCTACTGGAATCCCGTCGTGCAGTACGGCGTCGACCGGTTCGCCGACGACCTCGCCGCGGCCGGGGGAGCCGGCCTCATCACGCCCGACCTCATCCCCGACGAGGCAGCCGACTGGATCGCGGCATCCGAGCGGACCGGGCTCGACCGCGTGTTCCTCGCGGCGCCGACCTCGACCGACGCGCGGCTCAGCGCCACGATCGACGCGAGCCGCGGATTCGTCTACGCGGTCTCGACCATGGGCATCACCGGGGCACGCAGCGACGTGGACCGCGCGGCGCGCGCACTGGTCGAACGGCTCACCGAGGCAGGCTCGCCGGCCAGCTGCGTCGGCGTCGGCATCTCGACGGCCGCGCAGGTCGCCGAGGTGCTGGAGTACGCCGAGGGCGCGATCGTCGGGTCGGCGCTCGTGAAGGCGCTCGCCGACGGCGGCGTCGACGCGGTCGGCGCGCTCGCGGCCGAGCTCGCGCGCGGTACCGCCCGACGGTGAGCGCGCGGCACCGCCCGACAGTGAAGTAGTCTCGACGGGGCCGTCCCGACGGCGCACCCCGCAGCATCGACGAAAGGCAGAGCCCGGCGTGATCGCACCGCTCAGCATCCCGAGCCCCGACCCCGAGTGGCGCACGCTCGAGATCCCCGTCTTCGGGTTGACGCTCAACATCCAGATGTACGCGCTGTGCATCCTCGCGGGCATCATCCTGGCCACGATCATCACCTCGCGCCGCCTCACCAAGCGCGGCGCGGAGCCGGGCATCGTGCTCGACGTCGTCCTGTGGGCGGTTCCGCTCGGCATCATCGGCGCCCGGCTGTACCACGTGCTGACGCATCCCGACGACTACTTCGCCGGTCAGGAGTGGTGGAAGGTCTTCGCGATCTGGGAGGGCGGCAATGCCATCTACGGCTCGCTCATCGGCGGCGCGATCGGCGTCATCATCGCGTGCCGCCTGACCGGGCTCCGCTTCTGGTCGTTCGCCGACGCGCTCGCGCCCGGCCTCCTCGTCGCCCAGGCGGTCGGCCGCCTCGGCAACTGGTTCAACCACGAGCTCTTCGGCTGGCCGACCGACCTGCCGTGGGGCCTGGAGATCTCCTCCGACAACCCCGCCTTCCCCTCCGGCCTGCCCGACGGCACGCTCTTCCACCCCACGTTCCTCTACGAGATCGTGTGGAACCTCCTCGGCGTCGTCGTCCTGCTCGGCCTCGAGCGCGTCTTCCGGCTCCGCTGGGGCAAGATGTTCGGCGCCTACCTCATCTGGTACGGCGCGGGGCGCGCGGTCTTCGAGACCATCCGCGTCGATCCGAGCGAGATGTTCCTCGGCATCCGCTCGAACGTCTGGGCCTCCTTCGCGGCGATCCTCATCGGCATCGTGATCATCATCGTCCAGAGCCGTCGCCACACCGGCGTCGAGCCGAGCGTGTACCGCGAGGGACGTGAATGGGTGCCCGCCGACGCTGAGGTAGACTCGGACGACACCGAGTCCGACTCCGACTCTCTCGACGATGGCGTCGAGGGCGAGAACGCACACGGCGAGCCGGCTGCCACAAGCTCGAGCCGCTCGGCCTCCGACTAGGAGCCACGCCCCAACCGCGTTCTGCACCGCTGCGCCGCACCTCGCGCCGCGAATCCTCCATCGTGGGCCGACGACGTCCCCGTTGCCACCGAGATACCGAGGACGGTCCAACGTGTCGCTTCCCCTTCCCCACTCCAGGTTCGGTCTGACGCCGCCCGCCCAGGGCATGTACGACCCAGCCGCAGAGAAGGACGCCTGCGGGCTCGCCATGGTCGCGACCCTGCGCGGCAGCGCCGGGCATGACATCATCACGGCGGCCCTCGATGCGCTGCGGAACCTCGAGCACCGCGGTGCGGTCGGCTCCGACGCCGGCACCGGCGACGGCGCGGGCATCATCACGCAGGTGCCCGACGCGTTCCTCCGCGAGGTCGTCGACTTCCCGCTGCCCGAGGCCGGGGCGTACGCGGTCGGCAACGCCTTCCTGCCCGTCGACCCGACCGCCCGGAGCCAGGTCAAGCAGCAGCTGCGTCGCATCGCGGCGGCCGAGGGCCTCGAGGTCATCGGATGGCGCGAGGTGCCGGTCCGTCCGGAGGAGCTCGGCACGCTGGCACGGGCCGCCATGCCGGTCGTCCAGCAGCTGTACGTGACGAGTTCGGCGACGACCTCCGAGGGCGCCCGCGTCACGGGCATCGCACTCGACCGCCTCACCTTCCGCCTGCGGAAGCGGGCCGAGCGCGAACTCGAGCTCTACTTCGCCTCGCTGTCGAGCCGCACGCTCGTCTACAAGGGCATGGTCACGACCCTGCAGCTCGAGCCCTTCTACCCCGACCTCTCCGACGAGCGCTTCGCGTCGAAGCTCGCGCTCGTGCACTCGCGCTACTCGACGAACACGTTCCCCTCCTGGCCGCTCGCGCAGCCGTTCCGCATGATCGCGCACAACGGCGAGATCAACACCATCCAGGGCAACCGCAACTGGATGCGCGCACGCCAGTCGCAGCTCGAGTCCGACGTGCTCGGCGACCTCGGCCCGGTGTCACCGATCGTCACCCCCGGCGCGAGCGACTCGGCCTCGTTCGACGAGGTCGTCGAGCTGCTCACGCTCGCCGGGCGCAGCCTGCCGCACGCCGTCATGATGATGGTCCCCGAGGCGTGGGAGAAGCAGGCCGAGATCGACCCGGCGCGCCGGGCGTTCTACGACTACCACTCGATGCTCATGGAGCCGTGGGACGGCCCGGCGGCGATCGTGTTCACCGACGGCACGCTCGTCGGCGCGACGCTCGACCGCAACGGGCTGCGGCCCGGACGCTACCTCGTCACCGACGACGGCCTCGTCGTGCTCGCGAGCGAGATCGGCGTCATCGACCTTCCGCAGAAGCGCGTCGTCCGGAAGGGCCGGCTGCAGCCGGGCCGGATGTTCCTCGTCGACACTGAGGCCGGCCGCCTGATCGAGGACGACGAGATCAAGGCCGAGCTCGCGGCATCCGCCCCCTGGCAGGAGTGGCTCGACGAGGGCCGCATCCGGCTGGCCGACCTGCCGGAGCGCGAGCACATCGTGCACCCGCCCGCGTCGGTCAACCGTCGCCAGCGCACCTTCGGCTACACCGAGGAGGAGGTGAAGATCCTCCTCGCCCCGATGGCGAAGGCCGGCCAGGAGCCGATCGGCGCAATGGGATCGGACACGCCGATCGCCGTGCTCTCGCAGCGACCGAGGCTCCTCTTCGACTACTTCACGCAGCAGTTCGCCCAGGTGACGAACCCGCCGCTCGACTCGATCCGCGAGCAGGTCGTCACGTCGCTGTCGACCTCGCTCGGCCCGGAGCGCAACCTGCTGACCGCCGGGCCCGAGCACGCCCGGCAGGTCTCGCTGGACTTCCCGGTCATCGACAACGACCAGCTCGCGAAGGTCGTGCACATGACCGCGCCGTCCGGTGCGCGCGCCGCCCGCACCCTGCGCGGCCTCTACCGCGTGGACGAGGGCGACGCGGGCCTGCGCGCGCGCCTCGACGAGCTCTGCCGCGAGGTCGACGAGGCGATCGAGGAGGGCGCCTCGTTCATCGTGCTGAGCGACCGCGACACGACGAAGGACCTCGCGCCGATCCCGTCGCTGCTGATGCTGTCGGCCGTGCACCACCACCTGATCCGCTCCGAGACCCGGATGAAGGTCGGGCTCGTCGTCGAGGCGGGCGACGTCCGCGAGGTGCACCACGTGGCGCTCCTCATCGGATACGGCGCGTCCGCCGTCAACCCGTACCTCGCGATGGAGACGTGCGAGGAGCTCGTCCGCTCCGGCGTCCTCACCGGGGTGACGCCCGAGCAGGCCGTCCGCAACGTCATCACCGCCCTCGGCAAGGGCGTGCTGAAGATCATGTCGAAGATGGGCATCTCGACCATCGCGTCGTACGCGGGCGCCCAGGCGTTCGAGGCGGTCGGCCTCTCGCAGGAGTTCATCGACGAGTACTTCACCGGCACCACGTCGAAGCTCGGCGGCGTCGGCATCGACGTCATCGCGGCCGAGAACCGGTCGCGGCACGCCGTGGCGTACCCGGCGGATGTCGCGGTGCGCGCGCACGAGCGCCTCCAGACCGGCGGCGAGTACCAGTGGCGCCGCGACGGCTCGCCGCACCTCTTCAACCCCGAGACGGTGTTCCGCCTGCAGCACTCGACCCGGAACCGCCGCTACGACGTGTTCCGCGAGTACACGGGCATGGTCGACTCGCAGGCAGAGCAGCTCATGACGCTCCGCGGCATGTTCGCGCTCCGCACCGGCGTGCGCGCGGCCGTGCCGATCGACGAGGTCGAGCCCGTCGAATCGATCGTGAAGCGCTTCTCCACCGGTGCGATGAGCTACGGCTCGATCTCGAAGGAGGCGCACGAGACCCTCGCGATCGCCATGAACCGACTCGGCGCGAAGTCGAACACCGGCGAGGGCGGCGAGGACCTCGACCGCCTGCTCGACCCCGAGCGGCGCAGCGCGATCAAGCAGGTGGCGTCGGGGCGCTTCGGCGTCACGAGCATGTACCTGACGCACGCCGACGACATCCAGATCAAGCTCGCCCAGGGCGCCAAGCCCGGCGAGGGCGGTCAGCTGCCGCCGACGAAGGTGTACCCGTGGGTCGCCCGCACGAGGCACGCGACGGCGGGCGTCGGGCTGATCTCGCCGCCGCCGCACCACGACATCTACTCGATCGAAGACCTGAAGCAGCTGATCTTCGACCTCAAGCGCGCCAACCCGGGTGCTCGCGTGCACGTGAAGCTCGTGAGCCAGTCGGGCATCGGCGCGGTCGCCGCGGGCACCGCGAAGGCGCTCGCCGACGTCATCCTGGTCTCCGGGCACGACGGCGGCACCGGCGCCAGCCCGCTGAACTCGCTGAAGCACGCCGGCACGCCCTGGGAGCTCGGCCTCGCCGAGACCCAGCAGACGCTCATGCTGAACGGCATGCGCGACCGCGTCGTCGTGCAGGTCGACGGCCAGCTGAAGACCGGCCGCGACGTGGTCATCGGCGCCCTGCTCGGCGCCGAGGAGTTCGGGTTCGCGACGGCCCCGCTCGTCGTCGAGGGCTGCGTCATGATGCGCGTGTGCCACCTCGACACCTGTCCGGTCGGCGTCGCCACGCAGAACCCCGAGCTGCGCAAGCGCTTCACGGGCAAGCCCGAGTTCGTCGTGAACTTCTTCGAGTTCATCGCGCAGGAGGTGCGCGAGTACCTCGCCCAGCTCGGCTACCGCTCGCTCGACGAGATCATCGGGCGGCGCGAGCTGCTCGACGTGGAGCGCGCCGTGCGGCACTGGAAGGCCTCCGGCCTCGACCTCACGCCCGTGCTCGTCGGTCCGGACTTCTCGGACTCGGAGCCGCGACGCAACGGCCGCCCGCAGGACCACGAGCTCGAGGAGCACTTCGACAACGAGCTCATCCGGCGCAGCGCGCTGGTGCTCGAGCAGGGTGGCCGCGTCGAGATCGAACTGCCGATCCGGAACACCGAGCGCGCCGTCGGCACGATGCTCGGCCACGAGGTCACGGTGCGCCATGGCGCGCAGGGACTGCCCGAGGGCTCGATCGACGTGACGCTGACCGGCAGCGCCGGCCAGTCGTTCGGCGCCTTCCTGCCGGGCGGCATCCGGCTGCGCCTCGAGGGCGACTCCAACGACTACGTCGGCAAGGGACTGTCGGGCGGGCAGATCATCGTGCGCCCGTCGCGCGAGGCCGGGTTCGTCGCGGAGCGCAACGTGATCGCGGGCAACGTGATCGGCTACGGCGCGACCCAGGGCAGCATGTTCATCCGCGGCATCGTGGGGGAGCGCTTCCTCGTGCGCAACTCGGGTGCGACGGCCGTCGTCGAGGGCGTGGGGGACCACGCGCTCGAGTACATGACCGGCGGGCTCGCGCTCATCCTCGGCGCGACCGGGCGCAACCTGGGCGCCGGCATGTCGGGCGGCACGGCCTACGTGCTCGACCTCTCCGAGGCGAAGGTCAACCGCGAGTCGCTCTCGAGCGGCGAGCTCGAACTCCTCGGGCTCGGCAGCGCCGACCACGAGATCGTCCGCGACCTGCTCGAGCAGCACCTCGCGCACACGGATTCCGCCGTCGCCGCGACGCTCCTCGCCGAGGGGGATGCCGCGCTCGACCGCTTCACGAAGGTGCTGCCGCGCGACTACGCGGCGGTCCTCCGCACCAGGCAGAGCGCCGTCGACGAGGGACTCGACCCCGACGGCGACGTGGTGTGGAGCCGCATCCTGGAGGTGACCGGTGGCTGAGCGCGACACGCACGGCCGAGCGGTCCCGATCGACAGCATGGAGGTGACGGGTGGCTGACCCGAAGGGCTTTCTGAAGGTCACCGAGCGGGAGCTTCCCAAGCGTCGCCCCGTCCCGGTGCGCATCATGGACTGGAAAGAGGTCTACGAGCCTGGCGACTCCGCCCAGCTCCGCCGCCAGGCCGGGCGCTGCATGGACTGCGGCATCCCGTTCTGCCATCAGGGGTGCCCGCTCGGGAACCTGATCCCCGAGTGGAACGACCTCATGTGGCGCGGCGAGGGTCGCGCGGCGATCGAGCGACTCCACGCGACGAACAACTTCCCCGAGTTCACGGGGCGGCTGTGTCCGGCGCCCTGCGAGTCGGCGTGCGTGCTCGGCATCAACCAGCCGGCCGTGACGATCAAGCAGGTCGAGGTCTCGATTATCGACCAGGCCTTCGGCAGCGGATGGGTGCAGCCGCAGCCTCCGGGCCGCCTCACCGGCAAGACCGTCGCCGTCGTCGGCTCCGGTCCCGCGGGCCTCGCGGCCGCGCAGCAGCTGACCCGGGCGGGGCACACCGTCGCCGTGTACGAGCGCGACGACCGCATCGGCGGCCTGCTGCGCTACGGCATCCCCGACTTCAAGATGGAGAAGAAGCACCTCGAGCAGCGGCTCGCGCAGATGACGGCCGAGGGCACCCGCTTCCGCGCGGGCGTCGAGATCGGCGTCGACCTGTCGTGGGACGAGCTGCGTCGCCGGTACGACGCCGTCGTGGTCGCGACGGGCGCCCTCGTGCCGCGAGACCTGCCGATCCCGGGTCGGGACCTGCCGGGCGTGCACTTCGCCATGGAGTACCTCACCCAGTCGAACCGCGTGATCGCAGGCGACGACGTGTTCGACCAGATCAGCGCGGAGGGCAAGCACGTCGTGGTCCTCGGCGGCGGCGACACCGGCGCCGACTGCATCGGCACGGCGCACCGCCAGGGAGCGCTGTCGGTCACCAACCTCGCGATCGGCAAGCAGCCGAGCCCCACGCGGAGCGAGGAGCAGCCGTGGCCGATGCACCCGACGCTGTTCGAGGTGCAGAGCGCGCACGAGGAGGGCGGCCAGCGGCAGTACCTCGCCTCCACGGTCGAGTTCCTCGCGAACGACGCGGGCCAGGTCCGCGCCATCCGCGTCGCAGAGACCGAGTACCTCGACGGTCGCCGCGTTCCCAAGGCGGGCACCGAGCGCGAGATCCCGGCCGACCTGGTGCTGCTCGCTCTCGGGTTCACCGGGCCCGAGACCGAGGCCGCCGCCGACCAGCTCGCGCTCCGTGCCACCGACCGCGGCAACTTCGCCCGCGAGGCCGACTACGCGACCGACGAGCCCGGCGTGTTCGTCGCCGGCGACGCCGGTCGCGGGCAGTCGCTGATCGTCTGGGCGATCGCCGAGGGCCGGGCTGCGGCGGCATCCGTCGACCGGTACCTTGAAGGTGAGACGCAGCTGCCGAGCCCCATCCCCGCGACGGCGCGAGCCTTCGCCGTGTGACCGGCGCCGCCGGCGCCTGCTGACCCCGTATCCAGCGCTTCGGCGCGTAACCCCTGGAGCACACACCACATGAGAAGAGCGAAGATGGTCGCCACCCTCGGGCCGGCGACATCGAGCTATGAACAGATCCGCGCGATCGTCGACGCGGGCGTCGACGTGGCCAGAATGAACCTGAGCCACGGCAGCTACGACGTGCACGAGGGCGTCTACCAGAACGTCCGGAAGGCGGCGAACGACTCGGGTCGCGCTGTGGCCGTGCTCGTCGACCTCCAGGGGCCGAAGATCCGACTCGGCAAGTTCGCCGACGGGCCGCACGAACTCGCCGAGGGCGACATCTTCAAGATCACGACCGAGGACGTCCTCGGGACGAAGGAACTCGTCGGCACGACGTTCAAGGGCCTGCCCCACGACGTCGAGGCCGGCGACCACCTCCTCATCGACGACGGCAAGGTGCGCGTCGAGGTGGTCGAGACGGATGGCACGGTCGTGACGACCAAGGTCGTCGTCGCCGGGCCCGTCTCCAACAACAAGGGCATCAACCTGCCCGGCGTCGCGGTGAACGTGCCCGCACTGTCGGAGAAGGACGAGGCCGACCTCCGCTGGGCCCTGAAGCTCGGCGCCGACATCATCGCGCTCTCGTTCGTCCGCAATGCGGCCGACATCGACCGCGTGCACCAGATCATGGCCGAGGAGGGCCGGCGCCTGCCGGTGATCGCCAAGATCGAGAAGCCGCAGGCGGTCGAGGCGCTCGAGGAGATCATCGAGGCGTTCGACGGGATCATGGTCGCCCGCGGCGACCTCGGCGTCGAACTGCCGCTCGAGGCCGTGCCCATCGTGCAGAAGCGGGCGATCGAGATCGCCCGCCGCCTGGCCAAGCCGGTCATCGTCGCGACGCAGATGCTCGAGTCGATGACCCACGCGCCGGTGCCGACGCGCGCCGAGACCTCCGACGTCGCCAACGCCATCCTCGACGGCGCCGACGCGGTCATGCTCTCCGGCGAGACGAGCGTGGGCGAGTACCCGGTGCAGACCGTGAAGACCATGGCCCGCATCATCGAGTCGACCGAGCAGCACGGCCTGCACCGTATCGCCCCGCTCGGGACGAAGCCGCGCACCCAGGCCGGCGCGATCACGCTCGCCGCGGTCGAGGTCGCCGACTTCGTCGAGGCGAAGTACCTCTGCGTCTTCACCGAGACGGGCGAGTCCGTGCGCCGGATGTCGCGCCTGCGCAGCATCATCCCCATCCTCGCGTTCACGCCGTATCCCGAGATCCGCCGCCGCATGGCGCTGAACTGGGGCGTCGAGTCGTTCGTCGTCGAGCGAGTCACCCACACCGACCAGATGGTCGGCCAGGTCGACGAGGTGCTCGCGAAGACGGGCAAGGCCGAGGCCGGCGAGAAGGTCGTCATCATCTCGGGATCGCCTCCCGGGATCCCCGGCACCACGAACGACGTGCGCGTGCACGTGGTCGGCGAGGTGCTCTGACCCGGGTGTTCCACGACGGCCCGGTCGCATCGCGCGGCCGGGCCGTCGCCGTACCCGGACGGTGCCCGCGTCCGCATCGGAGTGAGGTGGTGCCGGTGGTGGGGGTCGAACCCACACGCCCTCTCGGGCAAAGCATTTTGAGTGCTCCGCGTCTGCCATTCCGCCACACCGGCCTCAGGGCCTCGGCCAGAATACCGTAGGCTTTTCAGCGTGACAGACACCGAAGACACCCAGCCTGCCCCGCGCCGCGTCGTCGTCGCGGAGGACGAGTCGCTCATCCGCCTCGACATCGTCGAGATCCTGCGCGACAACGGCTTCGAGGTGGTCGGCGAGGCCGGAGACGGCGAGACTGCGGTCCAGCTCGCGACCGAGCTGCGACCCGACCTCGTGATCATGGACGTGAAGATGCCGCAGCTCGACGGCATCTCGGCGGCGGAGCGGCTCTCGAAGGGCCACATCGCCCCCGTCGTGCTGCTGACGGCATTCAGCCAGCGCGAACTGGTCGAGCGGGCGAGCGAGGCGGGCGCGCTGGCGTACGTCGTCAAGCCGTTCACGCCGAACGACCTGCTTCCGGCGATCGAGATCGCCCTGGCCCGCCACGCGCAGATCATCGCACTCGAGGCGGAGGTCGGCGACCTCGTCGAGCGCTTCGAGACGCGCAAGCTCGTCGACCGGGCCAAAGGCCTGCTGAACGAGAAGATGGGCCTCACCGAGCCCGAGGCGTTCCGCTGGATCCAGAAGGCCTCCATGGACCGCCGCCTGACGATGAAGGACGTCTCGCAGGCCATCATCGAGCAGCTCGCCCCCAAGAAGTAGGCCCTCCGGCCCTACGCGGGCGGGACCGCGCGGGGGAGTGTGTGTGTATCCCGGACCGGGTCGGTCCGGTTCCGTCGGCAACGAGGGGTGCGCACATGCTGCACGACGCGACGTCCAAGCTGGTCAGCCGGTTCGAGGAGGTCCACCTCGGCGACGCCCCGACCGTGGGCGGCAAGGGGGCGAACCTCGGCGAGATGACCTCCGCCGGGCTGCCGATCCCGCCGGGGTTCGTGGTGACCGCCGAGGCGTACCTCCGAGCGGTCGCGGCGGCCGGCGTCCGGCAGGACCTGCTCGAGCGGTTCCGAGCGGCGGTCGCGCTGGTCGACGATCCCGCGGCGCTCTCCGCGGCCGCGGCCGCGCTCCGCGACACCGTCGCCGCGATCCCGGTGCCCGGCGAGGTGCGGGCGGCGATCCTCGACGAGTACCACCGCCTGGGCGACGGAATCGCCGTGGCCGTGCGCTCGTCGGCCACGTCCGAGGACGCCGAGGGGACCTCGTTCGCGGGCATGCACGAGACGTACAACAACGTCGTCGGCGACGATGCGGTCATCGCACGGGTCCGCGACTGCTGGGCCTCGCTGTACGGCGACCGCGTCATCTCCTACCGGGCGAGCCAGCGGATGGACGAGGAGCCGGAATTGGCCGTCGTCGTGCAGGCGCAGGTGCCGTCCGATCGATCCGGCGTGATGTTCACGGTCGACCCGTCGACCGGTGCCCGTGACCGCCTCGTGATCGAGGCTGCACTCGGCCTGGGCGAGGTCGTCGTGTCCGGCGCCGTGGAGCCGGACACCTACCTCGTCGCGAAGGACGGCCCCCGTCTCATCTCCGTGCGAGTCGGTCGGCAGTCGCACCGGCTCGTGCCGGGCGCGGACGGCACCGTCGCGCGCGAGGAACTCGGCGGCGCCCAGGCGGACGCGCGGGTGCTGAGCGATGACGAGGTGCTCGAGGTCGCCGCGCTCGGACTCCGGGTCGAGTCGCACTACGGCGAACCGCAGGACACCGAGTGGGCATACTCGGGCGGGCGCCTGTGGATGCTGCAGTCGCGGCCGGTCACGACGCTCGGCGGCGGTGCCGCGACGGCGGACGCGACGGGTGGCGCTGCGTCCGCCGGATCCGCGCCGCCCGGCACCGTGCTGTTGCGCGGCCTCGCCGCCGCACCCGGACGGGTCTCCGGGCGGGTCCGCATCCTCGAGGGCCCGGAGGACGGCGGCCAGTTGCAGGTCGGCGAGATCCTCGTCGCGCCGATGACGAATCCGGACTGGGTGCCGACCATGCGCCGCGCCGCCGCGGTCGTCACCGACGGCGGCGGGATGACCTGCCACGCCGCGATCGTGGCCCGCGAGCTCGGCGTCCCCGCGGTGGTCGGCGCGCGGTCGGCGACCACCGTGCTGCGCGACGGGGAGCTCGTGACGGTCGACGGGGCGAAGGGCGAGGTCGTCGAGGGGGGCGAGGGCGCGCCATCCGTCGCAGCGAGCACCGCCGCCGTCTCGGTGCCGGCCGGCGCCGCGGCCGCCGCCCCGCCGCTCGCGACGAAGCTGTACGTGAACCTGGCGATCGCCGCACGCGCGGCGGACGTCGCGGCGCTCGACGTCGACGGCGTCGGGCTGCTCCGCGCGGAGTTCATGATCACGGATGCGCTCGGCGGGCTGCATCCGAGGGAGATGCTCGCGCGCGGCCTGCGGGAGGAGTTCCTCCGACGGATGACCGGATCGCTGCTCGAGGTCACGCGCGCGTTCGGGAACCGCCCGGTGGTGTACCGCACGATCGACTTCCGCACCAACGAGTTCCGGGGACTCGAGGGCGGCGATCGCTTCGAGCCGCAGGAGAGCAACCCGATGATCGGCTATCGAGGTGCGTACCGGTACGTGCAGGAGCCCGAGCTCTTCACGCTCGAGCTCGAGCTGCTCGCCCGGGTCCGCGAGGAGACCCCGAACCTGCACGTGATGCTGCCGTTCGTCCGGACCCGGTGGGAGCTCGAGGCGTGCCTCGAGCTCGTCGACGCGAGTCCGCTCGGGCGGCAGCGCGGACTGCGGCGGTGGGTCATGGCCGAGGTGCCGTCGATCGTCTACCGGATCCCGGAATATGCCGCGATGGGCATCGACGGGGTCTCGATCGGCTCGAACGACCTCACCCAGCTCATGCTGGGCGTCGATCGGGACTCCGAGATCTGCGCCGAGCTGTTCGACGAGTCCGACGCCGCGGTGCTCGATGCCATCGAGCGCATCGTCGGCGCGTGTCGGGAGGCCGGCATCACCTCGTCGCTGTGCGGCCAGGCGCCGTCGAACGACCCCGCGTTCGCCGAGCACCTCGTGCGGTTCGGCATCGACTCGATCTCGGTGAACCCGGATGCGGCGGAGCGCACGCGTCGCGCCGTCGCGACGGCCGAGCGGCGGATCCTGCTCGACGCGGCGAGGCGGCCGGCGGCCGGCTGATCGCCGCGCCGAACGGCGGCGGCACGGTCTCCCGCGCGGAATCGCGTGTCGGAGGCCGCTTGTAGTCTGTTCGGGTGCCCGACCCCACCCCCGTGAAGCCCACCCTGCTCGTCGTCGACGGCCACTCGCTGGCCTACCGCGCCTTCTACGCCCTGCCCGTCGACAGCTTCAGCACCCGAGACGGCCAGCACACCAACGCGATCCACGGCTTCCTGTCGATGCTGCTCATGCTGCTGCGCAACGAGCGGCCCACCCACCTGGCGGTCGCCTTCGACACCTCCCGGCAGTCGTTCCGGACCCGCGAGTACACCCAGTACAAGGCGAACCGCAGCGAGACCCCGTCCGAGTTCAAGGGCCAGATCGGGCTCCTCAAGGATGCGCTGCGCGCCATGCGGATCACGGTGCTCGAGAAGGAGGACTACGAGGCCGACGACATCCTCGCGACCCTCGCCACCCGCGGCGCGGCCGAGGGCTACGACGTGCTCGTGGTCTCGGGCGACCGCGACACGATCCAGCTCGTCGATGACGACATCACGCTCCTCTATCCCAACGTGCAGGGCGTCTCGCAACTCAAGCGGTACGACGCCGACGCGGTGGTCGAGCGCTACGGCGTGCGGCCCGAGCAGTACCCCGAGGTGGCCGCTCTCGTCGGCGAGACGAGCGACAACCTGCCCGGCATCACGAAGGTGGGCGAGAAGACCGCGGTGAAGTGGCTCGGGCTCTACGGCAGCCTCGACGGCATCCTCGAGCACATCGACGAGATCAAGGGCGTCGTCGGCGACAACCTGCGGCGCGAGCGCGAGAACGCGATCCGCAACCGCCGGCTCAACCGCCTCGTGCGCGACCTCGAACTCGACGTCGAACTCCCGGACCTCGCCGCGCAGCCGATGGACGAGGCCGCCGTGCGCGAGATCTTCGACCGTCTCGAGTTCAAGACCCTGCTCGAGCGCGTGACGAAGATGGCGGCCGAGTCGAACGGCCTCACGGCCGACGGCACCGCGGCGCTCTCCGCGGAGGCCGAGCCGGCGGCGACGGCGCCCGTGGCCCGCGCACTCCGGGGGGAGGAACTGGCCGAGTGGCTCGCGCGTGCGACGGCGGCCGAGCCGGCCGGCCTCGGGCTCAGCCTCGAGGTCCTCGACGGCCGGGTGATCGGCGCCGGGGTGGCCGGGACGACCGAGAGCGTCCGCGTCGACTGGGTCGCCGGCTCGCCGGCGCTCGCACCGTTCGAGGCGTGGCTCGCGAGCGACGCGCCCAAGGTCATGACCGATGCGAAGCCGCAGCTCAAGGCGATGCGTCGATCCGGCCTCGCGTTCGACGGGCTGGTCGTCGACACGCTCATCGCCGGATGGCTCGTCCGCCCGAGCCTGGCGGAGAAGGACCTCGTCGACCTCGTCGCCCGGTACCTGCGCGAGACGGTCCCCATGGCGGACCCCTCGCAGCTCGTGCCGGACGCCGACCGCACCGCGGGAGCACCCGAGTTCGCGTGGTACTCGCTGCGCGTCGCGCCGCACGTGCTCGCCGCGCTCTCCGAGGGGTCGCGACGCGTGCTCGCCGACATCGAGATCCCGATCGTCGGCATCCTCGCCGAGATGGAGCTCCGCGGCGTGACCGTGGAGCACGAGCGGCTCAGCGACATCTCGGCGCTGCTCGGCGAACGCGCGGCATCGCTCGCCGAGTCCGCGTACGCCGAGATCGGCCGCGAGGTGAACCTCGGTTCGCCCAAGCAGCTCCAGGAGGTGCTGTTCGATCAGCTCGGCATGCCGAAGACCCGGGCGACGAAGACCGGCTACTCGACCGACGCGGGCGCCCTCGCCGACCTGCAGGAGACGAACCCCCATCCGTTCCTCGGGCTGCTGCTCGAACACCGCGACGCGACGAAGCTCCGCCAGATCGTCGAGACGCTCGACCGGTCGATCCAGTCCGACGGCCGGGTGCACACGAGCTACGTGCAGGTCGGCACCACGACCGGTCGCATCTCGTCGACCGACCCGAACCTGCAGAACATCCCGGTGCGCACCGAGGAGGGCCGCCGCATCCGCGCCGCCTTCACCCACGGTGCGGAGTACGCCGAGCTGCTGACTGCCGACTACTCCCAGATCGAGATGCGGATCATGGCGCACCTCTCCGAGGACCCGGGCCTCATCGAGGCGTTCCACTCGGGCGAAGACCTGCACCGCTTCGTCGGAGCGCGGATCTTCGACGTCGATCCGGCCGACGTCACGCCCCTCATGCGCACGAAGGTCAAGGCCATGTCGTACGGGCTCGCGTACGGGCTCAGCGCCTTCGGGCTCTCGAAGCAGCTGCGCATCGACCGTGCGGAGGCGACGCAGCTCATGAAGGACTACTTCGAGCGGTTCGGCGCCGTCCGGGACTACCTCCGGGGCGTCGTCGGGCAGGCGAAGGTCGACGGCTACACCGAGACGATCTTCGGCCGGCGCCGACCGTTCCCCGACCTGAACAGCCCGAACCGGGTGCTCCGCGAGAACGCCGAGCGCGCGGCGCTGAACGCCCCGATCCAGGGGTCGGCCGCCGACATCATGAAGCTCGCGATGATCGGCGTCGAGCGCGAGCTCCAGACACGCGAGCTGCGTTCGCGCATGCTCATGCAGGTCCACGACGAGCTCATCTTCGAGGTGGCCGAGGGCGAGGGCGACGAGCTCGAGGCGCTCGTCCACGACCGGATGTCGCACGCGGCCGAGCTGCTCGTCCCGCTCGACGTCCAGGTCGGGCGGGGGCGCGACTGGGAGGATGCGGCGCACTGATCCGATGCGGCGCACCGAGCCGCGTCGCGTCACGGACCGGAAGCGAGGGCGCCTCGCCGCTTGGCGGGCCCGGCATCCGCTCGTCTAGGCTCGCCGACATGGCCACCGCTGACCGCACTCCCACCGACGTCGACCGCATCGCCGAGGAGTGGGTCGACACGATCGTCGACCTGAATCCGACCGTCGGCACGTACATCGGCCGCACCGATCAGGACCACCGCCTCCCCGACTTCTCGCCTGAGGGGCATGAGGCGCGCATCGCGGCGGTGCGGTCCGCACGCACCGCGCTCGAGACGACGACGCCGGTCGATGACGTCGACCGGATCACCGTGGCCGACCTCGGCGGCGAGCTGGGGCTCGACCTCGAGGCGGATGCCGCGGGCCTGCAGCTGCGCGACCTCAACGTCATCGCGAGCCCTGCGCAGGAGATCCGCGAGGTGTTCGACCTCATGCCGACGGCGGGGGAGGCGGACTGGTCCCGCATCGCGAGCCGGCTCGCCGCCGTGCCTGCGGCGATCGACGGGTACGTCGCGAGCCTGCGACTCGGCGTCGAACGGGGGATCGTGCCCGCCGTGCGACAGGTGCACGAGGTCGCCGTCCAGGCGCGTCGGCACGCACGTGCCGACGGGTTCTTCGCCTCGTTCGTCGGCGGTGCCGAGGCGGTCGTCGGGCCCGCGCTGCGGCGCGACCTCGATGCGGGCGCCGCGGCCGCGGCATCCGCCTACGGGCGCCTCGCCGAGTACCTCGACGACGAGCTCGCGCCGCGCGCGGGCGAACGTGATGCGGTCGGCAGGGAGATCTACGCGCTCCGCTCGCGGCACTTCCTCGGTGCGGTCGTCGACCTCGACGAGACGTACGAGTGGGGGATCGAGGAGCTCGCGCGGATGGTGGCCGAGCAGGAGGCCATCGCGCACGAGGTCCTGCCCGGCGCCGGGGTCGCGGAGGCCGTCGCGCATCTCGAAGCCGACCCGTCGCGCAAGCTCGTCGGCACGGACGCGCTGCAGCGATGGATGCAGGAGACCAGCGACCGCGCGGTCGCCGAGCTCGGCGCGACCCAGTTCGACATCCCCGAGGCGATCCGGACGCTCGAGTGCCGCATCGCCCCGACGCAGGAGGGCGGGATCTACTACACGGGACCGAGCGACGACTTCAGCCGGCCGGGCCGGATGTGGTGGTCGGTTCCCGAAGGGGTGACCGAGTTCGACACCTGGCGCGAGAAGACCACGGTGTACCACGAGGGCGTCCCCGGCCACCACCTGCAGATCGGCCAAGCGGTCGTCAACCGCGGGCTGCTGAACACCTGGCGACGGCAGCTCGCCGGAACGTCCGGGCATGCCGAGGGGTGGGCGCTGTACGCCGAACGACTCATGCAGGACCTCGGCTACCTCGACGACCCGGCCGACCGGCTGGGCATGCTCGACGCGCAGCGCATGCGCGCGGCGCGCGTCGTGCTCGACATCGGCGTGCACCTCGGCAAGCCCCGTCCGGACGGCGAGGGGACCTGGACGGGGGAGTACGCGTTCGACTTCATGGCGCGGAACGTCAACATGCCGGCGGAGTTCGTGCGGTTCGAGGTGCACCGGTACCTCGGATGGCCCGGGCAGGCGCCGTCGTACAAGGTCGGACAGCGGATCTGGGAGCAGCTCCGCGACGACGTCAGGCGGCGCGAGGGTTCGGCGTTCGACATCCGCTCGTTCCACCGGCGCGCGCTGTCGCTCGGCGGCGTCGGCCTCGACACCCTGCGCGGTGCGCTGGCGGCGTGATGCGCCGGCGACCCGATGCGCGCGGGCGCGACACGCCCGGCTTGCCGATCGTGACGGCGAACGGCTAGGATGGAGCGTCACTCGTGTGACGATCCTGTCCGCCTGCCCGTCGCGGACCAACCAAAGACACCGCTCTTCCCGCGTCGGGCCCGATACTGTCCATTCGGAGCATCCACTACATGACAACCGCAACGACCAAGGCGCCCAAGCAGGTCGCGATCAACGACATCGGATCTGCTGACGATTTCCTCGCCGCGGTCGAGAAGACGCTCAAGTTCTTCAACGACGGCGACCTGATCGAGGGCACCGTCGTGAAGATCGACCGCGACGAGGTCCTCCTCGACGTCGGCTACAAGACCGAGGGTGTCATCCCCTCCCGCGAACTCTCCATCAAGCACGACGTCGACCCCAGCGAGGTCGTCGAGGTCGGCGACTCCGTCGAGGCCCTCGTTCTCCAGAAGGAGGACAAGGAAGGCCGTCTGATCCTGTCGAAGAAGCGCGCGCAGTACGAGCGCGCGTGGGGCGACGTGGAGAAGATCAAGGAGAACGACGGCGTCGTCACCGGCTCGGTCATCGAGGTCGTCAAGGGCGGCCTCATCGTCGACATCGGCCTCCGCGGCTTCCTCCCGGCGTCGCTCATCGAGCTGCGCCGCGTCCGCGATCTCACGCCGTACCTCGGCCAGGAGATCGAGGCGAAGATCCTCGAGCTCGACAAGAACCGCAACAACGTGGTCCTCTCGCGTCGCGCCCTGCTCGAGCAGACCCAGTCGGAGTCGCGTTCGACCTTCCTCCAGAACCTCCACCCGGGCCAGATCCGCAAGGGCGTCATCTCGTCGATCGTCAACTTCGGTGCGTTCGTCGACCTCGGTGGCGTCGACGGTCTCGTCCACGTCTCGGAGCTCTCGTGGAAGCACATCGAGCACGCGTCCGAGGTCGTCGAGGTCGGCCAGGAGGTCACCGTCGAGGTGCTCTCCGTCGAACTCGACCGCGAGCGCGTCTCGCTGTCGCTCAAGGCGACCCAGGAGGACCCGTGGCAGGTCTTCGCGCGCACGCACGCGATCGGCCAGGTCACCCCGGGCAAGGTCACGAAGCTCGTCCCGTTCGGCGCGTTCGTCCGCGTCGCGGACGGCATCGAGGGCCTCGTGCACATCTCCGAGCTGTCGGGCCGCCACGTCGAGCTCGCCGAGCAGGTCGTGTCGGTCGGCGAGGAAGTGTTCGTCAAGGTCATCGACATCGACCTCGAGCGTCGCCGCATCTCGCTCTCGCTCAAGCAGGCGAACGACGGCGTCGACCCCGAGGGCACCGAGTTCGACCCGGCGCTCTACGGCATGCTCACCGAGTACGACGAGCAGGGCAACTACAAGTACCCCGAGGGCTTCGACCCCGAGACCAACGAGTGGCGCGAGGGCTTCGAGGCCCAGCGCGAGAAGTGGGAGCAGGAGTACGCTGCAGCCCAGGCTCGCTGGGAGGCGCACAAGAAGCAGGTCGCGGCCTCGCTCGCGGCGCAGGCGTCGGACGACTCGTTCTCGTCGGGCACCTCGTCGTACTCCAGCGAGTCGGCCGGCGCGGGCACCCTCGCCGACGACGCCTCGCTGGCGGCGCTGCGCGAGAAGCTCTCGAGCAACTAGTCGCGTCGGGCAGCCTCGCGCTGCACGCACCGCGCACACGGAAGGCCGGTCCCCCCGCGGGCCGGCCTTCCGGCGTTTCCACGCACGGATGCCGCGAGGGAACCGGCGGCGGGCCTGCCGCGCCGGCGGCCGCGGGTGTCGGACCGACGGTCGCACCCGAATAGAGTGGGGGTCGTGTATCTGATCGGTCTCACCGGCGGCATCGCGTCGGGCAAGTCAACCGTCGCGCGTCGTCTCGTCGAGCACGGCGCCATCCACCTCGACGCCGACCAGCTCGCCCGCCGGGTGGTCGAACCGGGCACGACGTGCCTGCGGGCGATCGTCGACGCCTTCGGCGAGGGCGTGCTGCGCTCCGACGGCACGCTCGATCGGCAGCGGCTCGGCGAACTCGTCTTCCGCGACGACGAGGCGCGCGCCCGACTGAACGCCATCGTGCATCCGGCGGTGCGCGAGCTCTCCGGCACGCTCATCGCGAAGGCCGAACGGGACGACCCGGACGCGGTGGTCGTGTACGACGTCCCGCTCCTCGTCGAGGCACAGGTCGACCACCCGTTCGACCTCGTGGTGGTGACGAGCGCGCCCAAGCGCACGCAGGTCGAGCGGCTGGTCGAGGAGCGCGGCTTCGACCCGATCCAGGCCGAGGCCCGCGTCGACTCGCAGGTGAGCGACGAGGAACGCCGGGCCGTGGCGGACGTCGTGATCGACACCGGCGGCACGCTGGCGCACACGATGAGCCAGGCCGACGCGCTGTGGGTCGACATCGATCGCGCGCGACGGGCGAAGCGCGCCTGATCCCCGCCGTACGCCGTCGGCGTACCCGGCCCCGGTGTCGGTGGGCCGACCTAGACTCGAATCCATGCAGTCGACCCGTTCCGTGCGCCCGTTCGAGGTCGTCAGCGAGTACGCGCCGAGCGGCGACCAGCCGCAGGCCATCGCCGACCTCGCGGCCCGCATCAACGCCGGCGAGACCGACGTGGTGCTGCTCGGCGCGACCGGCACCGGCAAGTCCGCGACCACCGCCTGGCTCATCGAGCAGGTCCAGCGACCCACGCTCGTCCTCGCGCACAACAAGACGCTGGCCGCCCAGCTCGCGAACGAGTTCCGCGAGCTCATGCCGAACAACGCCGTCGAGTACTTCGTCTCGTACTACGACTACTACCAGCCCGAGGCGTACGTGCCGCAGACGGACACCTTCATCGAGAAGGACTCGTCGATCAACGCCGAGGTCGAGCGGCTGCGGCACTCGACGACCAACTCGCTGCTCAGTCGGCGCGACGTGGTCGTCGTCTCCACGGTCTCGTGCATCTACGGCCTCGGCACGCCCGAGGAGTACCTCAATGCGATGATGCCGCTCCAGGTCGGGCAGCGCGTCGATCGCGACTGGCTCATCCGCAAGTTCGTCTCGATGCAGTACCAGCGCAACGATGTCGACTTCTCGCGCGGCACCTTCCGCGTCCGCGGCGACACCATCGAGATCATCCCGGTCTACGAGGAGCACGCCATCCGGATCGAGATGTTCGGTGACGAGATCGAGGCGCTGCACAGCCTGCACCCGCTCACCGGCACCGTCATCGCGAAGCTCGACGCGGTTCCCGTCTTCCCCGCCTCGCACTACGTCGCGAGCGTCGACGTCATGCAGCGCGCGATCGGCACGATCCGCGACGAGCTCGACGAGCGGCTGCAGGAGCTCGAGCGCGAGGGCAAGCTGCTCGAGGCGCAGCGGCTGCGCATGCGCACGACCTTCGACCTCGAGATGATGGAGCAGATCGGCTTCTGCTCGGGCATCGAGAACTACTCGCGCCACATCGACGGCCGCGCGCCGGGCGAGGCGCCGCACTGCCTCCTCGACTACTTCCCCGACGACTACCTCGTCGTGATCGACGAGTCGCACGTCACCGTCCCGCAGATCGGCGCCATGTACGAGGGCGACGCGTCGCGCAAGCGCACCCTCGTCGAGCACGGCTTCCGGCTGCCGAGCGCGCTCGACAACCGGCCGCTGAAGTGGGACGAGTTCAAGGACCGCGTCGGCCAGACGGTGTACCTCTCGGCGACCCCGGGCAAGTACGAGATGGGCATCGCCGACGGCGTCGTCGAGCAGATCATCCGCCCGACCGGGCTCGTCGACCCCGAGATCGTCGTGAAGCCGACGAAGGGGCAGATCGACGACCTGCTGGAGGAGATCCGGGCGCGCGCCGAGCGCGACGAGCGCGTGCTCGTCACGACCCTCACGAAGCGGATGGCGGAGGAGCTCACCGACTTCCTCACGGAGGCGGGGGTCCGGGTCAGGTACCTGCACTCCGACGTCGACACGCTCCGGCGCGTGGAGCTCCTGACGGAACTCCGCGCCGGCGTCTACGACGTGCTCGTGGGCATCAACCTCCTCCGCGAGGGCCTCGACCTGCCCGAGGTGTCGCTCGTGGCGATCCTCGACGCCGACAAGGAGGGCTTCCTCCGATCCTCGACCTCGCTGATCCAGACGATCGGTCGCGCCGCCCGCAACGTCTCGGGCGAGGTCCACATGTACGGCGACGTGATGACGGACTCGATGCGGCTCGCCATCGAGGAGACGAACCGGCGACGCGACAAGCAGCTCGAGTACAACCGAGTGAACGGCATCGATCCCACGCCGCTGCGCAAGCGGATCGCCGACATCACCGAGGTGCTGGCGCGCGAGGAGGCCGACACCGCCAAGCTCCTCGCGGGCCGCGACGGGCGCAGGACCTCGCCCGTGCCGATGAAGCGCGACGGCATCGCGGCGGCCGGTGCGAACGACCTCGAGGAACTGATCCGCGACCTCAACGACCAGATGCTCGAGGCCGCCGGCGAGCTGAAGTTCGAGCTGGCCGCGCGCCTCCGCGACGAGGTCTCCGAGCTCAAGCGCGAGCTGCGGCAGATGGAGAAGGCGGGGCACCTCGGCTGACCGGGACGGCGAGCTGGAGGCGGCATCCGACTGGGAATCGAACGTGTGTTCGCTCTCAGCAGGTGCCGACGCGGCAGGAGTGTCGGAGGGCGTTCGTAGACTCGTAGGGTGCCAGTTTCACGTCTCGATGCCCATTCGCGCCTGAGTGTCCGCGGGGCACGCGTACACAACCTGCGCGACGTCGACGTCGAGATCCCGCGCGACGCCATGGTGGTCTTCACCGGCCTCTCCGGCTCGGGCAAGTCGTCGCTCGCGTTCGACACGATCTTCGCCGAGGGGCAGCGCCGGTACGTGGAGTCCCTGTCCGCGTACGCCCGGCAGTTCCTCGGCCAGGTCGACCGCCCCGACGTCGACTTCATCGAGGGCCTCAGCCCGGCGGTGTCGATCGACCAGAAGTCCACCAACCGCAACCCGCGCTCGACCGTCGGCACGATCACCGAGATCTACGACTACATGCGGCTGCTCTGGGCGCGTATCGGCGTTCCGCACTGCCCGGTCTGCGGCGAGCGGATCCAGCGGCAGACGGTGCAGCAGATCGCCGATCGGCTGATGGAGCTCGAGGCGGGCACGCGCTTCCAGGTGTTGAGCCCCGTCGTCTCGCAGAAGAAGGGCGAATTCGTCGACCTCTTCCGCGAGCTCTCCGGGCAGGGCTACTCCCGCGCCGTCGTCGACGGCGAGCTCATCCGCCTCGACGAGGCGCCCAAGCTGAAGAAGCAGGTCAAGCACGACATCTCGGTCGTCATCGACCGGCTCGTGGCGTCCGACGACATCCTCGGCCGGCTCACCGACTCGCTCGAGACCGCGCTGCGGCTCACCGACGGCCTCGTGCAGGTCAACTACGTCGACCGCGAGGGGGATGCCGCGTGGCAGACCTTCTCCGAGAAGCTCAGCTGCCCGAACCAGCACCCGATCGCGCTCACCGAGATCGAGCCGCGCACCTTCTCGTTCAACGCGCCGTTCGGCGCGTGCCCGGAGTGCTCCGGGCTCGGCACGCGCATGTCGGTCGACGAGGAGCTCCTGCTCGGCGACCCCGCCCTGAGCATCGCCGAGGGCGTCATCCTGCCGTGGACCTCGCAGGGCCGGAGCCTCTACAACTACTACGAGAAGCTGCTCGACGGCCTGGCCCGCGATCTCGGGTTCTCGCTCGACACCCCGTGGGAGGAGCTCGACGCCGACGCGCGGCATGCCGTGCTCCGCGGCGACAACTTCGAGGTGCGGGTGCGCTGGCGCAACCGCTACGGGCGGGAGATGAGCTACACGTCCGGCTTCGAGGGCGTGGTGCCCTACATCGAGCGCCAGTACCTCCAGGCCGAGACCGACGTGCAGCGTGCGCGCTGGGCCGAGTACCTCCGTGAGATCCCCTGCCCGGTCTGCCGCGGCGACCGGCTGAAGCCCGAGGTGCTCGCGGTCCTCATCCACGACGCCTCGATCGCCGACGTCTGCCGGCTCAGCCTGACCGACGCGCGCGCGTTCATGGACCGGCTCGAGCTCACCGATCGCGAGCAGGCGATCGCCGCGCAGGTGCTGCGCGAGATCAAGCTCCGGCTCGACTTCCTGATCCGGGTCGGGCTCAGCTACCTCGACCTGGCGCGCGCCGCCGGCACGCTGTCGGGGGGCGAGGCGCAGCGCATCCGGCTCGCGACGCAGATCGGGTCGGGCCTCACCGGCGTGCTGTACGTGCTCGACGAGCCCAGCATCGGACTCCACCAGCGCGACAACCGCCGGCTGATCGACACGCTGGTCGCGCTCCGCGACCTCGGCAACACGCTCATCGTCGTCGAGCACGACGAAGACACCATCCGCACCGCCGACTGGATCGTCGACATCGGGCCGGGGGCCGGCGTGCACGGCGGCACCGTCGTCCACAGCGGCAGCTACGCCGACCTCATGAAGAACACCGAGTCGCTGACCGGCGACTACCTCGCCGGCCGGCGCGAGATCGCGATCCCGGCCACGAGGCGGCCCGTCGACCCCTCCCGCGTCATCCGCGTCGAGGGCGCGCAGGCGAACAACCTGCGCGGCGTCGACGTCGAGTTCCCGCTCGGCACCTTCACGGCCGTCACCGGGGTGAGCGGGTCCGGCAAGTCGTCGCTCGTGAACGACATCCTGTACCGCGTGCTCGCCAATCGACTCAACGGCGCCCGGAAGGTGCCCGGCAAGCACCGCCGGGTCGCGGGGCTCGATCACCTCGACAAGGTGGTCCACGTCGACCAGGCGCCCATCGGCCGCACCCCGCGGTCCAACCCGGCGACGTACACCGGCGTGTTCGACCGCATCCGCACGCTCTTCTCCGAGACGGCGGAGGCGAAGGCCCGCGGGTACCTGCCGGGTCGGTTCAGCTTCAACGTCAAGGGCGGTCGCTGCGAGGCGTGCTCGGGCGACGGCACGATCAAGATCGAGATGAACTTCCTGCCCGACGTCTACGTCGCGTGCGAGGTCTGCGGCGGCCAGCGCTACAACCGCGAGACCCTGCAGGTGCACTACAAGGGCAAGAACATCGCCGAGGTGCTCGAGATGCCGATCAGCGAGGCGGCCGAGTTCTTCGAGCCGATCTCCGCGATCCACCGGTATCTCAAGACCCTGGTCGACGTCGGGCTCGGGTACGTGCAGCTCGGCCAGAGCGCGACCACGCTCTCGGGCGGCGAGGCGCAGCGCGTGAAGCTCGCGACCGAGCTGCAGCGGCGCTCGAACGGGCGCAGCGTCTACGTGCTCGACGAGCCGACGACCGGACTCCACTTCGAGGACGTGCGGAAGCTCTTGAAGGTGCTCGGCAAGCTCGTCGACAAGGGGAACACCGTGATCGTGATCGAGCACAGCCTCGACGTGATCAAGTCGGCCGACTGGATCATCGACCTCGGGCCAGAGGGCGGCTCGGGCGGCGGCCAGATCGTCGCCACCGGCACGCCCGAGCAGGTCGCCGAGGTCCACGAGAGTCACACGGGGTACTTCCTCCGCGAGATCTTCGAGGCCGCCGTCGGCCCGGCGGTCGCCGCCAGCTGAGCATGGCGAACACCGTCCCGTACCGTCCGCGGCCGGGGGAGATCCCGACCGATCCGGGCGTCTACCGCTTCCGCGACGCCGACCGTCGGGTGCTCTACGTCGGCAAGGCGAAGAACCTGCGCGCGCGACTGTCGAACTACTTCGCCCCGCTGCACACCCTGCACGAGCGCACCCGGCGGATGGTCACGACCGCGGCGTCGGTCGAATGGACGGTCGTCGGCAACGACATCGAGGCGCTCCAGCTCGAGTACACGTGGATCAAGGAGTTCGATCCGCCCTTCAACGTCAAGTACCGGGACGACAAGTCCTATCCGTACCTCGCGGTCACGTTGGCCGACGAGGCCCCGCGGGCGATCGTGACGCGCCGACGCGGCATCCCCGGTGCGAAGTACTTCGGCCCGTACCCGAAGGTGTGGGCGGTCAACGAGACGCTCGACCTGCTGCTCAAGCTCTTCCCCATCCGCACGTGCAAGGACTCCGATTACAAGCGGGCGATGCAGACCGGCAAGCCCTGCTTCGCCGGGCAGATCGGCCGGTGCTTCGGCCCGTGCTCGGGTCGGGTCACGGTCGCGGAGCACCGGGCGAACGTCGACCGGTTCGTGGCGTTCATGCAGAACCAGGACCGTCGGATCATCACCGACCTGACGCAGCAGATGCGCGCGGCCGCCGCCGTGCAGGACTACGAGACCGCGGCGCGTCGGCGCGACGAGTTGCAGGCGGCCGAGTCGTTCTTCGAGAAGAGCGCGGTCGTGCTCCGCGAGCACGTCGACGTCGACGTCTTCGGCATCGACCACGACGAGCTCGCGGCCGCCGTGCACCTCTTCATCGTCCGCGGGGGCCGGATCCGCGGCGTGCGCTCGTGGACGGTCGACACCGAGCTCGACATGAGCCTCGGCGATCTCGTCGACTCGGTCGTGCAGAACGCGTACGGCGACGACATCCGCCCGCCGGCCGAGGTGGTCGTGCCGGCGCTCCCCGACGACGCCGAGGCGCTCGAGGGTTGGCTCGCCGCGCTCGGCGGCCGGAAGGTGCGCCTGCGCGCGGCGCGCCGCGGCGACAAGGCCGCGCTGCTCGACACCGCGAGCCAGAACGCGCGGCAGACCCTCGTGCTGTACAAGACGCGGCGCAGCGCCGACTTCACCGCCCGCTCGCGCGCCCTCGAGGACATCCAGGAGGCGCTCGGCATGGCCGACGCGCCGCTGCGCATCGAGTGCTTCGACGTCTCGCACCTGAGCGGCACCAACGTCGTCGCGTCGATGGTCGTCTTCGAGGACGGATTGCCGCGCAAGGACGAGTACCGCCGGTTCACGATCCCCAGCACGACTGACGACACCGATTCGATCCACCAGGTGCTGACGCGCCGCCTCGCCTACCTCTCGTCGCGCGAGAACGGTGACGCGGAGGCGGGCGGCGCGGGCTCGCCGCGCCCGGCCGCGATGGATGCGCCGGGCGCGATCCAGGGGGACGGGCGGCACGACGGCGGTCCTGCCGTCGACGGCGTGGCCGTCGCGCCCGCCCGCCGGGCGAAGTTCGCGTATCGCCCGAACCTGCTCGTGGTCGACGGCGGCCAGCCGCAGGTGGCGGCCGCCGAGCGGGCGCTGCGCGAGTCGGGCGTCGAGGGCATCTACCTCTGCGGGATCGCCAAGCGGCTCGAGGAGATCTGGACGCCGGACTCGGACTTCCCCGTGATCCTGCCGCGCAACAGCGATGCGCTGTTCCTGTTCCAGCGGGTCCGGGACGAGGCGCACCGCTTCGCGATCACCCACCAGCGGCAGCGTCGCAAGCGCGACATCACGACGGTGCTGTCGGAGGTGCCGGGACTCGGCCCGGCACGCGTCAGGTCCCTGCTGAAGCACTTCGGCTCCGTCTCGCGACTCCGCCAGGCCGACGAGTCGGCCATCTCCGAAGTGCCGGGGATCGGCCCGGCGCTGGCCTCCGCCATCCGCGCGCACCTCGGGGAAACGAGCCGCGCCGCCGCAGACTAGGCTGGACCACCGGGGGAAGCAGGAAGGGAGCGCCGAGCGAGATGACCGACGGCGATCGCCAGGAGATGCTCATCGTCACGGGAATGTCGGGGGCAGGGCGTTCCACCGTCGCAGACGCGCTCGAGGACCTCGGCTGGTACGTCGTCGACAACCTCCCCCCGCAGATGCTGCGGCCGCTCGTCGACCTGGTCCAGCGCGCCGGCGCGTCCCTGCCGCGGATCGCGGCCGTCGTCGACATCCGCGGCGGCACCTTCTTCTCGGAGCTCCAGGAGATGGTCGAGTCGCTGCGCGACCGGGTCGACGTGCGCGTCGTCTTCCTCGACGCGAACGACGCGGTCCTCGTCCGGCGGTTCGAGTCCGTCCGCCGTCCGCACCCGCTGCAGGGCGACGGGACGCTGCTCGACGGCATCACGGCCGAACGGCGACGGCTGGCCGAGGTCCGCGAGTCGAGCGACATCATCGTCGACAGCTCCGACCTGAACATCCACCAGCTCGCGACGCTCGTGACCGACACCTTCGCCGAGGCCGATCGCGCGGGGCTGCGCGTGACCGTGCTGAGCTTCGGCTTCAAGTACGGGCTGCCGCCCGACGCCGACATGGTGGTCGATGCGCGGTTCCTGCCGAACCCGTTCTGGGAGCCGGCCCTCCGTGCGCAGACCGGCGAGGATGCCGAGGTCTCGGACTACGTGCTCGACCAGCCCGGAGCGCGGGAGTTCCTCGACGCCTACGTCTCGGCACTGCGGCCGGTGCTCGACGGATACCAGCGCGAGAACAAGCGGCACGCGACCATCGCGCTCGGCTGCACGGGCGGCAAGCACCGCTCCGTCGCCCTGGTCCGCGAACTCGCCGCTCGCCTGAGATCGATCCCCGGGCTCGCGGTCAGCGTCAAGCACCGCGATCTCGGACGCGAATGAACCGGCGCCGATCGCGCCACCGCACGACAGAGAGGACGACCACGTGGCCCTGACGGCTGAGGTGAAAGAGGAGCTGGCGAAGGTCGAGGTGACCCGGACCTCGGTCCGCGCCGCGGAGCTGGCATCCGTGCTCCGGTTCGCCGGCGGACTCCACATCATCTCCGGCCGGATCGCCATCGAGGCCGAGCTCGACGCGCCGTCGATCGCGCGCAGGGTCACCCGCGACCTGGGGGAGCTGTACGGGGTCCGGCCGGACGTGTCGGTGATCTCGGCGTCGGGCCTGCGCCGCACCAACCAGTACCTGGTGCGCGTGCTCGACGGCGGCGAGACGCTCGCGCGGCAGACCGGCCTCCTGGACGCACGGCGTCGTCCGGTCCGCGGGCTGCCGAACAAGCTCACGACCGGCTCGCGCGACGAGGTGGCGGCCGTGTGGCGCGGGGCGTTCCTCGCGCACGGCAGCCTGACCGACCCCGGCCGATCGGCGGCGCTCGAGGTGACCTGCCCGGGAGGCGAGACGGCGATGGCGCTCGTGGGCGCCGCGGGCCGGCTCGGCGTCTCGGCCAAGGCCCGTGAGGTCCGCGGCGTCCACCGGGTCGTGATCCGCGACGGCGAGGCGATCAGCACGATGCTCGCGCTGATGGGCGCCGACGAGACCGTCCGCAACTGGGAGGAGCTGCGCCAGCGCCGCGAGGTGCGCGCGACGGCGAACCGGCTCGTCAACTTCGACGACGCCAACCTCCGCCGCTCGGCGCAGGCCGCGGTCGCCGCGTGCGCCCGCGTCGAACGGGCCATGGAGATCCTCGGCGACGAGATCCCGGACCACCTCAAGTACGCCGGGGAGCTGCGCCTGGCGCATCGCGACGCGAGCCTCGACGAGCTCGGTCACCACGCCGACCCGCCGCTGACGAAGGACGCGGTCGCCGGCCGTATCCGTCGCCTGCTCGCGATGGCCGACAAGCGCGCCGTCGAGCTCGGCGTGCCCGGCACCGAGGCGAACCTGCCCGCCGATCTCGACGACGTCTGAACGACGCCCGAACGGCGCGCGAACCCCGTCAACCCCCGTCATCCGGCCCGGACACGGGCATAGGATCGAGAACGCCGCGGTCACCGGGCAGACGTCCGGTTCACCCGGCTGCTGACAAGGAGAAGCAATGGCTGACTACACCCTCCCCGACCTCGCCTACGACTACTCGGCGCTCGAGCCGTCGATCAGCGGCACGATCATGGAGCTGCACCACTCGAAGCACCACCAGGCCTACGTGACCGGGGCGAACACGGCGCTCGCGCAGCTCGCCGAGGCGCGCGACTCCGGCAACCTCGCCAACGTGAACAAGCTCGAGAAGGACCTCGCGTTCAACCTCGGCGGCCACGTCAACCACTCGATCTTCTGGACGAACATGTCGCCCGACGGCGGCGACAAGCCGACCGGCGAGATCGCATCGGCGATCGACGACCACTTCGGCTCGTTCGACAAGTTCCAGGCCCACTTCACGGCGACCGCCCTGGGAGTGCAGGGTTCGGGCTGGGCCGTGCTCGCGTGGGACTCGATCGGCCAGCGGCTGATCATCGTCCAGTTCTTCGACCAGCAGGCGAACTTCCCGGCCGGGATCGTCCCGCTCCTGATGCTCGACGTGTGGGAGCACGCGTACTACCTCGACTACAGGAACGTGCGCGCCGACTACGTGAAGGCCTTCTGGAACATCGTCGACTGGGCGAACGTCCAGCAGCGCTTCCAGGCCGCCACTGAGAAGACCTCAGGCCTGCTGCTACTGTCATAGCGGATGGCGTCCCCGGACGCCGTCCGGGGACATCGCCGTCCGGTCAGATCCACCTCGAAAGCGCGCTCGCGCCCTCACAACAGGGGAGATTTCCTGTGTCTGTAAAGATCGGCATCAACGGCTTCGGCCGTATCGGCCGCAACTACTTCCGAGCCGCCCTCGCCCAGGGCGCCGACCTCGAGATCGTCGCGGTGAACGACCTCACCGACAACAAGACCCTCGCGCACCTGCTGAAGTACGACTCGATCACGGGCCGGCTCGACGCGAGCGTGGAGTACGACGACGAGCACCTGATCGTCGACGGCAGGTCCATCCGTGCCTTCGCGGAGCGCGACCCCGCGAACCTCCCGTGGGGCGAGCTCGGGGTCGACATCGTCATCGAGTCCACCGGCTTCTTCACGAAGGCCGCCGACGCGAGGAAGCACCTCGACGCCGGCGCGAAGAAGGTGCTCATCTCGGCGCCCGCGACCGACGAGGACGCCACGTTCGTCATGGGCGTGAACGAGGATTCGTACGACGCGGCGAACCACCACATCATCTCGAACGCCTCCTGCACGACGAACTGCCTCGCACCGCTCGCGAAGGTCTTCAACGACGAGTTCGGCATCGAGCGCGGCCTGATGACGACGGTCCACGCCTACACCGCCGACCAGAACCTGCAGGACGGTCCGCACAAGGACCTCCGTCGCGCCCGCGCCGCCGCGATCAACATCGTGCCGACCTCGACCGGTGCGGCGAAGGCCATCGGCCTGGTGCTGCCCGAACTCATCGGCAAGCTCGACGGCTTCGCGCTGCGCGTGCCCGTCCCCACCGGTTCCATCACCGACCTCACGGTGACCGCGTCGCGTCCCGTGACGGTCGACGAGGTGAAGGCCGCGTACAAGAAGGCCGCCGAGGGCCCGATGAAGGGCATCCTCAAGTACACCGAGGACCCGATCGTCTCGAGCGACATCACGACCGACCCGCACTCGTCGATCTTCGACGCGGGGCTCACGCGCGTGATCGGCGACCAGGTCAAGCTCTCGGCGTGGTACGACAACGAGTGGGGCTACTCCAACCGCCTCGTCGACCTCACCGAGTACGTGGCCGAGCGACTCTGAGGCGCGACGACGTGACCCTGCGAACCATCGATTCCCTGGGTCCGCTCGCCGGCACGCGAGTCGTCGTCCGCTGCGACCTCAACGTCCCCCTGAAGGACGGGGTCATCACGGACGACGGACGCGTGCGCGCGTCGGTCCCCACGCTCACCGCGCTCGTCGAACAGGGCGCCAGGGTGATCGTGATCTCCCACCTCGGCCGCCCCGACGGCGCACCCGACCCGAAGTACAGCCTCGAGCCGGTGGCGACCCGCCTCGGCGAGGTACTCGACGCTCCGGTCGCGTTCGCGACCGACACGGTCGGCGAGGATGCCGCCGCCAAGGTCGCCGCCCTCGGCGACGGCGAGGTGCTCGTGCTCGAGAACCTCCGCTTCAACCCCGGCGAGACCAGCAAGAACGAGGCCGAGCGCACCGCGTTCGCGGGGCAGCTGGCCGAGTTCGCCGATTCGGTCGTCTCCGACGGCTTCGGCGTCGTGCACCGCAAGCAGGCGAGCGTCTACGAGCTGGAGCAGCTGCGCCCGAGTGCGGCCGGCCTCCTGATCGCGGCGGAGCTCGACGTGCTCGACCGGCTCACCGAGAACCCGGAGCGGCCGTACGTGGTCGTCCTCGGCGGTTCGAAGGTGTCGGACAAGCTCGGCGTCATCGAGCACCTGCTGCCGAGGGTCGATGCGCTGCTCATCGGCGGCGGCATGCTCTTCACGTTCCTCGCGGCGCAGGGCCACAAGGTCGGATCGAGCCTGCTCGAGGCCGACCAGATCGACACGGTGAAGGGCTACCTCGCGGATGCCGCCGAACGCGGCGTCGACATCGTCCTCCCGACCGACGTCGTGGTCGCCGCGTCGTTCTCCGCGGAAGCCGACCACCAGGTCGCCGCGGCCGACGCCATCGAGGAGACGCCGTTCGGCGCCTCCGGGCTCGGCCTCGACATCGGCCCCGACACCGCCGCCGCGTTCGCCGAACGCGTCCGGGCGGCGAAGACGGTGTTCTGGAACGGCCCGATGGGCGTGTTCGAACTCGCACCGTTCGCCGACGGCACGCGCACCGTGGCATCCGCCCTCACCGAGGTCGACGGACTGAGCGTCGTCGGCGGCGGCGATTCGGCCGCGGCCGTGCGCCAACTCGGCTTCGAGGAGTCCGCGTTCGGGCACATCTCGACGGGCGGCGGCGCGAGCCTGGAATTCCTCGAAGGCAAGAAGCTCCCCGGACTGGAGGTCCTCGGATGGCAGTGACCCGCACCCCGTTCATCGCGGGCAACTGGAAGATGAACCTCGACCACCTGCAGGCGATCGCCTTCGTGCAGAAGCTCGCGTGGAGCCTCTCCGACGCGAAGCACGACTTCGCCGACGCCGAGGTCGCGGTGTTCCCGCCGTTCACCGACCTGCGCTCCGTGCAGACGCTGGTGTCGGCCGACGACCTGCCCGTGAGGTACGGCGCGCAGGATCTCTCCCGGCACGACTCCGGCGCCTACACCGGCGAGGTCTCCGGCGCGTTCCTGTCGAAGCTCGACTGCGCGTACGTCATCATCGGGCACTCGGAGCGGCGCACGCTGCACGCGGAGACCGACGAGGTCGTGCACGCGAAGGTCGTCGCGGCCCACCGGCACGGACTCGTCCCGGTGCTGTGCGTCGGCGAGACGGCGGAGGACCTGGAGCAGCACGGTGCGAGCGCCGTGCCGGTCGCACAGCTCCGCGCCGCACTCCAGGGCGTCGACGTCTCGAAGGGGCTCGTCGTCGCGTACGAGCCCGTCTGGGCCATCGGCTCGGGTCAGGCCGCCACGCCCGACCAGGCGCAGCAGGTCGCCGCGGCGCTCCGCGCGGTGCTGGCCGAGGTCGCCGGCGACGAGCTCGCCGCATCGACGCGCATCCTCTACGGCGGATCGGTGAAGGCGGCGAACATCGCGGCGTTCATGCGCGAGCCCGACGTCGACGGCGCACTCGTCGGGGGCGCCAGCCTCGACCTCGACGAGTTCTCGAGCATCGTCCGTTTCAAGAAGCACGTCGGAGCCTGATCCGAGCCATCCGGCTCCCGCTCGCGCCGTCCGGGCGCGCCCGTCACGGGCGTCGCCCGGACGGCGCTGCGGCTATACTCGTACGGGCGCATCGACAACCCCGGTCATGCCCGGAAAGGTTTCACCGTGGAGATTCTCCAGGTCGTCCTGCAGGTGCTGCTCGGCCTCACGAGCATCCTGCTCACGCTCCTGATCCTGCTGCACAAGGGCCGCGGTGGCGGACTGTCCGACATGTTCGGCGGCGGCGTCACCTCGAACCTCGGTGCCTCGGGCGTGGCGGAGCGCAACCTGAACCGCATCACCATCATCCTCGGCCTCGTGTGGGTGACGTGCATCGTGGTGCTCGGGCTCATCACGAAGTTCGACGCCGGAATCTGACGGAGGAGTCGTGGTTTCTGGAAACAGCGCCATCCGCGGATCGCGGGTGGGTTCGGGACCGATGGGCGAGCAGGACCGGGGCTTCCACGCCGAGCGCATCGCCGTGAGCTACTGGGATGCCCAGGGCAATGAGACGGTCCGCTACTTCGCGGCCAACGTGCCCGAGGAGGAGATCCCGGACGTCATCGACAGCCCCTCGACGGGACTGCCCGCGGGTCGCGACAAGGACAACCCGCCGGCCGTGGCGAAGCTCGAGCCCTACAAGACCCACCTCGCGTACGTGAAGGAGCGTCGCAGCGAGGAGGAGGCGGCCGCGCTCCTCGAAGAGGCGCTGCAGCAGCTCCGCGCTCGTCGCGGCACCGCCGCCGCCGCCGACTGACCTCCCGCTCTCGGGAGACGCGAACGGGCCGCCCTCGGGCGGCCCGTTCGTCGTGGTGTCGGGGTCGTGGTGTCAGGCCCGGGCCGTCGCGACCGCCGGCGGCGTGCTCAGTAGTCGCGCGCGATGAGGGCGTCCGGCACCTCGGCCGCGGCATCCTGATCCACGAAGAACACCGTGCGTCGACGGCCCTTGATGCCGGCGACGGGCACCTCGTCGCGGCTCGCGCCGGCGAGTGCGAGCCCGAGCGCCGAGGCCTTGTCGGCGCCGGCGAGGACCAGCCACACCCGCTGCGCGGCGTTGATCACCGGGCGCGTGAGGCTCAACCGCTCGGGCGGCGGCTTCGGCGACTCGCGAACGGGGATGACGGGCCGGTCGACGACCTGGATGCCGGAACGGTGCGGGAAGAGCGATGCGACGTGTCCGTCGGGACCGACCCCGAGGAACACGATGTCGAAGACGGGGTGGGGGAGGCCCTCGGCGCCGTGCGCCGCGAGCTCGGCGGCATAGGCGTGGGCCGCCTCGTCGAGCGAGAGCCCCGAGTCGGAGGCCGGGAACGGGTGGACGTGCTCCTCGGGCAGCCCGAGCGCATCGAGGAGCGCCTCGCGCGACTGCCGGTCGTTGCGGTCCTCGTGCCCCGCGGGCACCCACCGCTCGTCGCCCCACCAGAAGTGCACGCGCTGCCAGTCCACCGACTTCTGGGCCGGCGACTCCCGAACGGCCTCGAGCACGGCCGCACCCATCGATCCGCCCGTGAGCACCACGTGGATGGTCTCCTGCACGTCGAGCAGGTCGAGCACCTTGGTGACGAAACGGGCGGCGACCGCCCCGGCGAGGGTGTCCTTGTCGGGGTGGACGAGTACGCGCCGCTCGTTGGTCATGCGGTGGCTCCTTCGCGGTTCGGGGTCCGATGGTCGGGAAGCAGGCCGACTCCCCGCGTGATCACCTCACCGTACAGTTCGTCCGGATCGAGGCGCCGCAGCTCGTCGGCGAGGCAGTCCCGGAGGCTCCGGCGGGGGAGTGCCACGTCGTGGACCGGCTGGCCGGGCTGACGGAGGGTCGCGACGCCGGGGACGTCGCGGACGAGCTCGATCGTGCCGCTCGATCGGCCGAGGTAGACGCCGCGGATGCCGTGCGAGCCGTGCTCCAGGCCGGTCAGCGCGCAGTTCGTCGATGCGCCGAGCTGCATCGACAGCCACGCGGCGAGGAGCGTCGTCGACGGGGAGTCGATCGAACCGGTGACCTGCACGGTCTGCACCGACTCGTACGGCGGCTGGTCGACGACGGCGGCGAGCTGGGCACGCCAGAGCGTGAGCCGGGTCCAGGCGAAGTCGGCGTCGCCCGGGCGGTAGCTCGTGGCCAGGGCGTCGAGCGCGGCCTGGGGGTCGGGCTGCGCCGAGGCGTCGGTGATCCGGCGCTGGGCGATCCGACCGAGCGGCGAGTCGCCGGGGATCTCGGGCGCGGCGCCGGGCCACCAGGTGACGACGGGCGCGTCAGGGAGCAGCAGCCCCATCACGAGTCCCTGCTCGTCGAGCGCGGCATCCCCGCTCGCGCGCAGGATGACGACCTCGCTTGCGCCCGCGTCGCCGCCGACGCGGATCTCCGCGTCGAGCCTGCTGGCGGCCGAGTCGCCCTCGTCCTCGGTGGAGACCACGATGACGCGCATCGGGTGCTCGCGGGACGCGTCGTTGGCGGCCTCGATCGCCTCCTCCTCGCCGTCGTGCGTGGTCGCGATCACGAGGGTGAGCACGCGGCCGAGGGCGACGACGCCGCCCTCTTCGCGGATCTTGACGAGCGTCTTCGAGACCTGGCTCGTGGTGGTGTCGGGCAGTTCGACGATCATGGCCGCCTCCAGGTGCGTCCGTCGCGGGCGAGGAGCGCGTCGGCCGACGGCGGGCCCCACGAACCGGGCTTGTACTGCTCGGGGCGGCCCTGCGTCGCCCAGAACTCCTCGATGGGGTCGAGGATCTTCCAGGAGAGCTCGACCTCCTCCTGTCGCGGGAAGAGCGGCGGGTCGCCGAGCAGCACGTCGAGGATGAGCCGCTCGTACGCTTCGGGGCTGGCTTCCGTGAAGGCGTGGCCGTACCCGAAGTCCATGGTCACGTCGCGGACCTGCATGCCGGCTCCCGGGACCTTGGAACCGAAGCGGATCGTGACGCCCTCGTCGGGCTGCACGCGGATCACGAGCGCGTTCTGGCCGAGCTGCGAGGTCTGGCTGTCGGCGAACACCTGCTGCGGTGCGCGCTTGAAGACGACCGCGATCTCGGTCACGCGACGACCGAGCCGCTTGCCCGCCCGCAGGTAGAACGGGACGCCGGCCCAGCGGCGCGTGCCGATGAGCAGCTTCATGGCGGCGTAGGTCTCGGTCGTCGAGTCGGGGTTCATGCCGTCCTCGTCGAGGAAGCCCGTGACCTTCTCGCCCCCCTGCCATCCGCCGGAGTACTGCCCACGGGCGGTCGCCGCTGCGAGGTCGGCGGGCAGCCGGACCGCGCGCAGGATCTTCTCCTTCTCGGCGCGCAGGTCGGCCGCGTCGAACGAGATCGGCTCCTCCATCGCCGTGAGCGCGAGCAGCTGCAGCAGGTGGTTCTGGATGACGTCGCGTGCCGCACCGATGCCGTCGTAGTAGCCGGCCCGGCCGCCGACGCCGATGTCCTCGGCCATCGTGATCTGCACGTGGTCGACGAAGTTGGCGTTCCAGATGGGCTCGTAGAGCTGGTTCGCGAACCGCAGGGCGAGGATATTCTGGACCGTCTCCTTGCCGAGGTAGTGGTCGATGCGGAACACCGCGTCGGGCGGGAAGACCGAGGCGACGACGTCGTTCAGTTCGATGGCCGTCTTCAGGTCGGATCCGAACGGCTTCTCGATGACGACGCGCCGCCACTGGTCGCCCTTCTGCTCGGTCAGGCCCGACCGCTTCAGCTGCTCGGTGACCTGCGGGAAGGACTTCGGGGGGATCGACAGGTAGAACGCGTGGTTGCCCATCGTGCCCCGCTCGCGGTCGAGGTCGTCGACGGTGCGCCGCAGGCGCCCGAACGCCTCGTCGTCGTCGAACGTCCCCTGCACGAAGCGGATGCCGCGGGCGAGCTGCTTCCACACGTCCTCGCGGAACTCGGTGCGGGAGTACTGCTTCACCGAGTCGTGCACGACCTGGGCGAAGTCCTGGTCCTCCCAGTCGCGTCGCGCGAAGCCGACGAGCGCGAAGCCCGGGGGAAGGAGCCCCCGGTTCGCGAGGTCGTAGACGGCGGGCATGAGCTTCTTGCGGGAGAGGTCGCCGGTGACGCCGAAGATGATGAGGCTCGACGGGCCGGCGATCCGGTTCAGGCGGTAGTCCTTGGGCGATCGCAACGGATTGTGCGTCGCCGTGATCTCGACCGGATGCATGTGCGCTCCAGGGTCAGCCGATGGCCTCGCGCAGCGACCGCAGGTCGGCGCTCGGATCGGGCAGGGTCAATGTGAGGACCGGCCGGCCGTGCTCGGCCAGGACGGTGGCGTCGCCGGAGGCCTGTGCGGCGATCAGCTCGCCGAAGGTGAAGGGCCGTCCGGGCACGGGCAGGTCGTCGGCGGGCCGCTGCACCAGCTGGAGGAACACCCCGTGCGCCGGTCCGCCCTTGTGGTACTGGCCGGTCGAGTGCAGGAAGCGCGGCCCCCAGCCGAAGGTGACCGGTCGCCCGCTGCGCGCGGCGAGCAGGTCGCGGAGCTCGGCGAACGCCGGGTGCGCGACCCGGTCGACGTAGGCGTGGACCGCCAGGTAGCCGTCGGCCGGGACCTCGTCGAGCAGCACCTCGATGGCGGACGCGAGGTCGCTGGCGGCACCGATCACGTCGGGGGTGCCGCGGACCTGGATACCGTCGGCGACGAAGGCCGCCGGCATCGGCTCTGGGCGCGCCTCGAGGAGTCCGCGTGCGGCGACTTTCGCCGACTCGACGTCGGGCTGGTCGAACGGGTTGATGCCGAGCAGGCGGCCGGCGACGGCCGTCGCGTACTCCCAGGCGAGCAACTGCGCGCCGAGCGTGCCGGACACGCGGATCTCGCCGTCGGTGTCGTCCACGAACCGCTCGGTGCCCGCGTCGTCGACGAGCCGGACGACCTGGAGGTCGTCCGGCCGCGTGGTCAGCTCGGGGGCATCCGGCGGCAGTACCACCGGGAGGATGCCGACCCCCTCCTTCCCGGTCGACTCCGCGATGAGCTGCTCGGCCCAGTCGGCGAAGCCGACGATGTGGGTGCCGTCGGCGACGATGGCGAGCTTGTCCCGGCGCGGCTCGGTCGCCGCGATCGCGGCACCGAGGACCAGCCCCGGATTCTCCTCGCTGTCGATCGCGAGGCTCAGCTCGATCGTCTCGGCCTCGTCGAGGAGCTCGTCGAGGTCCACCCCGGCGAGCCCGGTGGGGACGAGGCCGAACGCGGTGAGCGCCGAGTACCGTCCGCCGACGGAGGGGTCCGCCGTGAAGACGCGGTAGCCGGCGGCACGCGCGGACTCGTCGAGGGGTGAACCCGGATCGGTGACCACGACGATGCGCGTGGCCGGGTCGATCCCGGCTTCGCCGAACGCCTGCTCGTACGCGCGGCGTTGCGAATCCGTCTCGACGGTCGAACCCGACTTGGATGCGACGACGAGCACCGTCCGCTCGATCCGATCGGCGAGGGCCGCGCGCACCTGGTCGGGGTGGGTGGAGTCGAGCACCGTGAGGTGGGCTCGCGCGGTGCGCGCGATGACCTCAGGGGCGAGCGAGGAGCCGCCCATGCCCGCCAGCACGACGTGGTCGATGCCGCGGGCCCGGAAATCGTCGCGCAGCGCGGCGATCTCGGGAAGCAGCGGACGCGAAACCGCGATGGCCTCGGTCCAGCCGAGCCGGTTCGCGGCCTCCGCTTCGGCGCCCGCCCCCCAGAGGCTCGCGTCGAGGGCGGTGATGCCCGTCGCGACGCGATCGGCCACGAGTCGCGGCACGACGCGGCGGACCGCGTCGGCCGCGGGGCCGCTCACGGAGATGCGGACATTCACCGAGCTGCCTCCAGGGCGCTGCGCACGGTGTCGAGCAGCTCGTTCCAGGACACGATGAACTTGTCGACGCCCTCGCGTTCGAGGAGCTCGGTGACGTCGTCGTAGTCGACGCCGACCTTCGCCAGTGCATCGAGCACACGACCGGCCTCCGCGAAGGCGCCGGTGACGGTGTCGCCTTCGATCACGCCGTGGTCGAAGGTGGCTTCGAGGGTCTTCTCCGGCATCGTGTTGACGACGCCGTGCGCGACGAGCTCCGTCACGTAGAGCGTGTCCGGCAGGGCCGGGTCCTTCACGCCGGTCGAGGCCCAGAGCGGGCGCTGGCGGTTGGCTCCGGCATCGAGCAGCGCGACGGTGCGAGGCGCGCCGAACTGCTGCAGGTACAGCTCGTAGGCGAGGCGCGCGTTGGCCACGCCGGCGCGGCTCTTCAGCGCGAGCGCCTCGGGCGACCCGATCGCCTCGAGTCGCTTGTCGATCTCGGTGTCGACCCGCGAGACGAAGAACGATGCGACGGAGTGGATGGTCGACAGGTCGATTCCCGCGGCCTTCGCCTGCTCGAGCCCGGTCAGGTAGGCGTCGATGACCTCGCGGTACCGGTCGAGGCTGAAGATCAGGGTCACGTTGACGCTGATGCCCGCGCCGATCGCGGCGGTGATCGCCGGGAGCCCGGCCTTGGTGGCGGGGATCTTGATCATCGCGTTGGGACGGTCGACCCGATCCCAGAGCCGGTGCGCCTCGGCGATGGTCGCCTCGGTGTCGTGCGCGAGGTCGGGGGAGACCTCGATCGAGACGCGTCCGTCGTAGCCGTCGGTGCGGTCGTAGACGGGGCGGAAGTGATCGGCGGCGTCGCGCACGTCGTCGGTGGTGATCTCGAAGACGGCGCGGTCGACGTCGGCGCCGTCCGTCGCGAGGGCGGCGACCTGGTCGCGGTAGGCGTCGCCGTTGGCGAGTGCGCTCGCGAAGATCGTCGGGTTGGTCGTGACGCCGACGACGTCGCGCTCGGCGATGAGCCGCTCGAGGCCGCCCGAGGCGATGCGCTCGCGCGAGAGGTCGTCGAGCCAGATGCTGACGCCGGCCGTCGACAGGGCCGCGGTGGGGGTGCTGGTGCTCATGAGCGTGGTCTCCTTCATGCTCGGCCTCAGGCGGCGGCGAGCGATTCCTTCGCGGCGGCGACGACGTGCTCAGACGTGATGCCGAACTCGCGGAACAGGGTCTTGTAGTCGGCGGACGCGCCGAAGTGCTCGATCGAGACGGCGCGGCCGCGCGTGCCGAGGTAGCGGTACCAGGTGAGCGCGAGGCCCGCCTCGACGCTGACGCGCGCGGTGACCGAGCTCGGCAGGACGGACTCGCGGTACGCGGCATCCTGCTCCTCGAACCACTCCAGGCTCGGCGCGGAGACGACGCGGGCGTGCACGCCCTCGGCGGCCAGCGCCTCGCGGGCGGCCAGGGCGACCTGCACCTCGGAGCCCGTCGCGATGAGGATCACGTCGGGCTCGCCCGACGCGGCCTCCGCGAGGACGTACGCGCCCTTCGCGACGTTCGCGGCCGAGGCGAGCGTGTCACCGGATGCCGCGCCGTCGCCGCGCTCGAACACGGGGATGTTCTGGCGGGTCAGGGCGATGCCCGCGGGGCCGCCGCGGCGCTTCAGGATCTCGAGCCACGCGTACGCGGTCTCGTTCGCGTCGCCGGGTCGCACCACCGCGAGGTTCGGGATGGCGCGGAGCGAGCTCAGCTGCTCGATCGGCTGGTGCGTCGGGCCGTCCTCGCCGAGCGCGACGGAGTCGTGGGTCCAGACGAAGATCGACGGGATCTGCATGAGCGCCGCGAGGCGCACCGCCGGACGCATGTAGTCGCTGAAGATCAGGAAGGTGCCGCCGAACGCGCGGGTGGGCCCGTGCAGCACGATGCCGTTCAGGATCGAGCCCATCGCGTGCTCGCGGATGCCGAAGTGCAGCACCCGGCCCTGCGGGTTGCCCGGGAACTCCTCGGTCGAGTGCTCCGCCGGGATGAACGACGGCGCGCCGTTGATCGTGGTGAGGTTCGACTCCGCCAGGTCGGCGGACCCGCCCCACAGCTCGGGCAGTTCGGCCGCGAGCGCGTTGATGACCTTGCCCGATGCGGCGCGCGTCGAGACGTCCTTTCCCGCCTCGAACACGGGCAGCACGTCCTCGAGGCCCTCCGGCAGCTCGCCGGCCTCGAGGCGGTCGAGCAGCGCCTTGCGCTCCGGGTTCGCCGCGGCCCACGCCTCGAACGCGGCATCCCAGGCCTGCTTGGCTTCGGCGGCGCGGTCGCGGGCGTTCCCGCGCGTGTGCTCGATGACCTCGTCGGCGACGACGAAGTTCTGCTCCGGGTCGAAGCCGAGCACCTCCTTCGTCGCGGCGAGCTCCTCGGCTCCGAGCGCCGAACCGTGGATCTTGCCCGTGTTCTGCTTGTTCGGCGCGGGCCAGCCGATGATCGTCTTCAGGATGATGATCGACGGCTTGCCGGTCTCGGCCTTCGCCGCCTCGATGGCGTCGTGGAGCTCCGCGACATCCTCGACGTACTCGCCGGACTTCTTCCAGTCGACGGTCTGCACGTGCCATCCGTAGGCCTCGTAGCGCTTCGCGACGTCCTCGGTGAACGCGATGTCGGTGTCGTCCTCGATCGAGATCTGGTTCGAGTCGTAGATCACGACGAGGTTGCCGAGCTGCTGGTGGCCGGCGAGCGAGGAGGCCTCGCTCGTCACGCCCTCCTCGAGGTCGCCGTCGCTCGCGATGACGTAGACGTGGTGGTCGAACGGGCTCTCGCCGGCCGGCGTCTCGGGGTCGAACAGGCCGCGCTCGTAGCGCGAGGCGTAGGCGAAGCCGACCGCCGATGCGAGGCCCTGGCCGAGCGGCCCGGTCGTGATCTCGACGCCGGCCGTGTGGCCGTACTCGGGGTGCCCGGGGGTCTTCGAGCCCCACGTCCGCAGCGCCTGCAGGTCGGACAGTTCGAGGCCGTCGCCGGCGAGGTAGAGCTGGACGTACTGCGTCAGCGAGCTGTGGCCCGCCGACAGGATGAAGCGGTCGCGGCCGAGCCAGTCGTGGTCGGCCGGGTCGCGGCGCATCACCTTCTGGAAGAGCAGGTACGCGACGGGTGCGAGGCTCATCGCCGTGCCGGGGTGGCCGTTGCCGACCTTCTCCACGGCGTCGGCCGCGAGCACGCGCGACGTGTCGACCGCGCGATCGTCGATGGTGTCCCAGTGCAGAGTTGCCACGGGTTGGGGTTCCTTCCGGTCGTGACGGCGTCGGGGAGCCTCTCCATTCGGCTCCCGGACCCGCCGGGGAAACGCGACGGCGCGGTGGAGCCCGGGACCGATCCGGTCATGCGTCAGGTGGAGTTGCACGTCGAATCCGCGCCTCCGGGCGCGCTGGCTTCAGTATATGGAGTCGCCCTCACTCTGTGACGGGGCTTGACGTCCGCCCGGAGGTGGTCGGATGGCCTAGAATCGAACGGGTTGCGCGCGCCCCGCCACCTCGGCGCGCGCCCGGAAGAGGGATTCATGCAGGCCGCGCCGACCATCCGTGACGCTCGACGGACGACGAACGTGCGACGCAAGGTCGCCGCATACGTCGCCCTCACCAAGCCTCGCGTGATCGAGCTGCTGCTCGTCGTCACCGCGCCGACCATGATCCTGGCCTCGAACGGCCTGCCCGACGTCTGGCTGCTGCTCGCGACCCTCGTCGGCGGCGCGATGAGTGCCGGTTCGGCGGGCGCGTTCAACTGCTACATCGACCGCGACATCGACCGGGTCATGAAGCGCACGAAGGGCCGCCCGCTGGTCACGGGCGAGCTCACCGACCGCGAGGCGCTCGTGTTCGCCTACGCGCTCGGCATCGCCTCGATCGTCTGGCTCGGCGTGTTCACCAACTGGGTCGCGGCCGGCCTCTCGCTGCTCGCCATCCTGCTGTACGTCGTGTTCTACAGCCTGATCCTGAAGCGCCGCACCGCGCAGAACATCGTGTGGGGCGGCGTCGCCGGCTGCATGCCCGTGCTCATCGGCTGGGCCGCGGTGACCGGCAGCCTCGACTGGGCGCCGTTCATCCTGTTCCTGATCATCTTCCTCTGGACGCCGCCGCACTACTGGCCGCTCTCCATGAAGTACAAGGACGACTACGCCGCCGCCGGGGTGCCGATGCTCGCCGTCGTACGCGGCCGCGCGCAGGTCGGCCTCCAGGTCATCCTCTACGCGTACGCGACCGTCGCGGCATCGCTGCTCCTCATCCCGATCGCCGGAATGGGGCTGCTCTACTCGAGCGTCGCGCTCGTGACCGGCGTGTGGTTCGTCGCCGAATGCCACCGCCTCTACAACCTGGCGATCCGCGGCCAGGAGGTCTCGCCGATGCGGGTCTTCCACGGCTCGATCATCTACCTGTCGCTGCTCTTCCTCGCGGTCGGCATCGACCCGCTGCTGCCCTTCTGAGCCTCGTTCCGGGTCGGCACGGTCCCGGGAATGTCGCGGTGGTGGGGGATCCTCGGGGTCTCGGGGGTGCCCTGATTCGGGCTGTCGCAGCGCCAGACTCGTGCGCCGGTACCGGCGAACCGGTCCGGCCTCGTCGGGCGCGACCGGGAGTTCGTCGTCGTCGGAGCGCTCCGCGATCGGGCAGCCCAGGGGAGGCGCAGACCGTCGTTGTCTCCGGTCGGCGCGGCATCGGGAAGACGGCCCTCCTGCGCCGTGTCCTGGAGGATCGTGAGGGACGAGCGTGCCCGAGCCCGTGTCGGGGCCGAGGTCGCCGAGATGTGGTCGATCGCGGTGGCGTGATGCGCGACGGCATCCCTCCCATGGGAGGCGGTGGCGGGCGGCCGAGGCGCTGCTCGGGCGTGGCGCCGCGTGACCGGACGACGTCAGCGAGCGGATGCCGCCATGGCCGGGGCATCCGAGGTGGCATCCGCCGCCGCCGGGCGCTTGAGGCTCAGCACCACGACGGTCATCGTCGCCGCCGAGAGCGACGCGAGGACCATGTGCACGCCGACCGCCAGTGGAGGCAGACCGTTGCGGGCCTGGTACAGCCCGACGCCGATCTGCACCAGGACGACCGCGAGCAGCACGAGCAGCCACCGCAGGGGTCGCAGGTGCCTGACCGCGGCCCAGGTGAGGAGCGTCGCGAGCAGCGCGCCGAGGACGTAGCCGGGCCAGGCGTGCACGTGCGCGAGCAGGCTCGCGTCGACGCCGGTGCGCACGACGTCCTCATCGCCGGAGTGCGGGCCCGATGCGGTCGTCATCACGCCGACGACCACGGTGACGGCGAGCACGAGGCTGGTCGCGTGCGTGAGGATCGCGAACGGCCTCGGCACCGCGAGCTCGCGCCGCCCGGCGGGCTCGCCCATCCGTGCGAGGAACGCGGCCGTGAGGCACACGATGACGACCGACACCGTGTAGTGGAAGCCGACGAGCAGCGCGGCGAGCTCCTGCCAGACGACGAACGCCCCCACGAGCGCTTGGACGACGACGAGGGCGAGGACGAGCACCGCGAGCCGGAAGAGGTCGCGTCGTTCGCCTCGGATGCGCCAGACGAAGACCAGCACGAGGATGGCGGTGATGAGCAGCGGCCCGCTGATCGTGCGGTTCCCGAACTCGATGACACCGTGGATGCCGAGTTCGGGCGTCGGCGTGAGCGACCCAGGGACGCACACGGGCCAATCGCTGCAGCCGAGGCCGGAGCCCGTGAGGCGCACGGCCCCTCCGGTGGCGATGATGAGCACGTTGAGCACGAAGGAGATCCATGCGGTCACGCGCACGCGGAGGTCGATCCGGTCGGGCAGCCACGCGATGAAGCGGTTCACGCTCGTCGATTCCTGATCCGGATCGCGGTGGGAGGGCGCTGGGAGTCGGGCCCTCGGCATCGCCGACCCTGTAGTCTTGATTGGTTGATGCGATTCCGCGTGCGCGCGCGCCGCGGAGCATCTCCATTGTAGGTTCGCGACGAAGCCGCCCGCACATCACCCCACGACCGAACCGGCACCTCGACCGGAAGGCCGGGGGTGGGCCGGACTGATAGCCGGTACGCGGGAGGAGAAGAGGGAGAGCATGACGGACGTACTCATCGACCGCCCCGAGTTGGAGGGGCTCGGCACGTACGAGTTCGGCTGGTCCGACTCCGACGTGGCCGGGGCATCCGCTCGCCGCGGCCTGTCGCCCGAAGTGGTGGCCGACATCTCGCGCCTGAAGGACGAGCCCGAGTGGATGCTGCAGCGCCGCATGCGCGGCCTCCAGCTCTTCGATCGGAAGCCCATGCCGTCGTGGGGCGCCGACCTGTCGGACATCGACTTCGACAACATCAAGTACTTCGTCCGGTCCACCGAGAAGCAGGCGCAGACCTGGGAGGACCTCCCCGAGGACATCCGCAACACGTACGAGCGCCTCGGCATCCCAGAGGCCGAGCGCCAGCGCCTCGTCGCCGGCGTCGCCGCGCAGTACGAGTCCGAGGTCGTCTACCACCAGATCCGAGAAGACCTCGAGGAGCAGGGCGTCATCTTCCTCGACACCGACACCGCGCTCCGCGAGCACCCCGAGTTCTTCGAGGAGTACTTCGGCACGGTCATCCCGGCGGGCGACAACAAGTTCGCCGCGCTGAACACCGCGGTGTGGTCGGGCGGCTCGTTCGTGTACGTCCCGAAGGGCGTGCACGTCGAGATCCCGCTGCAGGCCTACTTCCGGATCAACACCGAGAACATGGGCCAGTTCGAGCGGACGCTCATCATCGCCGACGAGGACAGCTACGTCCACTACATCGAGGGCTGCACGGCCCCGATCTACAAGTCCGATTCGCTGCACTCGGCCGTCGTCGAGATCATCGTGAAGAAGAACGCCCGCGTTCGCTACACGACGATCCAGAACTGGTCGAACAACGTGTACAACCTCGTCACCAAGCGCGCCGTCGCGCACGAGGGCGCCACCATGGAGTGGGTCGACGGCAACATCGGCTCCAAGGTGACGATGAAGTACCCGTCGATCTTCCTCATGGGCGAGCATGCGAAGGGCGAGACCCTTTCGGTCGCGTTCGCGGGCCCGGGCCAGCACCAGGACGCCGGCGCGAAGATGATCCACATGGCGCCGTACACGCAGTCGTCGATCGTCTCGAAGTCGATCGCGCGCGGCGGCGGCCGTGCGGGCTACCGCGGCGAGGTGCGGGTGGATGCCAATGCGCACCACTCCGCGAACACCGTGCGCTGCGACGCGCTCCTGGTCGACACCATCTCGCGCTCCGACACCTACCCGGCGATCGACATCCGCGTGGACGACGTGCAGCTCGGCCACGAGGCGACGGTCTCGAAGGTCAGCGAGGAGCAGCTCTTCTATTTGATGTCGCGCGGCCTCCCGGAGGACGAGGCCATGGCGATGATCGTGCGCGGCTTCATCGAGCCGATCGCGCGCGAGCTGCCCATGGAGTACGCGATGGAACTCAACAAGCTCATCGAGATGGGCATGGAAGGATCGGTCGGCTAACCGATGAGCACCGCGATGCAGAGCACCGCCCTGCCCACCCCCGAGCAGCACGGCATCCGTGCGCACTCCGACGGCCCGGTCGTTCCCGTGCAGACGCGCTCCGAGCGGTTCCGGTCGACCGACGTCGCCGACTTCGCTCCCGTCACGGGCCGCGAGCACGAGTGGAAGCTGTCGCCCGTCGCCGCGTTCGCCGACCTCACCTCGGGTGAGCTCGACGGGTCGCGCGTCGAGGTCGAGTCGACGGATGCCGCGGATGTGACCGTCTCCTGGATCCCGCGCGACGACGCCCGCATCGGCCGCGCCGGCGCGCCGGAGGAGCGCGCCTCCGCGAACGCGTGGTCGAGCTTCGGCGAGGCCCTGCTCGTCGCCGTCGGCGGCGAGGAGGCGAAGACCGTCACGGTGACCCGTTCGGGTCTCGGCACGGGAGCGCGCGCCGCGCACACGATCATCGAGGCGGCCCCGAACAGCCGCGGACTCGTCGTCCTGCGGGGCACCGGCGACGCACGCCTCACCGAGAACGTCGAGGTCGTCGTCGGCGAGGGAGCGAACCTCACCGTCGTCTCGCTCCAGGAGTGGACGGACGAGTCGGTCCACCTCGCGAGCCACTTCGCGCGGATCGCCCGCGACGCCAAGCTCAAGCACATCGTCGTCTCGCTCGGCGGCAAGGTGGTCCGGGTCAACCCGTCGACGCACCTCGCCGAGCAGGGCGGCGACGTCGAGGCGCTCGGGCTCTACTTCTCCGACGCCGGCCAGCACCTCGAGCAGCAGGTGTTCGTCCACCATGACGCACCGCACACCCGCTCGCGTGTGACCTACAAGGGCGCGCTGCAGGGCGAGGGCGCGCGCAGCGTCTGGATCGGCGACGTGCTCATCGGCAACACGGCCACCGGCACCGACAGCTACGAGCAGAACCGCAACCTCGTGCTCACCGACGGCACCCGTGCCGACTCGATCCCGAACCTCGAGATCGAGACGGGCGACATCGAGGGCGCCGGCCACGCCTCGGCGACCGGCCGGTTCGACGACGAGCAGCTGTTCTACCTGCAGGCGCGAGGCATCCCGGAGGACGAGGCACGACGCCTGGTCGTCCGCGGCTTCCTCGCCGAGGTCGTGCAGCAGATCGGCGACGCCGAACTCGAGGAGCGTCTCATCCGGGCGCTCGAAGCGGAACTCCAGGGGAGCTGACGTGGCATCCACTCGCGTGTGCGGGGTCGACGACCTCGCGACCAATGAGGCGCAGAAGTTCGTCGTCGACGGCGTGCCCATCGCCGTCGTGAAGGACGCGGCCGGCGACATCTTCGCCATCGGCGACACCTGCACCCACGGCGACATCTCGCTCTCCGAGGGATTCGTCGAGGACGACACGCTCGAGTGCTGGGCCCACGGCTCGAAGTTCTCCCTCCTCACGGGCAAGCCGCTCACGCTGCCGGCCTACGAGCCCGTACCCGTCTACCAGGTCGAGATCACCGACGGGGGCGTCTTCATCGACCCCGCGGTGAAGCTCGCCGTCTGACCCGACCTCCCATGACCTCCCGGCCCGCGCGGCCGGGCCCAACGAAAAGAGACACCGAATCACCATGTCCGTGCTCGAGATCAAGAACCTGCACGTCAACGTCGAGACCGACCAGGGCACCCGCGAGATCCTCCGCGGCGTCGACCTGACCATCCGCGAGGGCGAGATCCACGCGATCATGGGGCCGAACGGCTCCGGCAAGTCGACCCTCGCCTACACGATCGCGGGTCACCCGAAGTACACGGTCGTCGAGGGCGAGATCCTGCTCGACGGCGAGAACGTGCTCGAGATGTCCGTCGACGAGCGCGCCCGCGCGGGCATGTTCCTCGCCATGCAGTACCCGGTCGAGATCCCGGGCGTCACGGTGACCAACTTCCTCCGCACCGCGAAGACCGCGATCGACGGCGAGGCGCCCTCGATCCGCACGTGGCTGAAGGACGTCCGCGGCGCGATGACCGACCTCAAGATGGACTCCGCGTTCGCCGAGCGCAACGTCAACGAGGGCTTCTCGGGCGGCGAGAAGAAGCGCAACGAGATCCTCCAGCTCGAGCTGCTCAAGCCGAAGTTCGCGGTGCTCGACGAGACCGACTCGGGCCTCGACGTCGACGCGCTCAAGGTCGTGTCCGAGGGCGTGAACCGCGCCCACGGGAACACGGGCCTCGGCATCCTGCTCATCACGCACTACACGCGCATCCTCCGTTACATCAAGCCCGACTTCGTGCACGTGTTCGTCGCGGGCAGGATCGCCGAGCAGGGCGGGCCCGAGCTCGCCGACCGCCTCGAGGAGGAGGGCTACGACCGCTACCACGTCGCCGAGTCGGCGACGCAGTAGTCGGGCGTAGGCTGAACGCATGGTCACCTCACTCGCACCCGAGCGCTTCGATGAGATCAGTGAGGCGCTGAAGGATGTCGTCGACCCCGAGCTCGGCGTCAACATCGTCGACCTCGGCCTCATCTACGACCTGAACTGGGACGACGAGCACGACGCGCTCGTCATCAACATGACGCTGACGAGCGCGGGCTGCCCGCTCACCGACGTCATCGAGGAGCAGACCGCCGAAGCCCTCGACGGCACGGTCGAGCGGTTCCGCATCAACTGGGTGTGGATGCCGCCGTGGGGTCCCGAGCGGATCACGGACGACGGGCGCGACATGATGCGCGCGCTCGGCTTCGCGATCTGAGTCGTCGATCCGACGAGGGAGGTCCCGGACGGGGCCTCCCTCGTCGTTTCCACCGGCGCGCCGGGCCGCGCCGAGGCATAGGCTCGGACCATGCAGCAGACCGCGGCGTCGACCCGAGACGCCTACATGCACGGCCACCACGAGAGCGTCCTGCGGGTGCATGAATGGCGCACCGTCGACAACTCCGCGGCGTACCTCGCCCCGCACCTCCGCGAGGGGATGCGCGTCCTCGACATCGGCAGCGGTCCGGGAACCATCACGCTCGACCTGGGCCGCCGCGTGCGTCCGGGGGTGGTCGTCGGCGTGGATTCGTCCCCCGACGTCGTCGCGCGAGCGCAGGGCCTCGCGGAGAGCGAGGGCGTCGCGAACGCGGAGTTCCGGCAGGGCGACGCGTACCGCCTCGACTTCCCGGACGGGGTGTTCGACGTCGTGCACGCCCACCAGGTGCTCCAGCACCTGGCCCGCCCGATCGAGGCGCTGCGCGAGTTCCGTCGTGTGCTGCGGCCCGGTGGTCTCCTGGCCGCGCGCGACGTCGACTACGGCGGCGTCATCTGGAGTCCGGAGTCATCCGAGCTGGCCCGCTGGCGCGAGCTGAACGAGCGCATCTGCGCCTGGAACGGGGGCGACGGCACCGCGGGCCGCCACCTCACCGGATGGGCGCGCGCCGCCGGCTTCGACGACGTCGAGGCGAGCGGGTCGGTCTGGGTGTTCGCCTCCGACCGCGATCGCGAGTGGTGGGGCGGGAACTGGGCCGAGCGTGCGCTCGAATCGACCTTCGCCGCGCACGCGATCGAGTCCGGCCACGCGACGCGCGCCGAGCTCGAGGAGATCTCGGCGGCGTGGCGGCGGTGGGCAGGCGACCCCGACGGGTGGTTCCTCATGCCGCACGGCGAGATCATCGCCCGGGCGTGATCACCACTCGTCGTCGTCGACCGGGCTTCCGCTCGGCGCCTCGAGCGTCACGACCGTGCCGTCGTCGAGCTCGGCGATGGGCCGGCCTTCGAGCCAGGTGAGGGTCCAGTGGCGGCCGGCGCCGTCCGGCGTCCCCGACTCGGCGGCGGCGATCCTCGGGCGCAGCTCCATCGGCACCGACCTCGGCGGCTCGTCGCCGAACGCCCAGCGCGTCCCGAGCTGCATCAGGGCGCCATCTCGAACACGACCGCGGGGGAGCGGCGGGCGACCTCGTCGGAGCGTCGCAGCGACTCGGAGTCCGCCGCGTCGTTCGTCCAGGTGATCCGCGTCGCGTGGAGCTCGGCCGCGAGGGCGCGGACGCGATCGAGCAGCCGTCCGGCGACGCCGTTGCGGCGGTCCGCCTCGACGACGAACAGGTCGTCGACCACGATCCCCACGGTCGCGTCGAGCGTGCGCGGTTCGGGGTGCGCGTGGACGAGCCCGACCATCGTGCCCTCGCCGTCGACCGCGACGGCGGCTCGCAGCGGGTTCCTCGGATCCTGGATCCAGCTCCACACGATGAGGGCCTTGGTGTCGTCGAGCCGCCGTCCGCGGGTCGACGAGTAGGCGTCGAACAGGGGCAGCCAGGCGAAGAAGTCGTTCTCCGCGACGTCCCGGATCGTCACGCTCATGCGCTGGCCTCCTCCTTCGGGAGCTCGAGCACGATGTCGCGCACCTCGAGCTCGTCGGCCCCGGCGAAGCCGAGGTCGGCGATGCGTCCGACGGCGCGCAGGTCGCCCTCGGCCGAGGCGAGGAGGGCGGTCGCGGCCGCGGGAGCGGCGATCACCGCGCTCGCGACCGGCGTCTTCTGCGAGGCCTTCGCGTCGGTCTTCGCGCGGCGGATGCCGGTGAGCGCGAGGCTCGCGAGCTCGAGGAGCTCGACCCCCGCCTCGCCGCGTGCGGCGAGCTCGTCGACCGACGGCCAGGCGGCCAGGTGGACCGACCCCTCGTTCGACCAGTTCCACGCCTCCTCCGTCGCGTACGGGATGACCGGTGCGAACAGCCGCAGCAGCACGCTGAGCGCCGTCTTCAGCGCGGCGACGGCCGAGGCCTGCTCGGGGCTCGCCGCGCCGTAGGCGCGCTCCTTCACGAGCTCGAGGTAGTCGTCGCAGAACGTCCAGAAGAACGTCTCCGTCACCTCGAGGGCGCGCGCGTGGTCGTACGCCTCGAGCGCCCGGGTGGCCTGCTCGACGACCGTCGCGAGCCCGGCGAGCATGCTCCGGTCGAGGGGCACCGTCACCGCGGCATCCGCTGCGCCCTCGAAGGTGAGGATGAACTTCGCGGCGTTCAGCACCTTGATGGCGAGGCGGCGACCGATCTTCACCTGCGTCGGGTTCTGGGGGTCGAATGCCGCGTCGGTGCCGAGTCGCGAGGATGCCGCCCAGTAGCGCACCGCGTCGGAGCCGTGCTGCTCGAGCAGGCCGGCCGGGGTCACCACGTTGCCCTTGGACTTCGACATCTTCTTGCGGTCGGGGTCGACGATGAAGCCGGAGACCGCCGCGTTGGACCAGGGGGTGACGCCGTGCTCGAGCTCGGCGCGGAGCGCCGTCGAGAACAGCCAGGTGCGGATGATGTCCTGGCCCTGGGGGCGGAGCGAGTACGGGAAGACGAGGTCGAACAGCTCCGGGTCGCGCTCCCAGCCGCCGGCGAGCTGCGGCGTGAGCGACGAGGTCGCCCAGGTGTCCATGATGTCGTGCTCGCCGATGAAGCCGCCGGCCTGTCCGCGCTGCGACTCCTCGTAGCCCGGCGCCGTGGTCGAGGACGGGTCGACGGGCAGCATCTCGCGCGTGGCGACGATGGGGTCCTCGAACACCGGGTTGCCCTCGCCGTCGATCGGGTACCACACGGGGATCGGCACGCCGAAGAAGCGCTGGCGCGAGATGAGCCAGTCGCCGGCGAGGCCGCCGACCCAGTTCTCGTAGCGCACGCGCATGAAGTCGGGGTGCCAGTCGATCTCGCGGCCGCGCTGGATGAGCCGGTCGCGCAGCGACTCGTCGCGCGCGCCGTTCACGATGTACCACTGGCGGGTCGAGACGATCTCGAGCGGGCGGTCGCCCTTCTCGTAGAACTTCACCGGGTGGGTGATCGCCTTCGGGTCCGCGAGCAGGTCGCCCGACTCGCGCAGCAGCTCGACGACGGCCTGCTTGGCGGAGAACGTCGTCTTGCCGGCGAGCTTCGCGTAGGCCTCGCGGCCGGCCTCCGAGGTGATCGCCTCGGGCGCCTCGGCGATGATGCGGCCGTCGAAGCCGATGATCGCGCGGTTCGGCAGGTCGAGCTCGCGCCACCAGACGACGTCGGTCACGTCGCCGAAGGTGCAGATCATGGCGATGCCGGTGCCCTTGTCCTTCTGCGCGAGGTGGTGCGCCACGACGGGCACCTCGACGCCGAACACGGGCGTGGTGACCGTGGTACCGAAGAGCGGCCGGTAGCGCTCGTCGTCGGGGTGCGCGACGAGCGCGACGCACGCGGGGATCAGCTCGGGCCGGCTCGTCTCGATCTCGATGTGTCCGCCGTCGGGCTTGGCGAACGCGACGCGGTGGTAGTGGCCGGGCTGCTCGCGGTCCTCGAGCTCGGCCTGCGCGACGGCGGTGCGGAACGTCACGTCCCACAGCGTGGGAGCGAGCGCCTGGTAGGCCTCGCCGCGCTCGACGTTGCGGATGAACGCGAGCTGCGACGTGAAGAGCGCCTCGTCGGCGATGGTGCGGTACGTCTGCGTCCAGTCGACGGAGAGCCCGAGCGTGCGCCAGAGCGCCTCGAACTGCTGCTCGTCCTCCGCGGTGAGCCGCTCGCAGAGCTCGATGAAGTTCCGGCGGCTGATCGGCACCTGGTCGGCCGGCTTGATCGTCTTGCCCTCGGTGCCCTGGAATGGCGGGGTGAAGTCGGCGTCGTAGGGCAGCGACGGGTCGCAGCGGACGCCGTAGTAGTTCTGCACGCGGCGCTCGGTCGGGAGGCCGTTGTCGTCCCAGCCCATCGGGTAGAAGACGCACTTCCCGCGCATGCGCTGGAAGCGCGCCATCACGTCGGTGTGCGTGTAGGAGAAGACGTGGCCGATGTGCAGCGAACCGGAGGCGGTCGGCGGGGGCGTGTCGATCGAGTACATCGCCTCGCGGGTCGCCCCGGTGCGGTCGAACCGGTAGGTGCCCTCGGTCTCCCAGGCACCGCCCCACTTGGATTCGAGGCCCTCGAGTGCCGGCTTGTCGGGGATGCGCGCGGTGTCGGTCATGATGCTCCGGTTCGGTATGTGCGGCACCGAGTCCAGTGGGGTGCCTGAATGTGAGACAGTCCAGCCTACCGGAGTCGGGGGATTGCGCCGTGGCCGGAGGCGATCCGGATGCCCGCCCCCCACGATCGACGAGGGCGGATGCCGCGGGCGCGCGCCGCGGCATCCGCCCTCGATGCGCCTCAGGCGTTCGCCGGCTCGACCTCGCGGCCGTCCTCGGAGATCGGCGCGTGTCGCACCCGCCCGGCCGCCCACGCGGAGACGAGCGTGATCGCCGAGAGCAGGGCGAGGACCACGCCCGGGTGCCACCACACGTACGCCGTCGACTCGCCCAGCAGGGTGGTGACGAGGGGGATGAATCCGCTGACCGCCGCCGCGACCGCGTATGCCACCGACAGGGCCGAGTAGCGGTAGTGGTCGGCGAACAGGTCGTTCATGAGCCCGCCGAGCGCCGCCCACGACATGGTCGGCAGGATGCCGCCGACGATCATGGTGCCGACGAGCACGGGGAAGCTCGCGAACTGCAGCAGGTAGTACATCGGGAACGTGATGAGCAGCGTCCCGAGTGCGCCGTAGGCGACGACCCTCGCCGAGCCGATGCGCGTCGCCCACCAGCCGAAGAGCGGGATGGTCACGAGCTGCAGGAGCCCGCCGATCGTGGTCGCCACGAGGAGGTCCTGGAAGCTGAAGCCGAGCGTGCCGACCCCGTAGTTGATCGTGTAGGTGTTCATCAGCGAGTACGAGCCGATGCCGAGCAGGGCCGCGCCGAAGGCGATGATCAGGGCGGCGGGCTGGGCGCGGAACATGGTCGCGAACGGCACCCGGTCGCGGCGCTGCTCCTGGACGACGGCGTTGAATACGGGCGTCTCGTCGATCGTCAGCCGCAGGTAGAGCGAGACCGCGAGCAGCGGGATGGCGAGCAGGAACGGGATGCGCCAGCCCCACGCCGCGAGCTCCTCGGCCGGCAGCGCCAGCGTCATCACGATGAAGACGACCGCGGAGAGGATGGAGCCGACGGGCGAGCCGAGCTGCGGCACCGCCGCGTAGAAGGCCCGCTTGACCGGGCTGGAGTGCTCGGTCGCGAGGAGGATCGACCCGCCCCACTCGCCGCCGAGCGACAGGCCCTGCGCGATGCGCAGCAGGACGAGGAGTACGGCGCCGAGCCATCCGGCCTGCGCGTACGTCGGGAGCAGGCCGATGAGGCCGGTCGCGACGCCCATGATGCCGATCGTCCAGAGCAGGGTCGCCCGCCGTCCGAGCCGGTCGCCCATGTGGCCGAAGATCGCGGCGCCGATCGGGCGCACGACGAAGGCCACGCCGATCGTCGCGAACGCGGCGAGCGTGCCGCCGAAGTCCCCGAGCGGGTCGAAGAACAGCGGCCCGATGAAGTAGGCGCTGAAGTACGCGAAGACGTAGAAGTCGAACGACTCGAGGGACGTGCCGATCATTGACGCCCAGGCGACGCGCCGGACGGGCGACGAGGCGGGGGGAAGGGAAGCGGGGGATGGGGCTTCGGTGGTCACGGTCAGCCATCCTGACAGTGAGCGGATGGCGCGACAAGCAACTTGCGACAGTTCAGCTAGCGCAATTGACTGAACTGCTATCCTCGGGGCCGTGCGCATCCGCATCGACCCCGCCGCCGACGGACCGCTCTTCGAGCGCCTCGCCGACGCCGTCCGCGCCGCGATCGTCGACGGCAGGATCGGCTTCGGCGAGCGTCTGCCGCCCGCGCGCGGCCTCGCCGAGCAGCTCGGGGTCAACGTCAACACCGCGCTCCGTGCCTACCGGGTGCTCCGGGACGAGGGGTTCATCGAACTGCACCCCGGCCGCGGCGCGACGGTCGCGAAGCGGCTCGGCCACCACACGGCGCTCGCGGGCGCCATCCACGACCTGGTCGACGAGGCGCGGCTGAACGGCGTCGACCGGGCCGCGCTGCTCGCGCTCGTCCGCGAGGCCTGGCGCTAGCGCCGGCGGCCGTGACGCCGGCAGTGACCACGGCCGCCCGCCCGGCGCGCGCCGCAGCGGCCCGCGCGGTACCATTGACCGCAACGACATCGATCCGGCCATCACCGGGGAGTCTTCGGAAGAACGCGGAACGGGCGCCCAGGCATCCGTCCCGTCACTAGAACCGAACGGGTCCAGCCCGTCACAGCTGACGAACGAGAGGTTCCGGCATCGCCGGGGCAAGCGGGGTGGTACCGCGGTGGGGCTCGACGAGCCGGCCGTCCTCGTGAACCGGCAGATCAAGCAGGAGCGAGCGTTGTACCCCAAGGGCCAGGACCCCGAGCCGCAGTCCGTCACGCCGTCGCCGTCCTTCCCGGCGATCGAGCAGGAGATGCTCGCGCACTGGAAGGCCGACGGCACCTTCCAGGCCTCCATCGACCAGCGCGAAGGTGCAGAGGAGTGGGTGTTCTACGACGGCCCGCCCTTCGCCAACGGACTGCCGCATTACGGGCACCTCCTCACCGGCTACGCCAAGGACGTCTTCCCGCGCTTCCAGACCATGCGCGGCAAGCAGGTGCACCGCCGCTTCGGCTGGGACACGCACGGCCTGCCCGCCGAGCTCGAGGCCGAGCGCCAGCTCGGCATCACCGACAAGGTGCAGATCGAGCAGATGGGCATCGCGGCGTTCAACCGGGCCGCCCGCGACGCCGTGCTCCGGTACACCGAGGAGTGGCAGGACTACGTCACGCGCCAGGCGCGCTGGGTCGACTTCGAGAACGACTACAAGACGCTCGACGTGACCTTCATGGAGTCCGTGCTCTGGGCGTTCAAGACGCTGCACGAGAAGGGCCTCGCCTACGAGGGCCACCGCGTGCTGCCCTACTGCTGGCGCGACCAGACGCCGCTGTCGAACCACGAGCTGCGCATGGACGACGACGTCTACAAGATGCGACAGGACCAGACCGTCACGGTCACGTTCCCGCTCACGGGCCCGAAGGCCGAGTCGCTCGGCCTCACCGCCGTGCGGGCGCTCGCCTGGACTACCACGCCCTGGACGCTCCCGACGAACTTCGCGCTCGCCGTGGGGCCCGAGATCACGTACGCGGTCGTCCCCGCCGGTCCGAACGGCACCCCCGATGCCACGGTGCTCCGGGAGCAGGCGGCCGACGAGGCATCCGACACCGAGGTGCTGGGCGCCGAGTACCTGCTCGCGCTCGACCTCGTCGGCAACTACGCCAAGGAACTGGGGTACGACTCGGCCGACGAGGCACGGGCCGCGGTCTCCCGCACCGTGCGCGGCGCCGAGCTCGAGGACGTCACCTACGACCGCCTCTTCGACTACTACGCCGACGTGGAGACGTACGGCCTCGAGCGCGCGTGGCGCGTGCTCGTCGCCGACTACGTCACGACCGAGGACGGCACGGGCATCGTCCACCAGGCCCCCGCGTACGGCGAGGAGGACCAGAAGATCGGCGAGGCCCACGGCATCCCGGTCGTGATCTCGCTCGACGACTCCGGCCGGTTCCTCCCAGAGGTGACGGATGTCGCGGGAATGCTGTGGTCCGACGCGAACAAGCCGCTCACGCAGCTGCTGAAGGCGGAGGGGCGCCTGCTCCGCCAGGCGAGCTACGAGCACTCGTACCCGCACTGCTGGCGCTGCCGGAACCCGCTCATCTACAAGGCGGTCTCGAGCTGGTTCGTGCGCGTGCCCGAGTTCCGCGACCGCATGGGCGAGCTCAACGAGGAGATCACCTGGGTCCCCGAGAACGTCAAGTACGGCCAGTTCGGCAAGTGGGTCGGCAACGCCCGCGACTGGTCGATCAGCCGCAACCGGTACTTCGGCTCGCCGATCCCGGTGTGGAAGAGCGACGACGCCGCCTACCCGCGCGTGGACGTGTACGGCTCGCTCGAGGAGCTCGAGCGCGACTTCGGCCGCGTGCCGCGGAACCCCGAGGGCGAGCCCGACCTGCACCGCCCGTACATCGACGAGCTCACCCGGCCGAACCCCGACGACCCGACCGGCGCGTCGACCATGCGTCGCATCGACGACGTCTTCGACGTCTGGTTCGACTCGGGCTCGATGCCGTTCGCGCAGGTGCACTACCCGTTCGAGAACCAGGACTGGTTCGACACGCACAACCCGGCCGACTTCATCGTCGAGTACATCGGGCAGACGCGCGGCTGGTTCTACGTCATGCACGTGCTGGCGACCGCGCTCTTCGACCGTCCGGCGTTCAAGAACGTCGTGAGCCACGGCATCGTGCTCGGCAGCGACGGGCAGAAGATGTCGAAGTCGCTGCGCAACTACCCGGATGTCTCGGAGGTCTTCGAGCGCGACGGCTCCGACGCGATGCGCTGGTTCCTCATGTCGAGCCCGGTGCTGCGCGGCGGCAACCTCATCGTGACCGAGGAGGGCATCCGCGAGGGCGTCCGGCAGCTCATGCTGCCGCTCTGGAGCACCTGGTACTTCTTCTCGCTCTATGCCAACACGGCGCGCGAGGGCGGCTACGAGGCATCCCGCTCGAGCTCGTCGACGGACGTGCTCGACCGGTACCTGCTCGCGAAGCTCCGCGACCTCGTCGAGGCCGTGACCGCCGACTACGAGGACTTCGACACGACGCTCGCGTCGCAGAAGCTCCGCGACTTCGCCGACGTGCTCACCAACTGGTACGTGCGCCGCTCGCGCGACCGGTTCTGGCAGGGGGTGGGCGACGAGGGCGCCGGCGCGTCGTCGACCGGCACCGAGGCGTTCGACACCCTGTACACCGTGCTCGAGACGCTCACGCGACTCGCGGCGCCCATGCTGCCGCTCGTCAGCGAGAAGGTGTGGCGCGGGCTCACGGGAGGACGCAGCGTGCACCTGGCCGACTGGCCCGACGCCGACGAGTTCCCGGCCGACCCCGAGCTCGTCGCGGCGATGGACGCCGTCCGCGAGGTCACGGGCGCCGTGCTCGCCCTGCGCAAGCAGGCCGGCCGCCGCGTGCGGCTGCCGCTCGCGTCGCTCATGGTCGTGACGACGGATGCCGCGAGCCTCGCGCCGTTCGAGGCGATCCTGCGCGACGAGCTCAACGTCAAGCGCGTCGACCTCGTCGAACTCGACGACTCGAGCGCCGCCGCCTACGGCGTCACCAAGCGCCTCACGGTGAACGCCCGCGCCGCGGGTCCGCGCCTCGGCAAGCAGGTGCAGCAGGCGATCCAGGCCGCGCGCGGCGGCGACTGGTCGGTCGACGGCGACACGGTCGTGGCGGGCGGCATCGCGCTGGAGCCGGGCGAGTACGACCTCGTGCTCGAGGCGAGCGGCGGTGCCGACGGCGGGAACGCGCTCGGCCTCCTCGCCGACGGCGGATTCGCGATCCTCGACGTGCGGACGACGCCCGAGCTCGAGGCCGAGGGCCTCGCGCGCGACATCGTCCGCGCCGTGCAGGAGTCGCGCAAGGCCGCCGGGCTCGAGGTCGGCGACCGGATCCGCCTCGACCTCACGCTCGACGCGCCCGGCGCCGCTGCCGCCGAGGCGCACCGCGACCTCATCGGCCGCGAGACGCTCGCGCCCGAGGTGCTCGTCACGGTCGGCGAGGTCGACGGCGAGGCCGCGCACAAGCTCGGCGACGGGTCGAAACTGCTCGTGTCCGTCGCGAAGCTGGAGGTCGCCCGATGACCGACCCCATCCCCGAGTCGACGCCCGAGGAGCGCGACGCGGCCGACGCCGTGTACGCCGACCTCATCGCACGCGTCGGCGAGTCGGCGCCGCAGCCGCGGCTCGACGCGACCCGCCGGGCCGTGGAGCTCCTCGGCGACCCGCACCGTGCGGCACCCGTCATCCACCTGACCGGCACCAACGGCAAGACGTCGACGAGCCGCATGATCGAGTCCATCCTGCGCGCGCAGGGGCTCCGGACGGGCCTGCTCACCAGCCCGCACCTGGTGCGGTTCACCGAGCGCATCCGCATCGACGGCGAGCCCATCGCCGACGAGGCCGTCGCCCGGATCTGGGAGGAGATCACGCCCGTCGTCGCGATCGTCGACGACGAGCTGCGGGCCGCCGGCGAGGAGGCGCTCACGTACTTCGAGGCGCTGACGGTGCTCGCGTTCGCCGCGTTCGCCGACGCTCCCGTCGACGTCGTGGTGCTCGAGGTCGGCATGGGCGGCGAGTGGGACTCCACGAACGTCGCCGACGGCCAGGTCGCGGTCATCACGCCCATCGCGATCGACCACGAGCAGCGTCTCGGACGCACGGTCGCCGAGATCGCGCGCACCAAGGCGGGCATCATCAAGCCGGGCGCCGAGGTCGTCACGGCCTTCCAGGAGCCCGACGCGCTGCGGGTGCTCAACGAGGTCGCGGAGCGCAACGACGCGAGCCTCGCGGTCGAGGGCGGCGCGTTCGCGATCCTCGACTCGCGCGTCGCCGTCGGCGGCCAGCTCGTCTCGGTCCGCGGACTCGCGGGGGAGTACCGCGACCTCGCCCTGCCGCTGCACGGGCGTCACCAGGCCGAGAACGCCGCGGTCGCGATCGCGGCCGTCGAGGCGTTCCTCGGCCGCGCGGTCCGCCTCGCCGACGACGTCCTCGAAGCCGGCCTCGGCGCGGCGACCTCGCCCGGTCGTCTCCAACTCGTCTCGACCGACCCGGCGATCCTCGTGGACGCGGCGCACAACCCGCACGGCGCGGCCGCGCTCGTCGCCGCGCTCGGCGAGGCGTTCGACTTCGACGAGCTCGTCATCGTGCTCGGCATCCTGGGCGACAAGGACGCGGCTGGCATCGTCCGCGCGCTCGAGCCCGCCGGGGCGCACTTCATCGTCACGACCTCCGAGTCCGACCGCGCGGTGCCGGCTGAGCGGCTCGCCGTCGTCGTCGCGGACGTCGTCGGACCCGAGCGGGTCGACGTCGTCGAACGCCTCGACGACGCACTCGACGAGGCCCGCGACTGGGCCGGCCGGGGCGAGAAGCGCGGCGTGGTCGTGACCGGCTCGATCACGCTGGTCGGCGACGTGCTGGCGATCGCCGACGACCGCGGCTGGAGCGACCGGTGAACGCCGCGGCATCCGCCCCGGACAACGACCGCCCGGACGTCGGCGAGGCGGCCCCCGAGACCGGGCGCCCGGTGCGACGGGCCCGGTCGGTCCGGGAGAGCCTCGCGTCGATCGTGCTCACCTTCGAGATCGTGGTCGTCTTCCTCGCCGCGCTCGTGATCTGGGGCCTCTCCCGCGAGGACGGCGGCGCGTTCGGCCTGCCCACCTGGGCCCCCCTCGTCGCGGGCGGCGTCGTGATCCTCGGCCTCGTCATCACCATCCCGCTGCTCCGCTACGAGTGGGCGTACGTGCTGGGCTGGACCCTGCAGGTGCTGCTCATCCTCTCGGGGCTCCTCAACCCGGCGATGTTCGTCGTCGGCGCGCTGTTCGGCGGCATGTGGGCGTACTGCATGATCGTCGGCGCACGCATCGATCGTGACCGCGCGGCGGCCGCCGCCGCGGACGCCGACCCTGGAAAGGAAACCGCATGACCACCGCCATCGAAGAGACCCTCGTCCTCGTGAAGCCCGACGGCGTCGCGCGCAACCTCACCGGCGAGATCCTGCGCCGGATCGAGGCGAAGGGCTACTCGCTCGTCGACATCCGGATGGTGCAGGCCGACCGCGAGCTGCTCGCGCAGCACTACGCCGAGCACGAGGGCAAGCCGTTCTACGAGCCGCTCATCGAGTTCATGGAGTCGGGTCCGGTCGTCGCGATGCGCGTCGCCGGCAACCGCGTGATCGAGGGCTTCCGCGTCCTCGCCGGCGCCACCGACCCGACCACGGCCCTGCCCGGCACGATCCGCGGCGACTTCGGCCGCGACTGGGGCCTCAAGGTGCAGCAGAACCTCGTGCACGGCTCCGACTCGGTCGAGTCGGCCGAGCGCGAGCTCTCGCTCTGGTTCGCCTGACGAACGCGCGGCGCGGGGCCGCGGCATCCGATCATCGGATGCCGCGGCCCCGCGGTCGTCCCGGGGGTCTCCGGTCGCGGCGAGCCGTCGCGGCCGTCAGAAGAGGTTCTGCAGGTCGATGATGACGCGCGGGATGGCGTTCATCTGCGCCTGCGCGAGGATGATGACGACGGCGTAGCACGCGACCGTGATCACCACGATCCAGGCCATGGCGGATGCCCCGAAACGACGGCGGCCCGGTGCGTCGCCGAACACGCCCTCCCGCAGGTTCCGCAGCGTGACGACGAGGAACGTCGGGATCGTCACGGCCCAGGTGAGCATGCACCAGGGGCACAGCACGTCGAGCACGTAGATGCTCTGGTAGATCAGCCAGCCGACGAACACGACCGCGCCCGTGACGCCGACGTTCAGCCCGATCCAGAACCACCGCGCGAAGCGCGCGCCCGCGAGGAGGGCCATCGCGATCGTGATGACGACCGGCCAGGCCATGAGCCCGACGAACGGGTTCGGGAAGCCGAAGAGGCTGCCCTGCCACGAGGCGAGGTTCGTCGAGCATCCCACCAGCACGCCCACGTTGCAGTTCGGGACGTGGCTCGGATCGGCGAGCGTCAGCACCTTCTCGAGCGACAGCTCGAAGGCGGCCAGGAGCCCGAGCGCCCCCGCCACGAGGAGGAAGACGGCGAGGCCGATCGGCCGGGACGCGCGGGGGGAGTCGGGCATGCCCCGATTCTGGCACGCCTTCCGGGACGGCTTCCGGCACGGCGATTCACCGGCCGGCCGGGGGAGCGTGCGATAATCGTTGCAGTCGCCCGGGCCGCGCCCGGTGCGACGCCAACGAGGGCTTCGAGGATGCACCGCATCCCATCCGCGGAGGAACCGCGAGATTTGGCGTCACCGGCACCCGCCGGGCGCAGCAGTGAAGGATTGGCGGAACGGCAGGAAACGCGCCGGACCGCTCTGAGGAGTACGGGAACGATGGCGCGGCCGTCGGACCCGGTGTAGGAGTGCACCAGAGATGGTGGAAGACAACGCAACACCGCCGAACGCACCTTCGGGCGAGGAACCCCGTCGTCGGGGCGGACTCTTCGGCGGCCGCCGGTCCGGCCGACGGGCGCAGGTCGTGCCGCCTGCGGCGGCCGACGCGGTCGTCCCCGGGGCGCCCGCGGAGCCCGCTGCCGACAAGGTCGCGACGGCGACCGTCGAACCGGATGCCGCACCGGCGCCGAACCTCGACGGCGTTCCCTCGAACGGGTCGCCGAGCGCGGCCGGGGTCGACGCCGTGACGGAGGAGTCCGCGACCGCCGCCGACACGGCCGCTGAGCCCGAGGCCGCGACCCCGGGTGGCGGGACGACCGACGCCGGGACGGCAGACGCCGGCGCCGAGGCATCCGTCGACGACGCGCCGGGCGAGTCCGACTCGCCGATCCCCGCGGTGCTCACGACCACGTCGCTGATCTTCCACGCGCCGCCCGTCCTGACCCCGCAGGCGGGCCCGGAGCGCGACGAGCGGACCGCAGGGCGCGAGGCCGCCGATCGCGAGGGATCGAGCGTGCGCCGTCGTTCCCGCCGCCGAAGCGGCGAGGAAGGCCGCGCGAACGACGACGACCCCGCGAACACGGTGGTCAAGGTCCGCAAGCCCCGCGAGCCCGAGCTCATCACCGAGCCGCAGAAGGTCAAGGGCTCGACGCGCCTCGAAGCGAAGAAGCAGCGGCGTCGCGACGGTCGCGACGCCGGTCGCCGCCGTGCGGTGATCACCGAGGCGGAGTTCCTCGCCCGTCGCGAGTCGGTCGATCGGCAGATGGTGGTCCGGCAGAAGGGCGGCCGCATCCAGATCGGCGTCCTCGAGGACGACGTCCTCGTCGAGCACTACGTCGCCCGCAACCAGGACGCCTCGCTCATCGGCAACGTCTACCTCGGGCGCGTGCAGAACGTGCTGCCCTCGATGGAGGCCGCCTTCGTCGACATCGGGCGAGGCCGCAACGCCGTGCTCTACTCCGGCGAGGTCGACTGGGACGCCGCCGCCGAGAACGGCGAGAAGAACCAGCCGCGCCGCATCGAGCTGGCGCTCAAGCCCGGCGATCGCGTGCTCGTACAGGTCACGAAGGACCCGGTCGGCCACAAGGGCGCCCGCCTCACCAGCCAGATCTCGCTGCCCGGCCGCTACCTCGTCTACGTGCCGAACGGCTCGATGAACGGCATCAGCCGCAAGCTTCCCGACACCGAGCGCGCGCGCCTCAAGAAGATCCTGAAGGAGGTGCTCCCCGAGAACCAGGGCGTCATCGTCCGCACGGCCGCGGAGGGCGCCACCGAGGAGCAGCTCACGCGCGACGTGAACCGCCTCATCGCCCAGTGGGCCGACATCTCGCAGACCATCGAGAAGGTCCAGGCGCCGGCGCTCCTGCACTCCGAGCCCGATCTGCTGATCAAGATCGTCCGCGACGTCTTCAACGAGGACTTCCAGAAGATGATCATCTCCGGCGACGAGGCCCGCCGGACGATCGAGAAGTACCTCGGCCAGGTCGCACCCGACCTGCTCGAGCGCGTCGAGGCGTACGAGGGCGAGCGCGACGCGTTCGACGCGTTCCGCATCACCGAGCAGATCGAGAAGGCGCTCGAGCGGAAGGTGTGGCTGCCCTCCGGCGGTTCGCTGATCATCGACCGCACCGAGGCGATGACCGTCGTCGACGTCAACACGGGCAAGTTCGTCGGCTCCGGCGGCAACCTGGAAGAGACGGTGACCAAGAACAACCTCGAGGCGGCCGAGGAGATCGTCCGCCAGTTGCGCCTGCGCGACATCGGCGGCATCATCGTCGTCGACTTCATCGACATGGTGCTCGAGTCCAACCGCGACCTCGTGCTGCGCCGCCTCGTCGAGTGCCTGTCGCGCGACCGCACCAAGCACCAGGTCGCCGAGGTCACCTCGCTCGGCCTCGTGCAGATGACCCGGAAGAAGCTCGGCCTGGGGCTCCTCGAGACCTTCAGCGAGCCCTGCGAGGTCTGCGCTGGCCGCGGGATCATCGTGCACCACGAGCCCGTGGCGAAGCACCGCGCGCCGCAGCAGCAGGTCGAGCGTCGCCGCAACCGCGGCGGCGGCACCGGCGGCAACGGCGGCGGCCAGCAGCAGCCCGCGGTCGACAAGGCCCACCAGGGTACGCACGCGATCACGGAGGACGTGAAGAACGCCCTCGCGCAGATCGCCGCGTCGACCGTCGCGCACCAGGAGCAGCGTCCTGCGGCTGCCGCGGAGGCCCCGTCCGGCGATGCCCTCGAGCCGGCGTCCGCCGGTCCCGAGGCCACGGATGCCGCGGTCGCGGGCGCGGAGGCGGCTCCCCGGAGCGAGCGCCGGCGCGGCCGGCGACGCGCGTCGCGCGGGACCGGCTCGCAGCAGCAGCAGCAGCCCGCGGACCAGGGCCAGGCGCAGGACCGCCCGGCCGAGGACCGCCGTGCCGACGATCGGGCGTCCGAGCCCACGACGAGCGCCGACGGCCCTGCCGCCCAAGCCCCCGCCGACGACGCGCACGCCGACGGCGGCACGCGCCCGGCCCCGCTCATCGACCTCCCCGAGGCGCCCGTGCGTCGCGACCGGCCGGCCCGGGTCGCGGAGGCCGAGACGCTGCTCGACTCCGTGCTCGACGCGCTGCCCGCGCCGAAGGCCGCGGGGGAGGGTCGCTCGCGATCGCGCAGCCGGCGCGTCTCGACGGCCGCACTGAGCCCGGCGGGTGCTCCGCCGGTCATCACGCGCCCCGACGGCTCTGCCGCGGATTCAGCGTCCGAGTGACGCGCGCCGCTCGCGCGGCGTGACCCGGAGGCCGCTCGCCGCCAGCCGGCGCACGAGGTCGCGGGCGGGGACGGGCTCCGCCCCGGCCGCGACCAGGTCGTCGTAGCGCTCGGCGGGAACGTCGTAGTGGTCGAGGTCGAATCCGCGACGCGGGATGCCGTTGCGATCGGCGAAGGCGATGAGCTCGTCGATCGACGTGTCGCTCACCAGGTGCGACCAGACGGTGCCGTGCTTCGGCCAGAGGGGCGGGTCGATGAGCACGGACATGCGGCGAGTGTACGCCGGGCCCGCGGCATCCGTTCGGAACCCCTCGGCGGGAGGCCGGGCGGGCACGTCGACACGCGGGTGGCGCCCGTTTGACCGCCCTCCGGCCATCCGGTAAACTCGACCGTTGGTGCCACCGCTTATCCCGGATGGCACGCACAGTTTTCTGGCAGTGACGACCCTCTTTCCCGCTGGGGTCTCCCGCGCAGTGACATCCCATCAAGTAGACGGAGTCGCAAGGCTCCCCGGAGATAGGTACGAGAAGTGGTTTACGCAGTAGTGCGCGCCGGTGGCCGGCAGGAGAAGGTCGAGGTCGGCACCATCGTGACGATGGACCGGATCGCGGCCGACAAGGACGGCAACGTCCAGCTCACGCCCGTCCTCCTCGTGGACGGCGACAAGATCACCTCCGACGCGAAGTCGCTCGCCAAGGTCACGGTCACGGCCGAGGTCCTGAACGACCTGCGCGGTCCGAAGATCGTGATCCAGAAGTTCAAGAACAAGACCGGCTACAAGAAGCGCCAGGGCCACCGCCAGGAGCTCACGCGCGTCAAGATCACCGGCATCAAGTAACGGCCAGAGGAGACAGGGACAATGGCACACAAGAAGGGTGCGAGCTCCACTCGCAACGGTCGTGACTCGAACGCCAAGCGCCTCGGCGTGAAGCGCTTCGGCGGTCAGGTCGTCTCGGCCGGCGAGATCCTCGTCCGCCAGCGCGGCACGCACTTCCACCCCGGTGCGGGTGTGGGTCGCGGCGGTGACGACACGCTGTTCGCCCTCGAGGCGGGCGCCGTCGAGTTCGGCAACAAGGGCGGCCGCAAGGTCGTGAACATCGTCTCGGTCGACGCGTAAGCAGCGACCGGTTGTCGTGAGGGCGAGCTTCGGCTCGCCCTCACGTGTTTCCACAGAAGGAGTGATGCGGCGATGGTGAGCTTCGTCGACCAGGTGCGCCTGTTCCTGCGCGCCGGCCACGGCGGCAACGGCTGCGTCTCGGTGCGCCGTGAGAAGTTCAAGCCGCTCGCCGGCCCCGACGGCGGCAACGGCGGCGACGGCGGCGACATCGTGCTCGTCGCCGACCCGCAGGTCACGACCCTCCTCGCGTACCACGGCCGCCCGCACCGCTCCTCGGAGAACGGCCAGCCCGGCGCCGGAGACAACCGATCGGGCGCCGCGGGCGAGGTCCTCGAGCTTCCCGTGCCCGTCGGCACGGTCGTCAAGGACCAGGACGGCAGCGAGCTCGTCGACCTCACCGAGCCCGGCATGCGCTTCGTCGTCGCGCCCGGCGGGCAGGGCGGCCTCGGCAACGCGGCCCTCTCCTCCCCGAAGCGCAAGGCGCCCGGCTTCGCCCTCCTCGGCACGCCCGGCTACGAGGGCGAGGTCACGCTCGAACTCAAGACCATCGCGGATGTCGCGCTCGTCGGATTCCCGTCGGCGGGCAAGTCGAGCCTCATCGCCGCGCTGTCCGCGGCGCGACCGAAGATCGCCGACTACCCCTTCACCACGCTGCACCCGAACCTCGGCGTCGTGCAGGCCGGCGACCACCGGTTCACCGTCGCCGACGTGCCCGGCCTCATCGAGGGCGCGAGCGAGGGGAAGGGCCTCGGCCTCGAGTTCCTCCGCCACGTCGAGCGGTGCTCGGCGCTCCTGCACGTGCTCGACTGCGCGACGCTCGAGCCCGGCCGCGACCCGATCACCGACCTCGAGGTCATCCTCCGCGAGCTCGAGGCGTACGAGGTGCCGGAGGGCCAGGTGCCGCTCCTCGAGCGCCCCCAGCTGGTGGCACTGAACAAGATCGACGTCCCGGAGGCGCGTGAGCTCGCCGAGTTCGTGCGCCCCGAACTGGAGTCGCGCGGGTATCGCGTGTTCGAGATCTCGAGCGTGAGCCACGAGGGCCTGCGCCAGCTCGGCTTCGCGCTCGGCGAGGTCGTCGACCGCGCCCGCGCCGAGGCCGCCGCAGAGCCCGAGGCACCCCGCATCGTGCTCCGGCCGAAGGCGGTCCGCGAGGTCGAGTTCGTCGTGAAGCCCGAGGGCGGCAGCTACGGCACGATCTACCGCGTGCTCGGCACGAAGCCCGAACGCTGGGTCGCGCAGACCGACTTCCAGAACGACGAAGCGGTCGGCTACCTCGCCGACCGGCTCGCGCGACTGGGCGTCGAGGACGAACTGGTCCGTGCCGGCGCGGTCGCCGGCTCGACGGTCGTCATCGGACCGGGCGCCGGCGTGGTCTTCGACTGGGAGCCGACGCTCACCTCGACGGCCGAGCTCATCTCCTCGCCGCGCGGCACGGACGAGCGCCTCGACGAGAACCGCCGCGCCACGCGCGCCGAGCGCCGTGCCGGGTACCACGACCGGATGGACGCCAAGGCCGAGGCCCGCGCCGAACTCCAGCGGGAGCGCGAGGCGGGTATCTGGGTCGGCGAGGACGCCGCCGCCGAGTCCGACGCCGACGACGTCGAGGGCCGGGAATGAGCCGTCTGAACCGCGACGCGATCGGGTCGGCCCGGCGCATCGTCGTCAAGGTCGGATCCTCCTCGATCTCCGGGGAGAACGCGGCGCAGATCGCGCCGCTCGTCGACGCCCTCGCGGCCGCGCACGCGCGCGGCGCCGAGGTGGTGCTCGTCTCCTCGGGCGCGATCGCGACGGGGATGCCGTACCTGCAGCTCGACGCGCGACCCGACGACCTCGCGACGCAGCAGGCCGCGGCATCCGTGGGTCAGAACATCCTCATCTACCGCTACCAGGAGTCGCTTCGTCGGTACCGGATCGTCGCCGGGCAGGTGCTGCTCACGGCGGGCGACCTCGAGAACTCCACGCATCGCCTGAACGCGCAGCGCGCCATGGAGCGGCTGCTCGGCCTCCGCATCCTCCCGATCGTGAACGAGAACGACACGGTCGCGACGCACGAGATCCGGTTCGGCGACAACGACCGGCTCGCGGCGATGGTCGCCGAGCTCACCGGCGCCGACCTGCTCGTGCTGCTCTCCGACGTCGACGCGCTGTACACGCGCCCCCCGCACCTGCCCGGCGCCGAGCGGATCGCGCACGTGCCGTTCGGCGATGAGCTCGAGGGTGTCGAGATCGGCTCGATCGGCCGCGCCGGCGTCGGCACGGGCGGTGCGGAGACGAAGGTCTCGGCCGCGCGGATCGCCGCGGCATCCGGCACCGGGGTGCTCGTGACCTCGACCGCGCTCGTCGCCGAGGCGCTGACCGGCGAGCCCGTCGGCACCTGGTTCGAGCCCGCCGCCGGCTGACGTCACACTCGGCGCCCGGTCGCGGCGCCGGAACTAGGCTGGACGCATGACCAACGTCCAGACCGCCCCCGCCGACCTCGCCGAGGTGCTCGACGCGCGACTCGCCGCGGCGAAGGAGGCCTCGCGCCGCCTGGCCCGCGCGACGACCGCCGAGAAGGATGCCGCGCTGGCGTCGATCGCGGAACGGCTCCGGGCCCGGTCCGACGACATCGTCGCTGCGAACCGCGAGGACCTCGAGCGCGGGCGCGACTCGGGCCTCGGGGCGGGTCTGCTCGACCGGCTCACCCTCGACGCGGGCCGGATCGGCTCGATCGCCGACGCGGTGCTCGACGTGATCGCGCTCGGCGACCCGATCGGCGAGACCGTGAGCGGGCGCACGCTGCCGAACGGCGTGCGCATCGAGCAGGTCCGGGTGCCCCTCGGCGTCGTGGGCGCCATCTACGAGGCGCGGCCGAACGTCACGGTCGACATCGCGGCGCTCGCGCTCAAGAGCGGCAACGCCGTCGCGCTGCGGGGCGGCTCGGCCGCCGAGCGCACCAACGCCCTGCTCGTCGACGTGCTCCGGGAGGCGATCGAGGCGGCGGGGCTCCCGGGCGAGGTCGTGCAGACGGTCGACGACTACGGCCGCGAGGGCGCGCGGCACCTCATGCGCTCGCGCGACTACGTCGACGTCCTGATCCCGCGGGGGAGCGCGGCGCTGATCCGCGCGGTCGTCGACGAGGCGACCGTGCCGGTGATCGAGACCGGCGCCGGCGTCGTCCACATGTTCCTCGACGCGAGCGCGCGGGAGGACTGGTCGGTCGACCTCGTGCACAACGCGAAGGTCCAGCGGCCGAGCGTCTGCAACGCCCTCGAGACGCTGCTCGTGCACGCCGATGCCGCCGAACGGCTGCTCCCGCCCGTGCTCGCCCGGCTCGAGGCCTCAGGGGTCACCGTGCACGGCGACGAGCGGGTGCGCGCGCTCCACCCGGACGCCCTGCCGACGACCGAGGAGGACTGGGGCACCGAGCACATGAGCCTCGACCTCAACGTGGGCGTCGTCGACTCCCTCGACGACGCGCTCGCGCACATCCGTCGCTTCTCGACGAAGCACACCGAGTCGATCGTGACGAACGACCTCGGCAACGCCGAGCGGTTCCTCGACGAGGTCGACGCCGCAGCGGTCATGGTGAACGCCTCGACGCGCTTCACCGACGGCGCCGAATTCGGCTTCGGCGCGGAGGTCGGGATCTCGACGCAGAAGCTGCACGCCCGCGGTCCGATGGGCCTGCCCGAGCTGACGAGCACGAAGTGGATCGTGCGCGGCTCGGGCCACGTGCGCGCCTGAGCCGGATCCGGACCGGCGCCCCCGCTAGACTGTCCTGAGCGTCACCCGAAACACCTGGAGGAACGGCTGATGAGCCTGGCGACCGCACTGCAGACGAGCATGGTCCTGACCGAGACCGTGCACGCGAGGGAACTCCCGTTCGACGCGATCTGGTTCGGCGTCATCGCCTTCGCGATCTTCGCGGCGCTCGGGTTCGTCGTCTACTCCTACCGCGACGTGGCCAACCGCCACCGTTCGAAGGCCGAGGCCTACGCGGCCCGCCACGCGGGAGACGAGCACGGCGGCCACTGACACGGTCGGCCAGGCCATGACCTCGGCGGCGCGGCGCCCTCGCCTCGGCGTGATGGGCGGCACGTTCGACCCCATCCATCACGGGCACCTCGTGGCGGCCAGCGAGGTCGCGCAGGAGTTCGGCCTCGACGAGGTGGTGTTCGTGCCGACCGGCCGGCCCTACTACAAAGAGGTCGTGACGCCGGCCGAGCACCGTTACCTGATGACCGTCATCGCGACGGCGTCCAACCCGCGGTTCACGGTCAGCCGGGTCGACATCGACCGCGAGAAGCCGACCTACACGATCGACACGCTGCGCGACATCCGTCGGGAACGGCCGGAGGCCGACCTGTTCTTCATCTCGGGCGCCGACGCGATCGCGCAGATCCTGTCGTGGAAGGACGTCGAGGAGCTCTGGAGCCTCGCGCACTTCGTGGCTGTGAGTCGTCCGGGACATGTGCTGTCCGTTTCGGGACTGCCCGAGCAGGACGTAAGCTTGCTTGAAGTCCCGGCGTTGGCGATCTCGTCGACCGATTGCCGGGACCGAGTGCACCGGGGATCACCGGTGTGGTACCTGGTGCCTGACGGGGTCGTCCAGTACATCTCCAAGCACCACCTCTACCGGAGAGTCGAATGACGTCGTCGCACGAACCGCCGCTCACGCGCCGAGAGATGCGCGAACGCGAGCGCATGCTCGAGCAGCAGCGCGCCGCGGCGGCCCCGTCGACCCCGGAGGGCGGTGCGCCCGCACCCGCGGGACCTCCCGGCGCCCAGCAGTACGCGCAGCCCGAGCGACCGGCCTTCGCGTCGGGCCCGGACCCGCGCGCGGCGCAGCCCGGCCGGCCGGCCCCCGGCGGTCAGCCCGGCGGTCCGCCGCAGCGGCCGGCCGATCCCCGTCAGGGCGTGCCGGCTCAGCGCCCGCCGCAGGAATGGTCCGACCAGCGACGTCAGCCAGGGCCTCCGGAGCCGCGTCCGGTCTCCGGACCCGCCGGCTCGGGGGCCCCGATGCAGGCGCCGCCGCGAGCCGCGCAGCCGCCCCGATCGGCGACGACCTCGGGTCCGATGCCGGCCCCGGCCGACGCTCGGCCGTATGCCGGCCAGCAGCAGCAGCCGTCCGCCCCGGCACCGGCGCGCCCGCCGCAGGGTCCGCCGCGCAGCGCTCCTGCCCGGCAGACCACTCCCGAGCGGACGCTCACGCGGCGCGAGCTCCGTGCGATGCTCGAGTCGCACTCCGGCGACGGCTTCGAGCAGGACGATGACCTCGCGCCCGAGTCGACGCCGCGGCGTCCGATGCCGGCGGGTGCGGCCGCCCCGCAGCGTCAGCCGCAGCCGCAGGCCCAGGGCGCCGGGAGGCCGCCGCAGGCGCCGCCGCGGCATCCGCACCAGCCGGCGCCGTCGCGCGCGGCAGCACCGCACACGACGGTCGATGCCGGTCTCGACGAGCCGGTCGCCGCGCCGAAGCCGGTCGGGCACTGGACCTCGCAGCTGAACCTGCCGGACGACCACTCCGAGCCGTACGACCAGCTGCTCTCACGCGGCGGGTCCGCGCGTGGCGTCCCCACCACCACGAACGCGCTCATCCTCCCGTCGCTGCCCGACCAGAGCCCGCTCGGGCAGCAGCTCGCGCCGAGCGGCGAGATCATCGTGACCGGCTCCATCGACCTGCCCCGCAGCTACGGCGCGACGGGCGTGCACCCGAGCCAGATCGACTCGAGCGACGTCGATCGCCTGTTCGACGCGGAGGACCTGGCCGGACCGGGCGTCGCCCCGATCTCGGCGACGCGCGCGATCAGCACGCAGCAGCCGAGCAAGGCCATGATGGCACCGCCGAGCAAGGAGGGCATGAACGTGCCGCTCGTGCTGGCGGTCACCGCGGGCGTGCTCGCCCTCGGCGTCGTCGCGACGCTCGTCGTCGGCGCGATGGCAGGGCTGTTCTGATCGGGCAGATGATGGGAGCGGGCCCTCCGTCGGCTCCCGGGAAGTCGAGGACATGACCGCAAGCGACCACGCACACCGCCTGCTGGCCGTCGCCGCGCGCGCAGCCGATGCGAAGGGCGGTGAGGACCTCGTCGCGCTCGACGTGTCAGAGCCGTTGCCGTTCGCCGACGTCTTCCTGCTCGTCACCGGTGCGGCCGAACGCAACGTCGTCGCGATCGCCGACGCCGTCGTCGAGGCCCTTCGCGAGGAGGGTCAGGACGTCGCACGTCGCGAGGGCCGCGACGGCGGCCGTTGGGCTCTGCTCGACTTCGGCGACCTCGTCGTGCACGTCTTCCATCGCGAGGAGCGCATGTACTACGGACTGGAGCGTCTCTGGCGCGACTGCCCGGCGATTCCCGTCGCGCCGCTCATCGAGCGCGACGGGTCGTCGACCAGGCCGGGGTCGGGTGCCCGGGGCTGAGGCCGCCTCGATTTCGTTTCCTCCCGGAGGCTGGTGTACGCTGAATCCGTTGCCCCGAGCGGGCAGCGAAACCTGAAACGGGTCTGTGGCGCAGCTGGTAGCGCACCTGCATGGCATGCAGGGGGTCAGGGGTTCGAGTCCCCTCAGATCCACCATTTCGAAGAGAAACCCTCGAGCGGAGCGCTCGAGGGTTTCGTCGTCTCCGACCCGAGGTGCGACGGCCTGCGAGGCGGGCGCGAGGCTCAGGCGGCGCGGGTCGCATGCGAGCGGCGGCCGCGGATGATCGACTCGGGCGCGGCGGTTAAGCGACCCGTCCGCCCGTCTTCGGTGAGGTACTGGACGCGGATGCCGCGACCGACCCGGGCGACCTTCGTCACCTCGTACGAGCCGCCGGTGGCGCTGACGAGGACGTCGCCCACGGCGAGCTCCCTGGCCTGCATCAGTTCGACGATTCCCATGTCGAGAGGTTCTCATGACCCACCGACATTCCGGCCGGCTGCGATGCGGCGCGCTGGCTTGACCGCCCCACCGGCCCGGCCCACAATTGGGGGACATGCTGACTCTGGGGGATTGCGCGTCATGAGCGACACGACCACTCGCACCATCGACCAGCCCGGCGGCGACGCCGCCTACGGCGACACGGTCGTCTTCCAGCCCGAGGCCGACGCCGCCGAGGCCCCCGCGGACACCACGCCCAAGCGCGGATCCTGGAGCCGCGACCTTCGCTTCATGCTCGTCGTGCTCGTCGCGATCGCCGCGCTGTTCCTCGCGTTCGCCCTGGTCGTCGCGTTCAGCCCCGACGCATCCGGCATCGCCGCCCTGGCCATCGTCGCGGCCCCGATCGCGACCATGGTCGCGGCATATTACGGCATCTCGCTCGCGCTGCGCCAGGTCGCCGAAGCCCGTCGATCGGCGGACGCCGCCGATGCCCGTGCGCGTGCCGCCGAGACCAGTGCTCGCGAGTCCGACGCGTGGGCCGCGCAGATGGAGTCCGGCCTGCGCGTCGCGGTGGCCAAGCTCGAGGCGGCACGCATCGAGACCCGCGACGTGCAGCGCGCCGCCGGCACCCCCGACGACTTCTTCTAGACCGGCCGGAGCCCGGAACGACGAAGGCGCACCCCCGAGGGTGCGCCTTCGCCGTGCCCGGCAGCGGTTCCAGCTGCGACGATCGACCTCAGAGGTCGGCGAGCAGCGAGATCGGGTGCTCGATGCACCCGGCGACGAACGTCAGGAACGCGGCCGCCTCGGCGCCGTCGCAGACGCGGTGGTCGAACGAGATCGTCAGCTCCGTGAGGGTCCGTACCGTGATCTGCCCGTCCACGACCCACGGCCGCTCCACGAGCCGCCCGAGGCCGAGCATCGCGGCCTCCGGGTGGTTGATGATCGCGGCGGAGCCGTCGACGCCGAGCGTGCCGTAGTTGTTCAGCGTGAACGTGCCGCCGGTGAGCGCATCGGGCGGGAACGCACCGGTCGATGCCTGGTCGGTGCGGGCCTGGATCGCGTCCCGCAGCTCCCGGAGCGACATCCCCTCGACACCGTGGACCACCGGCACGAGGAGGCCCCGGGGCGTCTGCGCGGCCAGCCCGAGGTTGATCCCCGAGTGCAGCACGAGTTCGTTCCGGTCGGCGTCGAAGCTGGCGTTCAGCGACGGATGGCGCCGGAGCCCCGCGATCGCGAACCGGGCGACGAGCGCGGTGATCCCGAACTTCTCGCCCGTGGCCGCGTTGAGCTGACGACGCGCCGCGAGGAGCTCGGTCGCGTCGACGTCCACCCACACGGTCGCCTCGGGGATCTCCCGACGCGAGCGCGTGAAGTGCGCGGCGGCGGCGCGCTGCATCCGGTCGAGCGGCACACGCTGTTCGCCCGCGCGCGGCGACGCCGGAGCGGCGGGTGCCGCAGGCATCGTGGGCATCGCGGGCGCCGCGCCCCGACCCGCGCGCGCCTCGTCGAGCTCGGTGATGAACGCCTCGACGTCGGCGCGCACGACGAGACCGTCGGGACCGCTGCCGAGCAGTTCGCTGGCGTCGAAACCGTGCTCCCGGGCGAGCCGGCGCACGATGGGCGAGATGACGGGGGAGTGCCGGCCCTGCTCCAGCGTGTGCGCCGCATGCGCCTCGGCGAGCGCCGCCTCGTCCGCGGCGCCCCGGTCGCCGTCCGTCGAGTCGGCCGGGCCGGCTGCGGTCGGCTCCGCGCCGGACTCGCTGCTCCGTCGCCCGAAACGCGACGGCGCGGAGGCCGACCGCGCCGTGGCCGCGCTCGCGCGGGTGCCGTAGCCGATGAGGACGGCGCCCGACTCCTCGGAGGCCGCGTCGGTGGGGACGGCGATGCCGGGCTCGGCCGCCACGGGCGCGGCGGGTGCTGAGGACGCCGACGCGGCGGGCGCGGAGGCCGCGGACGCCGGCCCCGCGGCATCCGTGGTGGCTTCGGTCGCTTCGGCGGGCGCGCCCACGGGCGTCAGGCGCATGAGCACCTCGCCGGCGTGCAGCACCTGGCCGACCTCGCCGCCGAGCGACTCGACGACGCCCGCGAACGGTGTCGGCAGCTGCACGACGGACTTCGCCGACTCGAGCTCGACGACCGGCTGGTCGACGCTCACCTCATCGCCGGGGGCGACGAGCCAGGCGACGACCTCGGCCTCGGTCAGGCCCTCGCCGAGGTCGGGCAGGATGAACTCGCGCGCGCTCATGCGAGGTCCCATTCCCAGGAGGCGAGCGCCTCGAGCACCCGGTCGGGCGTCGGCAGGTAGTGCTCCTCGAGCTTCGGCGACGGGTACGGGATGTCGTAGCCCGTGATCCGGAGGATCGGCGCGGCGAGGTGGAAGAAGTTGCGCTCGGTCAGGCGCGCGGCGACCTCGGCGCCGTAGCCGCCGAACTGCGCGGCCTCGTGGATGACGGCCGCGCGAGAGGTCTTGCGGAGGGACGCACCGACGGTCTCGTCGTCGAACGGCGAGAGGCTGCGGAGGTCGACGACCTCGATCGAGAGCCCCTCGGCCTCGGCGGCGGCCGCGGCATCCATCGCGGTGCGCACGGTCGGACCGTAGCCGATGAGGGTCACGTCGGTGCCCTCGCGGACGACCTCGGCCCGGTTCATCGGGGCTGTGCGCACGGGCAGCGCCAGCTCGGCCTTCGACCAGTAGCGGCTCTTCGGCTCCATGAACACGATCGGGTCGTCGCTGTCGATGGCCTCGCGGAGCATCGAGTACGCGTCGGCCGGATTCGAGGGCATGACGACGGTGAGGCCGGGCGTCGCGGCCCAGTACGCCTCGGAGGAGTCGGAGTGGTGCTCGACGCCGCCGATCGCGCCCGCGCACGGGATGCGGATGACCATCGGCAGGCTCACGCGTCCCTTGGTGCGGTTCCGCATCTTCGCCACGTGCGAGACGATCTGCTCGAACGCCGGGTAGCTGAACGCGTCGAACTGCATCTCGACGACCGGGCGCAGCCCGTACATCGCCATGCCCACCGCGGTGCCCACGATGCCCGCCTCGGCGAGCGGGGAATCCCATACGCGGTCCTCGCCGAAGGCGGCCTGCAGGCCGTCGGTCACGCGGAAGACGCCGCCGAGCGGGCCGACGTCCTCGCCGTAGACGACGACGCGGTCGTCCTCGGCCATCGCGTCGCGGAGGGCGGCGTTCAGCGCGCCCGCCATGGTGAAGGGCTGAGGGGCGGATGCCGCGGCATCCGTCGCGGGCTCGGTGACGGGCGTGCTCATCGGGCGGCCACCTCCTCGCGAGCCGGCGCGGCATGGGCGGCGGGGGCGGCGTGGGCGGCGAGCTCGGCCCCGAGGGCGGCGCGCTGCTCGGCGAGCGCGGTGCGCGGGGTCGCGTAGACGTGGTCGAAGAGCTCGAGCGGGTCGAGCTCGGGGGCCTCGCTCATCGCCTCGCGCGTTCGGGCCGCGAGGGCCTCGCCGGCCTCGGCGATCTCGGTGCGCACCTCGTCGGTGAGCGCGCCCTCGGAGACGAGGTACTTCTCGAGGCGCTCGATCGGGTCGCGGCGCTTCCAGTGCTCGACGTCGCGCGCCGCGCGGTAGCGCGTGGGGTCGTCGGAGTTGGTGTGCGACTCGATGCGGTACGTGAGGCCCTCGATGAGGGTCGGCCCGCCGCCCGAGCGGGCGCGGTCGACGGCGGCGGTCGCGACGGCGAACATCGCCGCGACGTCGTTGCCGTCGACGTGGTATCCCGGCATGCCGTAGCCGACGGCCTTGTCGGCGAGGGTCGTCGCGTGCGTCTGGCGGGCGATGGGCGTGCTGATCGCGAACTGGTTGTTCTGCACCAGGAACACGGTCGGGGTCCGCCAGACGGCGGCGAAGTTGAACGCCTCGTGCGCGTCGCCCTCGCTGGTGGCGCCGTCGCCGAGGTAGGTGAGCGTCACGATCGGGTCGTTGCGCAGGCGCGCGGCGTGGGCCAGGCCGACGGCGTGCAGCGCCTGCGTCGCGAGCGGCGTGGCCATGGCGGCCGTCCGGTGCGCGTGCTGGTCCCAGCCATTGTGCCAGTCGCCGCGGAACGACTGGAGGATCTCACCGGGCTCGAGTCCGCGGGTGAGCAGCGCGATGCTGTCGCGATAGGTCGGGAACAGCCAGTCGTCGGCCGTGATCGCCGACACGACGCCGATCTCGCAGGCCTCCTGGCCATACGCGGACGGATAGGTCGCGAGGCGGCCCTGCTTGGTGAGCGCGGTGACCTGGACGTCGAAGCGGCGCGCGATGACCATGCGCCGGTAGAGGTCGAGCAGGCGCTCGACGGGCGGGAGCTCGAAGCCGCCGGTCTCGCGTCCTTGCAGCGCATGCCCCGCGTTGTCCAGGAGTCGGATCGGCTTCTCGGATGGGAGGACACGGGTCTCGTGATGCTCGACGTTGAGGCTCATGTGGCCATGGTGCGACAGTCTGCACGGCCCTCGCTCGGGGTACGAGGCAACCGTGAACGATCGGCACCGGAACGGCGAAACACGGACCGATCGTCCTACCGCGACGGGCTCAGGCGCGCCAGATGTCCAGCGACTGCGCGGGGGGTCGGCCGTCGAGCTCCTCCAGGATCAGATGCGAGCGCGTCGACACGACACCGGGCATGTCGTGGATGTCGCGGAGGATCGCCTGGCTGAGCTGCTCGTGGTCGGGAGCACTCACCGTCAGGATGATGTCGATGTCGCCGGAGACCGCCTGCACCTTCTCGACGAACGGCAGCGTGGCGAGCTTGGCCGCGATCGACTCCCACGACACGTCGCCGATCCGGACGACGACGAGCGCCGAGATGTTGAGCCCGATGGACCTCCGGTCGATCTGCGCGCCGAAGCCGGTGATGACCCCGCGCTGCTGGAGGGCGATGACCCGATTGTGCGCCGCCGTGCGGGAGATGTGCACGCGTTCGGCGAGGGTCCGCACCGAGAGGCGGCCGTCCCGGCTGAGCTCCGCGACGATCCGCCGGTCGATCGCGTCGAGCGGCTCGTCGTTGTGCGGTGCGTGTTGGGTCATCGTCGTCCTCGGGTCAGTGCCCAGCGTACCGGCTGCGCCGCCGGACCCGACGGAGCGATGCCCGCGTCGGGATCGCGCGGACCTGCGCCGGGACGATCCGGCGGAGCAGGGCGATCGTGACGAGCCATCCGTGGGCCGCTCGTCGGATGCGCGGGGTCCAGCGAATCCCGTACGCGGCACGCAGCGCGGGCGGCAGGAGCGCCGCCGTGACGAGCCGCACGGGGACCATGACGGGGACGAGCATCGGCGGCAGCCCGACGCCCATCAGGAGGTCGCGCGCGACCGACCTGGCGTCGGCGCCGACGCGCAGCGCGCCGACCCGGTCGGCCCACCAGGCGTCGAACTCCGCCCGCGTCTCGGGCCAGCCCGCCGGGGCCCCCTGGAGGCGCGCCGCGATCGGGGCGTAGCCCCGGACGAGCGCGTCGGCGGTCGCCGTGTCGAGCGGCGAGCCGGTGAGTCGCTCCTCCAGCTCGAGTGCGACGGCCAGCAGGGTGGCGGCGACCCATCGCTGCGCGTCGGCGTCGCGCGCGTCGTAGGCGGGACGGTGCGGATGCTCGCCCGCCCCGCGAACCCGCGCATGCCTCGCATCCACGATCCGAGAGACGTGCCGGATGTCGCGGTCGTCGCCGAACACGAGCGCGGTGAGGTACGCGTGCGTGCCGACCAGCCGGTCGAGCGGGCGGTCGCGGAACCGGCTGTGGCGCGCAACCCCGGCGGCGACGCGGGGGTCGGCGAGCTGGAGCAGGATGGCCGCGGCGCCGCCGGCCATCAGCGTGGCATCCGCCGCGTGCCGTCGGAGGACCGCCTGCGCGGTCGCGGAATCGAGGTCGTCGCTCACGGATCCAGTCTCCACCGGGCGGCCGTGCGACGCGCACAGCGGCGCCGCGTAGACTCCCCGGGTGCGTCGGAGAGCAGGTTCGCTGTCGGTCGCCGCGCTCGTGTTCGGCGCGGCGCTCCTCGCGGGCTGCGCGACGACGGGTCCGTCGGCCCCCGCCGCGACGAGCGAGGCCGGCTCGACCCCGTCGCCCACGCCGACGCCGACGCCTCCGACACCCGCCGAGTGGGCGGCGGACCGGGTGGCGGCGATGACGGACGAGGAGCGCGCCGCGTCGCTGCTGATGCTCCACGCGCCGGGCACCGACCCCGACGCGATGCGCGCGCTGCTCGACCAGGGCATCGCCGGCGTCATCCTCATGGGCGACAACATCCCGGGCTCGGAGGCGGAGCTCGCCGCACTCACCGGCGCCCTCCAGGACGACCCCGAGGCGGCGACGCTCATCGGCATCGACCAGGAGGGCGGAATCGTCAGCCGCATCGCCTGGGATCCGGCGCCCGCGCCGTACGACCTGCGCGACGGGCCGGCCTCGGCGACGCGCGAGGCATACGCCGCGCGCGCGGCGGCCCTCGCGGCATCCGGGGTCAACATCAACTTCGGGATCGTGGCGGATGTCACGGACGACGCGGGGTCGTTCATCTACGACCGCGTCCTCGGCACGACCCCGCAGTCGTCGGCCGAGCACGTCGCCGCAGCCGTCGACGGCGAACGGGGGACCGTCGCCAGCACGGTCAAGCACTTCCCGGGGCACGGCGCGGCACCGGGCGACTCCCATGTGTCGGTTCCGTCGGCGCCGTTGACGCTCGACGAATGGCGTGCCGGCCCGGCGCTGCCGTTCGCAGCGGCGATCGACGCCGACGTCGAACTCGTGATGACCGGGCACCTCAGCTATCCCGCGGTGGACGACGCGCCGGCGTCGCTGTCGGCCGCATGGCACGACGTCCTCCGCGACGAACTCGGCTTCGAGGGCGTGCTCGTCACGGATGACATGCTGATGCTGCAGCACAACGGGCTCGCCGAGTACGCCGACCCCGGCGAGAACGCCATCCGGGCGGTCGCGGCCGGCAGCGACCTGCTGCTCTACGTCCTGCCGGCCGACCCGTCGGAGTTCGGGATCAGTGTCGAGGGCCTTGCGGCATCCATCGCCGGCGCGGTGGCCGACGGCCGGATCCCGTCGGATCGCCTCGAGGAGGCGGCGATCCGCGTGCTGGAACTCCGCCGCACGATCGCGTCGGCGCACGGTGAGGCGGCACTCAGGGAATAGATCGCGTCATTCGATACGTTTGCATTCATCGTGGCCATCCGGCCCGGCACCGCAACGACTGGGAGAGAGACCCGAATGACGACGACCGCGACGAACCTCGAGATCCCCGGCTACCGCGCCGGCACTTGGAAGGTCGACCCGACCCACAGCGAGGTGGCCTTCAGCGTCCGCCACCTGATGATCAGCAAGGTCAAGGGCAAGTTCGAGCGCTTCGACGCCAGCTTCGTGACCGGCGAGGACCCGCTCGACTCGCGCGTGACCGCCACGGCCGAGGTCGCGTCCATCAACACCAACGAGCCCAACCGCGACGCGCACCTGCGCACCAACGACTTCTTCCAGGCCGACCAGTACCCGACGATCGAGTTCGTCTCGACGGGCGTCCGGGTCGAGGGCGGCGAGTTCAAGGTGGACGGCGACCTGACGATCAAGGGCGTCACGAAGCCGGTCACGTTCGACTTCGACTTCGGCGGCTTCGGCACCGACCCGTACGGCAACTACAAGGGCGGCGCCACGGCGAAGACCGTGATCAACCGCGAGGACTTCGGCCTCACCTGGAACGCGACCCTCGAGACCGGCGGGGTCCTCGTCGGCGAGCAGGTCACGATCACCATCGACCTCCAGGCGGCGCTCGTCCAGGAGTGATCGCACGTCGCTCGGTTCGTCCGGGCGGATGACGCGACGAGGGGTCGCATCGGCGGACGCCGGTGCGGCCCCTCGGCCGCGTGTGCGGCCTGCTCGGGCGCCCCGCGGTCACGCGACGGTCGAGTCGATGCCCTGCAGGTCGGTGCCCTGGAACCTCGCCCACGCCCGGAGCGGGCGCTCGAACCGGCGTTCCGCCGACGCGGTCGGCGTCTCGAACCACCGCAGCCCGACACGCGGCTTCGCAGCGGTGCCGCTGCGCTTCCACGTGCCCACGACGCGCCCGTCGAGGACCAGCACCGGCTGGAACACGCCGTTGCCGCCGGGGATCACGAGGTCGCCGAATCGCGGGTCGCACACCGGGGAGCGGTCGGCGTAGCCGAGGTAGTACTCGTCGAACCCGGCGAGCGCGAGCGCGCCGCTCGGCCGGGATGCCGCGGCATCCGTCGCACCGGCGCCGACGTACCGGTCGGGCCCGTCATCGGCGGTGCCGTCCACGAAGCGCTCGACCCGCTCGCCCGCCGCATGGAGCGCGGTTCGCGTGTCGCGCACCGTCAGGCCGGTCCACCACGCGAAGTCGGCGAGCGTCGCCGGGCCGTGGCCGCGGAGGTACGCCGTGAACAGCTCGGCGAGCGTCTGCTCGGCCGTCTCGGGCTCGTCTGCCCCCGCGGGCGCCCACTCGTCGAGCAGCGCGAAGTGCTGCACGCGCCCGGCGACCGGGCCGCCGCAGAGCACGCCGTCGAGCGCGAGCCACCAGATCAGGTGGTAGGTTCGCGGACCGGTCGCCTCGATGCCCGCCTCGCTCCACAGCGAGGCGAGTTCGTCGCGCGTCGCGGTGCCGCCCCCGGCGAGCGCGCGCTCGACTGCGTCGCGCGCAGCGCGGTACTCGACGTCACCGAGCTCGAGCCGCTCGTGCCGGAGTCGCGCATTCGCGAGCACCCGGGGCGACGTCAACCGCAGCGTCGGACGCAACAGCCGGGTCGGCAGGATGTGCAGCGTTCCGCGCATCGGCCACGAACGGACGATGCGCCGCCCGGCGAGGGCGGCGTCGATCGACTCCGGCGCGGGCCGCGTCATCCGCGACCCGATCGCCCACTTCGCCGCGCCCAGGTCCTGCGCCTGGACCGCCCCGAGTCGCTCGACGACGCCCACGGCGTCGTCGGCCGGCGTGCGGAACCCGTGCGAGTGCAGGCGCACCGCACGCGTGAGCTGGGACGAACCGGTCGGCATGCGGCCAGTCTGCCGTGCACCGCCGACACGAGGCATCCGCCGCCCCGGCTAGACTGGAGGGCTGTGCCGCTCGGCACGCCACCCCACCCTGTTCCCGCCCGGAGGTCACCGTGCTCGCCGTCCACGATCTCGAGATCCGCGTCGGCGCGCGCGTGCTCATGGAGGACGTGAGCTTCCGCGTCACGGCCGGCGACAAGATCGGGCTCGTCGGGCGCAACGGCGCCGGCAAGACGACGCTCACGAAGACGCTCGCGGGGGAGACCCTGCCGACCGGCGGGCGGATCGACCGTTCGGGCGAGATCGGTTACCTGCCGCAGGACCCCCGCTCGGGCGACCCCGAGATGCTCGCGCGCACGCGCATCCTCGACGCGCGCGGGCTCGGCTCGATCGTCGTCGGCATGCGCGAGGCGTCCGAGAAGATGGGCTCGACCGACCCTGCGGTCGCGGAGAAGGCGATGAAGCGCTTCGGCACGCTGACCGACCGCTTCACCGCGCTCGGAGGCTACGCCGCTGAAGCCGAGGCCGCGTCGATCGCGTCGAACCTGAACCTGCCCGACCGGATCCTCGACCAGCCGCTGAAGACGCTGTCCGGCGGCCAGCGCCGCCGCATCGAGCTCGCGCGCATCCTCTTCTCCGACGCCGACACGATGATCCTCGACGAGCCCACCAACCACCTCGACGCCGACTCCGTCGTGTGGCTCCGCGAGTTCCTGAAGAACTACAGGGGCGGCGTCATCGTCATCAGCCACGACGTCGAGCTCGTCGGCGAGGTCGTGAACCGCGTGTTCTACCTCGACGCGAATCGGTCGCTCATCGACGTGTACAACATGGGCTGGAAGCACTACCTCCGCCAGCGCGCCGCCGACGAGGAGCGCCGCAAGAAGGAGCGTGCCAACGCCGAGAAGAAGGCGTCCGCCCTGCAGCAGCAGGCCGCGCGCTTCGGCGCGAAGGCGTCGAAGGCCGCCGCCGCCCACCAGATGGTCGCGCGCGCCGAGAAGCTGCTCGCCGGCCTCGACGAGGTGCGCGCGGTCGACCGGGTCGCGAAGCTCCGGTTCCCGACGCCCGCGCCCTGCGGCCGCACGCCGCTCACGGCGGCCGACCTGTCGAAGAGCTACGGCTCGCTCGAGATCTTCACCGCCGTCGACCTCGCGATCGACCGGGGCTCGAAGGTCGTCATCATCGGCCTGAACGGCGCGGGCAAGACGACCCTGCTGCGCATCCTCGCCGGCGTCGACCGGCCCGACAGCGGTGTCGTGGAGGCCGGCCACGGACTCCGGATCGGCTACTACGCGCAGGAGCACGAGACGCTCGACGTCTCGCGGACCGTGCTCCAGAACATGGTCAGCGCCTCGCCCAACCTCACCGAGACCGAGGCGCGCAAGGTGCTCGGCTCGTTCCTCTTCACCGGCGACGACGTGCACAAGCCCGCCGGCGTGCTCTCCGGCGGCGAGAAGACCCGCCTCGCGCTCGCGACCATCGTCGTCTCCGGGGCGAACGTGCTCCTCCTCGACGAGCCGACGAACAACCTCGACCCCGCCAGCCGCGAGGAGATCCTCGACGCGCTCGCGCACTACGAGGGCGCGGTCGTCCTCGTCTCCCACGACCCCGGCGCGGTCGAGTCGCTGAATCCCGAGCGCGTGCTCATCATGCCCGACGGCGTCGAGGACCACTGGAGTCGCGAGTACCAGGAGCTCATCGAGTTGGCGTAGGGCACGACGGTGGTCCGGCTCGCGGCGTCGTGACTCTCGACGCACCTGCACGCGGACCACTGCGGCGGGAACCTCCTCTTCGCCGGCACCCCGATCCACGTCCAGCGCCGCGAGCTCGTGGACGCGCGCACCCCGGACGAGTACGGACGACCCCTGGCAGCGCCCCGTAGGCTGACCGAGGCGGGGACCCCGCTTCGACGGAGGAGGAGTCGCACGTGGCCGGACACCGGATCTACGGCATGAGCTTCAGCAGCATCCACCCGCTGTACGTGCAGAAGGTCGAGCGCAAGCACCACAGCAGGGCGGAGGTCGACCAGGTGATCCGGTGGCTCACGGGGTACGACGAGGCCGGCCTCGATGAGGCGATCAGCGACGGGCGCACGCTCGAGCAGTTCTTCGCCGACGCGCCGGCCTTCAACCCCGACGCCGCGCTCATCACGGGGGTGATCTGCGGCATCCGCGTCGAGGAGATCGAGGATCCGCTCATGCAGAAGATCCGCTACATGGACAAGCTCGTCGACGAGGTCGCCCGCGGCAAGAAGATGGCCTCGATCCTGCGCGGTTCGTGAACGGATGCCGCGGCGCGCCTCCCGCGCGAGCGGCGGTGCCGGCGGGGCTCCCTACCGGCGGTCCAGGATCTCGTCTTCGACGTCGGCGTCGGAACGCGCGCGGGCCGGCTTCGCCGGGCGCGCACGCGGCGCGGAGGCCCGAGCCGGCCGGCGGGCCGTGGTGCGATCAGGACCCGAAGGACGCCCGGCGGTCGCATCCGCATCGGCCGACTCCGGTCCCGGGGCATCCGTCGCCAGCGCCCTGCGCTCCTGGTTCGCGAACCAGCCGAGCGCGATGAACGCGAGCAGCGCGAACACGAACCACTGCAGGGCGTAGGAGAGGTGCGGGCCCTCGTCGCGCACCGGCCGGGGGAGGGCGACGGGCGGTTCGCTCGCCTCGGCTCCCGACTGGATGAGGATGCCGTAGGCGCCCGTGTAGGCCGGGACGCCGACGCGGTCGGCGAGCTCGGCGAGGTCGATGGTCGCGAACTCGGCGCCCGACGAGGTGCGGCCCGCGATCCGCCCCTCGCCGGCCTTGAGCCGCGCGGAGATCTCGACCTCGCCGGCGGGCGGCGCAGGGACCTCGGAGGGGCGACCGTCGGAGTCCTGCGGAATCCAGCCCCGGTCGACCATGAAGACCGTGCCGTCCGCGAGCAGGAAGGGCGTGAGCACCTCGAAGCCCGTGCTGCCGCCGCACGGGCGGTTGCGCACCACGACCTCCTCGGAGAGGAGGTACTCGCCGGTCGCCGAGACCACCTGCCACCGCTGGTCGACGTCGAACCCGTCGAGTTCCGGGAGCGCCTCGTCGAGCGGCACCGGGTCGGCGTCGTAGTTGGCGTCGATGCGGGCGACCTCGGCGAGCGCCTCGGCGCGCCGGTTCAGCTGCCAGGTGCCGAGCGCCGAGCACGCGATCGCGAAGACGATCACGAGCGCGAGGTAGCCCGCCCACCGGGGCGAGGCGAGGAACCGCCACTCGGTCACGCGGGACCACCGCCCGCGGACGTGTCGCGGCCGAGTGGCGCCGACGGGGCGGCATCCGTCGTCTCGAACGGCTCGACCCGCACGGGGAACGAGCGGGAGCCGAGGAAGTCGCGCAGGTAGTCGACGTGCTCGTCGCACGCGAGCCAGGTCTTGACGCGATCCTCGGCGTGGATCTTCGGGTTCCGCCAGTCGATCCGCCAGGCGGCGGCCTCGCGACATCCCGCGCGGGAGCAGCCGCCCTGCGGGGCGGCCGAGGAGAGGCCGATCACCGGTCGCCCTCCGCATCGTGATGGCGCTCGGGGCGCTCCGCCCGGTCCGCAGGCGGGGCATCGGGGCCCGGCCCGGCGGCGTCGGCGGGCGGTCCGGCGGCATCCGCTTCGGTCCAGTCGGTGCCGCCGTCGGCGCGGCGCAGTGGGACGAGCCCGCCCGGGCGCTCCACGGCCGAGCCGCGGGTCGTCGCGACGTTGGCGACGACGACCGCGAAGTACGGCAGGAACACCGCGCCGAGTGCGAACACGAGCAGCCACCAGCCGTCCACGAACAGCAGCGCGACGATGCACGCGACACGGATCGACATCATCACCGTGTACTTGATCATCCGCGAGCGGCGCTCGTCGTCGGGCGACGGCGGCAGCGACGTGATCGACTGCAGGGGCTGGTGCTTCATGGTGGTCGCCGTGGACTGCGGCGCTCCTCACCTCAAGCCTACGTCCGCAGCGGGCGACGGATGCCGCGCACTCGGCAACCTCTATGCTGGGACGGTTCGCGCGGCACCGGCCGCGCACCCACCCCTGACGGCCGCGCTGGAATCACCCGCGCTCGCGTCCACCCCCGAGAGAGACGGAGTCACGTCATGACCACGAGCCGCACGGTGCTGGTGACCGGAGGCAACCGGGGGATCGGGTACGCGATCGCCGAGGAGTTCGTGGCGCAGGGCCACCGTGTCGCAGTCACCGCACGTTCGGGCGACGGCCCCACGGGCACGCTCACGGTGCGCGCCGACGTGACCGACGCCGAGTCGATCGACCGGGCGTTCACCGAGATCGAGGCCGAGCTCGGCCCGGTCGAGGTCGTCGTGGCGAACGCGGGCATCACGCGCGACACCCTCCTCATGCGCATGAGCGAGGAGGAGTTCACGAGCGTCGTCGACACCAACCTCACGGGCGCGTTCCGCGTCGTCAAGCGCGCCTCGAAGGGCATGCTGAAGGCGCGCTTCGGCCGCATCGTCCTCATCTCGAGCGTCGTCGGCCTCTACGGCGGCGCCGGTCAGGTCAACTACTCCTCGTCGAAGGCCGCGCTCGTCGGCATGGCCCGCTCGATCACGCGCGAGCTGGGCGCCCGGAACATCACCGCGAACGTCATCGCGCCGGGCTTCATCGAGACCGACATGACGGACGCGCTCCCGGAGGCGCAGCAGGCCGAGTACAAGAAGAGCATCCCCGCCGGCCGCTTCGCGACCCCGTCGGAGGTCGCCAAGGTCGTCTCGTGGGTCTCGGGCGACGACGCGGGCTACATCTCCGGCGCCGTCATCCCGGTCGACGGCGGCCTCGGCATGGGGCACTGACGCCAGCGGACTCGCCTCAGCGGTCGATGCGCACGGCCTGGTAGCTCGTCGACGGCGTCGGCGGCGTTCCGAACCGCGCATTCGGCAGGTACAGCCCGTCGCCGAAGGAGTCGACCGTCGTCGGGACGTCGAAGTCGGGGCTCGTCAGGGTGTCGACGACCTCGCCCGTCGTGCCTGCCGGGTCGAGACGGATCTCGGCGACCCGGTTCAGCTGGTTCTGCACGACGTACAGCGTGCGGCCGATGACGAGCATCCCGTCGCCGTTCGGGAGGCTCGCGCCGCCGAGGTCGACCGCGGTCGCATCGCCGGTGGCCGGGTCGACCCGGTACACCGTGGCCGTCGAGCTCTGCATCACGAGCAGCGCCCGGTGGTCGGGCGTCTCCACGATGCCGTTCGCATCGAAGCCGCCCTGCTGCACCCAGTCCCCGCCGAGCGTGACGGTCTCGACCTCCGAAGGGTCGGGGAGCGCCCCGCCCGGTCCGAGCGGAAGCCGGTACAGCTCGCCCGCGAAGCTGTTCGTGAACCACGCGGCATCCCGCGTCACGATGACGTCGTTGATGAAGGCGGACCCGCTCGTGAGCTGGTACGAGGCCAGGACGTCGCCGGTCGCCGGGTCGATCACGCGCGCATCGCCGGCCGGGCCGCCCGAGACGAACAGCCGCCCGCGCGCGTCGAGGTCGAGTCCGACGGACGGCGTGCCGGGACCCGCGCTGACCACAGCACCCTCGCCGGTCCGGAGGTCGGCCGCGTAGATGTCGCCGTCGGCGAGCGATCCGAAGTAGGCGGTGCCGCCCGGCGCGATCGCGATGCCCTCGGGCTGGAAGCCGTCGGGCAGGTCGATGATCGATTCGACCGCACCACCGCCCGCCGACGACGGCGGACTCGCCACGGCCGGCGATGCGACCGAGAAGAGGAGGAGCGCGGCGAACGCGCCCACGGCGGACGAGCGTGCGACGGTGCGGCCGGTCATGGGGTCAGGCTAGGCACAACCGGAGCGCGCCGCGAGGGGTTCGGATGCGACTCCCAGCCCCGCGCGGACAGCCGCGATCAGCCGCGGAGGCCCGCGAGTGCCAGGACGTCGCTCAGGTCGACGCGATCGATCGCGACATCCGCCTGCGCCCGCACGACCGGCTTCGCGCAGAACGCGACGCCGAGCGCCGCGCGATCGAGCATCCGCAGGTCGTTCGCGCCGTCGCCGACCGCAATCGTCCGCGAGTGCGGGGTGCCGGATGCCGCGGCCCACTCCTCGAGCGAACGGCGCTTCGCCTCCGCGTCCACGATGTCGCCGAGCACTCGCCCGGTGAGGCGCTCGTCGGCCACCTCGAGCCGGTTCGCGCGGCAGAAGTCGAGCCCGAGACGCTCGGCGAGCGGATCGAGGAGCTCGTGGAATCCTCCGGAGACGACCCCCACGCGCCCGCCCGCCGCGTGCACGCCGTCGATGAGTTCCTGCACCCCGGGAGTCGGCGTGAGCCGGTCGCGCGCGGCGAGCACCTCGGCGACGGGGAGCCCGGCGAGCGTCGCGACGCGTTCGCGCAGGCTCGCTGCGAAGTCGAGCTCGCCGCGCATCGCGCGCTCGGTCACCGCGGCCACGTGCTCGAGGCTGCCGGCCGCCTCGGCGAGCAGCTCGATGGCCTCCTCGCGGATCAGCGTCGAGTCGGCGTCGAGCACGACGAGCAGGCCGCCCTCGCGGCCGGTGGTGCCGCGACTCACGCGTGCTTCCGGACGTGGGAGCCCTTGCCCACGACGGTGATGCCGCTGTCGGTGACGACGAACCCTCGGGCGCGGTCCTCGGCGCGGTCGACGCCGATGTGGGCGCCGGCCTCGACGACGACCTCCTTGTCGAGGATGGCGCGACGCACCGTCGCACCCGCCTCGATGCGCGCGCGGTCGAACAGGATCGAGTCCGACACGTTGGCGCCCGACCCGACGATGGCCCAGGGCCCGAGCACGCTGCGCTCCACGTGCGCCCCCGAGATGACGGAGCCGAGGGAGACGATCGAGTCGATCACGGTGCCGAGCGACCCGCGCGCGTCGCGCGTGAACTTCGCGGGCGGCGAGTTCACCTGCTGACTGAAGATCGGCCACTCCTGGTTGTACAGGTTGAAGACGGGGAGCACCGAGATCAGGTCCTGGTGCGCTTCGAAGAACGAGTCGATCGTTCCCACGTCGCGCCAGTAGTACCGATCGCGGTCGGTCGAGCCCGGCACGTCGTTGCCCTTGAGGTCGTAGACGCCGGCCTTGCCCTGCGCCACGAAGGCGGGGATGATGTCGCCGCCCATGTCGTGGCTGGAGTCGGTGCGCTCGCCGTCACGGAGGACGGCGTCGATCAGCGCGTCGGCGTTGAAGACGTAGTTGCCCATCGAGGCGAGCACCTCGCCGGGGGAGTCGGGCAGCCCCTCGGGATCGCTCGGCTTCTCGAGGAAGCGGTGGATGCGCTCGGGCGACTTCGCGTCGACCTCGATCACGCCGAACTGGTTGGCCAGCGAGATCGGCTGGCGGATGGCGGCGACCGTCGCCTCGGCGCCCGAGTCGATGTGGGCCTGGATCATCTGGCTGAAGTCCATGCGGTAGACGTGGTCGGCGCCGACCACCACGATGATGTCGGGCTGCTCGTCGTAGATCAGGTTGAGGCTCTGCAGGATCGCGTCGGCCGAACCGGAGAACCAGCGCTTGCCGAGGCGCTGCTGCGCCGGCACGGATGCCACGTAGGAGCCGAGCATGCCGTCGAGGCGCCACGTCTGCGACACGTGACGGTCGAGGCTGTGGGACTTGTACTGCGTGAGGACGACGATCTGGCGGAGCCCCGAGTTGATGAGGTTCGAGAGCGCGAAGTCGATCAGCCGGTACTGCCCGCCGAACGGCACCGCGGGCTTGGCGCGGTCCTCCGTCAGGGGCATGAGGCGCTTGCCTTCGCCGCCGGCGAGCACGATGCCGAAGATCTTCCGCGTAGCCATGTGCCCCAGCGTAGTCAGCCGGATGCCGCCGCCGACAGGTGGTTGACGGCGCGTGACCGGGACGGGCTAACGTTGCCGCATGCGCGTCGACCTGCTCACCCGCGAGTACCCGCCCGAGATCTACGGAGGCGCCGGCGTCCACGTCGCCGAACTGGTCCGTGCGCTCCGCCGCGACATCGAGGTGCAGGTGCGCTGCTTCGGCGCGCTGCGCGACGAACCCGACACCACGGCGTATCCGACGCCGGCCGAGTTCGCGGCCGCCAACGCGGCGCTGTCGACGATGGGCGTCGACCTCCTGATGGCGCAGGATGCCGGGGGCGCCGACCTCGTGCACTCGCACACCTGGTACGCGAACTTCGCGGGCTTCACGGCGAAGGCGCTCCACGGCATCCCGCACGTCGTCACCGCCCACAGCCTCGAGCCGCTGCGTCCCTGGAAGGCCGAGCAGCTCGGCGGCGGATACCGGGTGTCGAGCTGGGTCGAACGCACTTCGTTCGAGGACGCCGACGCGGTGATCGCCGTCAGCGACGGGATGCGACGCGACATCCTGCGGTCCTACCCCGACATCGACCCGGCGAAGGTCTCGGTCGTCTACAACGGCATCGATCTCGCCGACTGGCGCCCGAACGACGACGCCGACCTCGCGCGGTCGCTCGGCCTCGACCCCGACCGGCCCTCGATCGTGTTCGTCGGACGGATCACGCGACAGAAGGGCCTGCCGTACCTGCTGCGCGCCGCCCGCGAGCTCCCGGCCGACGTGCAGCTCGTGCTCTGCGCGGGCGCGCCGGACACGCCCGAGATCATGGCCGAGGTCTCGGGGCTCGTCGACGAGCTGGCGGCGACCCGCGAGGGCGTGGTCTGGATCGATCGGCACCTGCCGCGGAACGAGCTCACGGCGCTCCTCACCGCGGCGACGGCCTTCGTCTGCCCGTCCGTGTACGAGCCGCTCGGCATCGTGAACCTCGAGGCGATGGCATGCGGCGCCGCGGTGGTCGGGACCGCAACGGGCGGCATCCCCGAGGTCGTCGACGACGGCGTCACCGGCGTCCTCGTGCCCATCGAGCAGGCCGACGACGGCACGGGAACGCCGCTCGACCCGGACCGCTTCGTGGCCGACCTCGCGGCGGCGCTCGAGCGCGTGGTCGCCGACCCCGCCCGCGCTCGCGAGATGGGCGCAGCAGGACGTCGGCGTGCGGAGGAGCGCTTCGCCTGGGACACGATCGCGGCCGAGACGCGAGCACTGTACGAGCGCGTGCTCGTGGGTCGCTGAGGGGTGCCGCCTGGGCGGTCCCGTCACCCGAGTCCCACTAGGCTGGAGACCATGGCGTCTACGGTTCTGCAGTTCCAGCATGTGTCGGTGGTTCGCGATGGCAACACGATCCTCGACGGCATCGACTGGAACGTGGCGTCCGACGAGCGCTGGGTGATCCTCGGGCCGAACGGCGCGGGCAAGACCACGCTGCTGCAGATCGCGGCGGCCGCGATGCACCCCACCAAGGGCTCCGTCGAGGTGCTGCAGGAGTCGCTCGGCAAGGTCGACGTCTTCGAGCTGCGTCCGATGATCGGCTTCGCCTCCACGGCGATGGCCCGGCTCATCCCGCGGAACGAGAGCGTCATCAACACCGTGCTCACCGCCGCCTACTCGGTCACCGGCCGGTGGAACGAGGAGTACGAGTCGATCGACGACCGACGCGCGCAGCGCGTGCTCAAGGAGTGGGGGCTCGACGGCTTCGCCGAGCGGCGCTTCGGCAGCCTCTCCGACGGTGAGCAGAAGCGCGTGCAGATCGCGCGCTCGGTCATGACCGACCCCGAGCTGCTGCTGCTCGACGAGCCGGCCGCGAGCCTCGACCTGGGCGCCCGGGAGGAGCTGGTGGCCCTCCTCGGCGGCTACGCCTCCTCGAAGTCGTCGCCGGCGATCGTCATGGTCACCCACCACGTCGAGGAGATCCCGGAGGGCTTCACGCATGCCCTGCTCCTCGCCGACGGGCAGGTCCGTGCCGCGGGGCCCATCGCCGAGGCGCTCACCTCGGAAACCCTGAGCGAGACGTTCGGCATGCCGATCGAGCTCTCCGAAGACGACGGGCGGTACACGGCGCGCGCTGCGCGGTGACGCACCGAGACGCTCGTCTCTGCTAGAATAGTGTTTTGGCCAACGGCCGACACGCTTCCCTGCCCTCGAGGCGGGGCGACCCCTCCATCCGACCAAGCAAGGATCCTCCATGAAGACCGACATCCACCCCGAGTACAACGCCGTCGTCTTCCGCGACCTCGCCTCGGGCGAGACGTTCCTCACGCGCTCGACGGTGACCAGCGACAAGACCATCGAGCTCGACGGCGAGACCTACCCGGTGATCGACGTCGAGATCTCGTCGGCCTCGCACCCGTTCTACACGGGCAAGCAGCGCATCATGGACTCGGCCGGCCGCGTCGAGAAGTTCAACAAGCGCTTCAAGGGCTTCGGCGCGTAAGACGCTTCACGAAGGGGCGGGCGACTCGGTCGTCCGCCCCTTCGTCATGCCCGGGTCATTCCCGGGTGAGCCCTGCCGCCCAGTCCAGCGCATCGAGCTGCGCCTGGTGCGCCGTGATCCGACCGGCGTCGAGCGCCTCGCCGGCGGCCAGGAGCGCCTCGGCCTCGTCGGGGGTGCCCATGCCCTCGTCGATCACCGACCGCGCACGGTCGACGAGTTCGCGAATCGAGATGCGCTCGTGCAGGAACTGCGCGGCGAGTTCGCGGAGCGCGAGCTGCAGCGTGGCGGGATCGCGCGGGTCGGGCACGCTCGCGCCGAGCTCGACGAGTGCGCGCCCGAGCGCCTCTCGGAGGTCCCACGGCGAATCGGCGTCGGACATGCCGGCGAGTTCGTGCAGCGCCGGCGAGTCGAGCCCTGCGACGGTCGCCTCGACGGCGGCATCGACGAGGAAGCCGGGCGGACTGTCGCCGAGGATCCAGAGCGCGCTCGCTTCGATGAGCGCGTCGGTCGCTGAGCGGACGGGCGGTCGTTCCGACATGGCACAAGGCTCCCACGTCGGACGCCCTCGCGCGACGGACTTCCGGCCCGAACTCAGCGCAGCGGCCACGCACCCGAGGTCGTGAACTCGGGCTCGCCGTTCATGCGACGCCACTCCTGGTAGCTCTCGGCCTGCTCGCGAGACCAGTCGACCTGGCTGGCGTGCAGCTCGGCGATGGTGCGCGCCGCGACCTCGGGGAACGCACGGGCGATGGCCTGTGCGACCCGACCCGCGGCGAGCGCGTCGGCGCCCGCGTCGTGGGCCGCGGTGAGTTCGACGCCGTAGTGCTCGCAGGCCGCCGTGAGCGTGCGCTTGCCGCGACGGAACCGGTCGACGGCCTTGTCGATGACGAGCGGGTCGATCACGAACCCGGGTCCCCGGAACGCCTCGTGGGCGTAGCGCTCGGCCTCGCGATGCAGCACCGACAGGTCGTAGGCCGCGTTGTACGCCACGATCGGGAAGCCCCTGGCCGCCGCGTCCCGCAGGGTGGCGATGATCTCGGCGACGGCCTGCGCCGCCGGCTGCCCCTCGAGACGCGCCCGTTCGGTGCTCACGCCGTGGATCAGGGTCGCCGCGGTCGGGATCTCGACGCCCGGATCGACGAGCCACTGCCGTTGCTCGAGCACCGCGCCATCCGCCCCGATCACGCCGACGTGGGCGGTGACGATGCGGCAGGTGTCGATGTCGATGCCGGTGGTCTCGAGGTCGAACACCGCGAGCGTGTCGGCCCAGGATGCGACGGGGGAGTGCTCCATGCCGGTCACGGTATCGGCGCCCTCCGACAGTGCTCAGGCGCCGCGCCGTAGGATGCTGGGGATGATCGCCTCACCGTACGCCGTCGACCTCGAGCGGATCCCCGTCCGCGAGCACCGTGCCCAGGTCCTGGGCAGTGAGACCGCGTGGTGGGAGTACGGACCGGCGGACGCGCCGGTGATCGTCGCGGTGCACGGCTTCCGCGGCGACCACCACGGGCTCGAGCCCATCGTCGCCAAGCTCCCCGGCTACCGCGTGATCATCCCCGACCTACCCGGGTTCGGCGCCTCGCCGACCTTCGACGGCCGACCGCACGACATCGACGCGTACGCAGACTGGCTCGTCGCGTTCGTCGAGGCCGTGGGGGTGACGGACGGCGAGGCCGCCGCCGACGGATGGACCCTCCTCGGCCACTCGTTCGGTTCGATCGTGACGACCGCCGCCGTGGCATCCGGCCTCGCCCCCGACCGGCTCGTCCTGCTGAACCCGATCGGCGCACCCGCCCTGGAGGGGCCGCGTGCGATCATGACCCGGCTCGCGGTCGCCTACTACCGCGCGGCCGCCGCGCTGCCCGAGCGCGCCGGCTTCGCGCTGCTGCGCAACCGCGCGATCGTGCGGGTCATGAGCGTCACGATGGCGAAGACCCGCGACCCCGAGCTGCGCCGGTTCATCCACGACCAGCACGACCGGTACTTCTCCGCGTTCGACGACCGCGACGCCGTACTGCAGGCGTTCGAGGCGTCCGTCGGGCACGACGTGCGGGAGTACGCGCCCGCCATCCCGACCCCGACGCTCCTCGTCGTCGCCGAACAGGACGACGTGACCCCCCTCGACGCGCAGTACCGGCTGCAGCCGCTCTTCGAGGACGCGACCCTCGCCGTCATCCCCGACGTCGGCCACCTGATCCACTACGAGACGCCCGGCGAGGCGGCGGGCCACATCCGCGTGTTCGTCGAGGGTGAGCGGGCGTGAGGCTCGTCGTCGACTGCCGGTACGTCCGGATCGACCATCACGACGGCATCAGCCGGTTCACGGCCGGCATCGTGGCCGAGCTCTCGAAGCGCCATCCGCTGACCATGCTCATCAGCGACCACCGCCAGCTCGACAAGCTGCCCGCGCTGCCCTGGGAGCTCGTCAGCGGGCCGACGAGCGTGCGCGAGCCGTGGGTCGCCCGGCAGGTCCGCAAGCTCCGGCCCGACGTCGTGTTCTCGCCGATGCAGACCATGGGGTCGTGGGGGCGCGACTACGGCCTCGTGCTCACCCTGCACGACCTCATCTACTACGAGAACCGCACGCCGCCGCGCGACCTGCCCGCGTTCGTGCGCGTGCTCTGGCGCCTGTACCACCTCATGTGGTGGCCGCAGCGGATGCTGCTGAACCGCGCCGACGCGGTCGTCACCGTGTCCGAGACGAGCGCCGGGCTCATCCGGAAGCACCGCCTCACCGCGCGGCCGCTCACGGTCGTGCAGAACGCGGCCGACGAGATCGGCACGCCCGACCTGCCGCGGGCCAGGCCCGAGGGCGGTCGGCTCGTCTACATGGGGTCGTTCATGTCGTACAAGGGCGTCGAGACGCTCGTGCGCGCCGTCGCGCAGCTGCCCGACCACGAGCTGCACCTGATGAGCCGGGTCACCGACGAGCGGCGGCGGGAGCTCACGCGCATCGCCCCCGAGGCGCGCCTGGTGTTCCACGACGGTGCGACCGACCAGGAGTACGCGGACGTGCTCGCCGGCGCGACGGCGCTCGTGACCGCGTCGAAGGCCGAGGGCTTCGGCATCCCGCTCGTCGAGGCCATGCGACTCGGGACGCCCGTCGTCGTGAGCGACATCCCCATCTTCCGCGAGATCGGCGGCGACGCCGCGACCTACTTCCCGGTCGACGATGCGGATGGCGCGGCTCGGGCCGTCCGCGCGCTCGACGCGCCGGGGGAGTGGGAGCGCCGGTCCGCGGCATCCGTCGACGTCGCGGAGCGGTTCACGTGGAGCGCCTCGGCCGAACGCCTGCTCGACGTGCTCACCGAGGTCGGCGGGACCAACCGGCGCGCGGCGCACGCTCGCGGACGGCGCTGAGCGATCCCCGCGATCCCGGTCCAGGGCGACGGACGGCGGCTCGGATGCGTCGGGCCCTGGTCGGGCCGGAACGTCAGGCGAGCGCCTCGGCCATCGCCGTGAGCGTCTCGGTCGCGCCGGCGTCGAGCTTCACCGTCGCCCGGCTGTCGCCCTTCGTGATGCCGCGGTTGACGACGACGATCGGCACCCGACGCCGCCGCGCGATCTCGAGGAGCCGCACGCCCGAGTTCACGACGAGCGACGAGCCCGCCACGAGCAGCACGTCGGCACGCTGGACGAGGGCGGCCGCCTGCCGGTACACGGGCGTCGGGACGAACTCGCCGAAGAACACCACGTCGGGCTTCAGGGTGCCGCCGCACACCGTGCACGCCGGGATCACCATCGACTCGACGTCGTCGACCTCGACGTCGCCGTCCGGTGCCGGCCGGATCGCGACATCCAGGTCGATGTGCGGATTCAGCTCGGCCAGCCGATCGGCGACCGATTCTCGCGCGAAGACCTGCCCGCAGGTCAGGCACACCACGCGATCGGAGGCGCCGTGCAGCTCGACGACGTGCGAGCTGCCCGCTCGCCGGTGCAGGCCGTCCACGTTCTGCGTCACGACCCCGGAGACCACGCCGCCGGCCTCCAGTCGGGCGAGCGCGCGGTGCCCGTCGTTCGGCCGCGCGGTGCCGAAGGTGCGCCAGCCGAGGTGGCTGCCCGCCCAGTAGCGCTTGCGCGCCGTCTCCGACGCGAGGAACGTCTGCACCGTCATCGGCGTGCGCACCGGTGCGCCCTCGCCGCGATAGTCGGGGATGCCCGAGTCGGTGCTGACGCCCGCGCCGGTCAGGACGGCCACGCGCGCGCCGCGCATGAGGCGGACGGCCTCATCGAGCAGCACGTCGGACGGTGCCGGCGCCTCGATCCCAGTGACCACGCGCGTCTCCCTTCGACGGTGCTGCGATTCTAGACGTGCGGCTTTTCCGGGATGTTTCCGGATGACGCGAACCGACCCGGGAGGACCCATGCGCATCGAACACGTCACCGACGCGGCATCCGACGCCGTCGCCGACTACGCGCGGCTCACCGACGTCGCCCTGCGCAGCATCACCGAGCCCGAGCGGGGCGTGTTCATCGCCGAGTCCGCCAAGGTGATCCGCCGGGCGATCGCCGCCGGGTGCAGGCCGCGCTCCGTGCTCATGGAGGAGAAGTGGCTCGCCGACCTCGAACCGGTCCTCGCCCCGTTCGACATCCCCGTGCACCTCGCCGACGCGGCCGGGCTCGAGGCGATCACCGGGTATCGCGTCCACCGCGGTGCGCTCGCCGCGTTCGAGCGGCCGGAGCTGCCCGATCCCGGCGAGCTGCTCGCGACGTCCCGGCGCGTGGTGATCCTCGAGGACATCGTCGACCACACGAACGTCGGCGCGATCCTGCGCTCCGTCGCCGGACTCGGCGCCGATGCGGTGCTCGTCACGCCGCGCTGCGCCGACCCGCTCTACCGGCGGAGCGTGCGCGTCAGCATGGGCACCGTGTTCCAGGTGCCGTGGACCCGCCTTCCCGAGTGGACCGAGGCGCGCGCGCTGCTCACGGCCCGCGGCTTCGAGGTCGCGGCACTCGCGCTGGCCGACGACGCGGTGACGCTCCGCGCGCTCGCCGCCGACCCGCCCGAGCGTCTCGCGCTCGTGCTCGGCGCCGAAGGGGACGGGCTCTCCCGGCAGGCGCTCGCCGCGGCCGACACGATCGTCACCATCCCGATGGCGCACGGCGTCGATTCGCTGAACGTCGCGGCCGCCGCGGCCGTGGCGCTGTACGCGCTCGCATAGGTCGGCTGGGTATCCTGCAACGGATGTCTCGCACGCTCGATCCGGCTCCGCCCGCGCCCCCGCGACCCTCCACGCCGTCACCCGCCGTGTATCGCCGGCGACGGATCGTCGCGTTCGGCATCCTCGCCGTCATCCTCGGCCTCCTGATCGGCGGCGGGGTCTACACGTCCTCGGCGCTGGGCGCCCCGATCCCGGCGGCCGCCCCCGCGATCGACGATCCCGCGCCCGTCGTGGCGGAGACCCAGGCCGTGGTCGAGCCCGGCTTCGGGACGTGGGCGGTCGGCGCGACCGACTTCGACGGGCTCATGGCCGCGGGCGGCGAGGACACGCCCATGCCGATGGCGAGCATCGCCAAGGTCGTCACGGCGCTGGTCGTGCTCGAGGAGCATCCGATCCCCGAAGGGGAGGGAGGCCCCGACATCGCGTACACCGAGGCCGACATCGACATCTACTGGGACATGGTCGCCCAGAACGGCTCGGTCGCGCCGGTCGTCGCCGGGTCGACGCTCTCGCTGAAGGAGAGCCTCGAGGCCATGATGCTGCCCTCGGGCAACAACTACAGCATCTCGATCGCGAACTGGGCGTTCGGCTCGGTGGACGCCTACGTCGACCGGGCCACGGCGTGGCTCGCGAAGCACGGGCTCACCGCGACCCGCGTCGTCGACACCAGCGGTCTCTCCCTCGACGACGTCAGCACGGCCGCCGACCTGGTCCGACTCGGCGGGATCGCGCTCGAGAATCCGACGCTCGCGGAGATCGTGGCGACGCAGTCCGTCGAGATCCCCGAGCTCGGCACGCTCGAGAACTCGAACCGGCTGCTCGGCACGCACGGGGTCGACGGCATCAAGACGGGCACGACGGATGACGCGGCGAACCTGCTGTTCTCCGCCGACGTCGCGGTGGGCGCGACCTCCGTGACCCTGGTCGGCGTCGTGCTCGGCGGCGACACGCACGCGATCGTGCGGGAGGCGGTCGCCGGGCTCATCGACTCGATCGCGCCCGGCTTCCACGAGGTCGTCGCCCTCGAGGCCGGGCGACCGCTGGTCGCGTACGCGACGCCGTGGGGCGATTCCGCCGAGGCCGTGGCCGGCGAGGGCGTGACGGTCGTCGTCTGGTCGGACACGCCCGTCGACGTCTCCGTGGAAGCCGGATCGGTGGGGCTCGTCGACGACGGCGACCGGGTCGGCACCGCGACGGTCACCGCCGGATCGCAGGTGGTCGAGGTGCCGCTCGTGGTGGACGGCACGCTCGACGACCCGGGCGCCTGGTGGCGGCTGTCGAACCCCGGCGGGCTCGACGCGGGCGTGGTCGCCGACGCCCCGGTCGCCGGCTGAGGTCGCGCGCGGACCTCAGTCCGGATCGCCCGGCGTCGCCTCCGGACGCGAGGCGTAGGGCCCGGCGGCCGGGCGCTTCGCCGTCACGGAATCGCCCGACGACTGATGCCGGATCCGACGGATGACCCAGGGCACGAGGTACTCGCGGGCCCATGACAGGTCTTCCGTGCGCGCTTCGCGCCAGGTGCGCTCGGGCAGCGGCTCCGGCTTCATCGGCTCGAGCTCGTTCTCGACGTTCAGGGCGTCGAGCACCATCCGCGCGACCGTGTGGTGGCCGAGCGCGTTGAGGTGCAGCCGGTCGCGGTCCCACATCCGCTGGTCCTGGATCTCGGCGAGGGCCCACTGGTCGGCGACCAGGCAGTCGTGCTTCTGCGCGATCGCGCGGAGGTTCTCGTTGTAGATCGCGACCTTGCCGCGGATGCCCCGGAACACGGGGGAGAAGCCGACGTCGACGCCGGTGAAGATGACGATGGTCGCCCGGTCCCGCGCGAGCCGTTCGATGGCGTACTCGAACCGGGCCGAGATCTCGTCGGGGTCGGTGCGCGGGCGGATGACGTCGTTGCCCCCCGCGGAGATCGTGATGAGGTCGGGCCGGAGCTCCAGCGCCGGCTCGACCTGCTCGTCGATGATCTGCTGGATCAGCCGGCCGCGGATCGCGAGGTTCGCGTAGGCGAAGTCGTCGGTCCCCCGCGAGAGCACCTCGGCGACGCGGTCGGCCCAGCCGCGGTGCCCGCCGGGCACGCCGGGCTCCGGGTCGCCGATGCCCTCCGTGAACGAGTCGCCGATCGCGACATATCTCGACCAGGGATGCTGCTGGGTGACCATCCCTCCATTCTGCACAGGCCGCACGGCCGCCGTGCGCCGTGTCCACCGCACGTGCGTGCGTCGCGGATCATCCGTGTCGGGCGACTCGACTACAGTGCTGCAGAGTGAGCAACGCGACCCCCACCGGCAGCCATCACCTGCCCGGCACCTCGGCCGCCGAGCATCTCTCGCCCTCGTTCCCCGCCCGGGCGCCCTGGGGAACCGCGTCGAAGCTCCGCGCCTGGCAGGCCGAGGCGCTCGAGCAGTACTTCGCCACCGAGCCGCGCGACTTCCTCGCCGCCGCGACGCCCGGTGCCGGCAAGACGACGTTCGCGCTCCGCCTCGCAGCGGAGCTGCGTGCCCGCCGGACCATCGACCGGATCACGGTGGTCGCGCCGACCGATCACCTGAAGCGCCAGTGGGCGGATGCCGCGGCGCGCGTCGGCATCCGGCTCGATCCCGGGTTCCGCAACGCCCACGGGCGCAGCGCCCGGCACTACCACGGCGTCGCGGTGACGTACGCGCAGGTCGCCGTGCGACCCGCGCTGCACCGCGAACTCACGCTCTCCGGCCGGTCGCTGATCATCCTCGACGAGGTGCACCACGGCGGCGACACGCTCTCGTGGGGCGACGCGATCCGCGAGGCCTTCGAGCCCGCCACGCGTCGGCTCTCGCTCACCGGCACCCCGTTCCGCAGCGACACCGCACCGATCCCGTTCGTCGACTACGCGCCCGACGAGCAGGGCATCCGCGTCTCCCGGACCGACTACGACTACGGCTACGGCCGCGCCCTCCAGGACGGCGTGGTCCGCCCGGTCCTCTTCATGGTCTACGCGGGGAGCATGCGCTGGCGCACGAAGGCCGGCGACGAGATGGAGGCGCGCCTCGGCGAGGACGCCACGAAGGACATCCACTCCGCGGCCTGGCGCACCGCGCTCGAGCCCACGGGCGAGTGGATCCCCGCCGTGCTGCAGGCCGCCGACCGGCGCCTCACCGAGGTCCGCCACGCGATCCCCGACGCCGGCGCACTCGTCATCGCGACCGACCAGTCCGTCGCCCGCGCCTACGCCGAGATCCTGGAGGGTGTCTGCGGCGAGAAGGTGACCGTCGTCCTCTCCGACGAGAAGGAGGCGTCGGGCCGCATCGAGGAGTTCTCGAACGGCACCAGCCGGTGGATGGTCGCCGTGCGCATGGTGTCCGAGGGCGTCGACGTGCCCCGGCTCGCGGTCGGCGTGTATGCGACGAGCTCGTCGACGCCGCTGTTCTTCGCCCAGGCGATCGGCCGCTTCGTGCGGGCCCGGCGCCGCGGCGAGACCGCGTCGGTGTTCCTGCCGAACGTGCCCGTGCTCATGGCGCTCGCGGGCGAGCTCGAGCGGCAGCGCGACCATGCGCTCGACCGGCGTTCGGGTGACGACGACGATCCGGGCCTCGACGACGGCCTGCTCGAGTCGGCCAACCGCGAGGAGAAGGGCTCCGATGAGCTTCAGGACGAGTTCACCTGGCAGGCCCTCGGCTCGGATGCCACGTTCGACCGCGTGGTCTACGACGGCACCGACTTCGGCACGTTCGCCGAGCCGGGCAGCGACGAGGAGCTCGACTTCATCGGACTGCCGGGCATCCTCGAACCCGAGCAGGTCCACGAGCTGCTGCGCCACCGCCAGGCCCGGCAGGCGCGACGCGCGTCCGACCGGCGCAAGCACGTGGCATCCACGGAGGACGACGGGCCCGGGCACGCCGAGCCGGTCGCGCTCTACCGCACGCTCAAGGAGCAGCGCTCGCTGCTGAACAGCCTCGTCGGGCTGTACGCACGACAGAGCGGCCAGGCGCACTCCCTCGTGCACGCCGACTTGCGCCGCGCGTGCGGTGGCCCGGATGTCGCCCACGCGACGGTCACGCAGCTGCAGTCGCGCATCGAGCTGCTGCGGAAGCGGCTCTCGGGTCGCTGAGTCCCGATCGCGCCGGCCGGTATCGAACGACGACCTCCGCAGACTCGGAGGATCCACGCAGGCGACGCGGTCCCGTCGAACGCCTCGTCCCGGCCCACCGGGGACCTCGGTCGCGTCGGACGGTCGGCCGGAGATCCCCGGTTACCTGGGCATCCGGAGCCCCGAGCGGGGTGGGCTCGCCATCGAGGCGGGGCACCGTAACGAGCCATCCGGCACGTGTAAACCCCGGGGTCGTTCTCCGGGTCGCAGGCGTAACGTGGCCGCCTTCCGGACGCCGGCGCCCGACCCGAAGGGGACGCCCAGGTCTCCGCCCAGGAAGACCGGCGCCGGATGGTGAACGGGTCGCCCTGACGGGTCGTGAGCCGCAAGCCACGAGCGAGGAACCCGATGAACATCACCCACACCGCGCCGTCGAGCGTGCCCGACGCCCATCCGGCGATGCACGCGGCGGGCACGACTGAGACGACTGCGCTCACGTCCCTCCTGGAGGACCTCGCGTCGTTCTGGGACACCGTCGCGCCGTACTTCCCGATCGCGATCGCCGGCACGATCGTCTGGGGGCTCTGGATCTACCGATTCGTGCTCTCGCGACGCGCCCGGCCCATCTGGAACGATCACCGGACGACCACGTCCGTGATCGTGCCGTCCTTCCACGAGGATCCGGACATCCTGATGCGATGCCTGGACTCCTGGCGGTCGCAGGACCCCGACGAGATCATCATCGTCCTGGATGTCGAGGACCTGATCGCCTACGACCGGATCACCGCGCTCGGCGACAGCCGGCTGCGCCCCATCCTGTTCGACCACGTCGGCAAGCGCTCGGCGCTCGGCGCCGGCATCCGACAGGCGCGCTTCGAGGTCCTCGTCCTGACCGACTCCGACACCTTCTGGCAGCCGGGGCTGCTGCGCCGGGTGCAGATGCCGTTCGTCGACCCGCTCGTTGGCGGTGTCGGCACCCAGCAGAACGTGTACCAGCGCAACAGCAGCATCTGGCGCAAGGTCGCGGACTGGCTGGTGAACCTGCGGTACTACGACTACGTGCCCGCGATGGGTCGGGCCGGCGCCGTGCCGATCCTCTCCGGACGGACGGCGGCCTACCGCCGCGAGGCCGTGCTCACGGTGCTCGACCATCTCGAGAACGAGTTCTTCCTCGGCAAGCGCTGCGTCGCCGGCGACGACGGACGCCTCACCTGGCTGGTCCTCGCGTCGGGTTACCGCACCGTGCACCAGTCCACGGCCCGCGCCACCTCGATGTTCCCGGCCACGTTCCGGGCGTTCGTGAAGCAGCGCGTGCGCTGGAGCCGGAACTCCTATCGGACCTACCTGACGGCGGCCGCCAAGGGCTGGCTCTGGCAGGTGCCGTTCGTGACCAAGGTGACGGTCCTCCAGATCCTGCTGACGCCCGTGACGATGGGCCTCACGCTCTTCTACCTGATCTTCGCCCGGCTCGAGCCGACACCGGTCGGCATCGCCGCCGCGGCCGCGTGGCTGTTGGTCGGCCGCGGCATCCGCGGGTACTCGAACCTGCGACGCAACCCGAAGGACCTGCTGATCCTGCCGGTGCTGACGCTGACGGTGATCTTCATCGCCCTGCCGGTCAAGCTGCTCGCCTTCGTCACGATGAACCGCCAGGGCTGGTTGACGCGCCGCGAGGGCCAGATCGGCGGCGACGGCCAGGACGCGGCGACCGTCACCGAGCGTGCCGCGCCCGCCGTCGTCACCGTGGACGAACGGAAGGTCGCGCCCGAAGGCGTGCCGCTCGACGACCGCGAGCCCGAGCCGAAGGGGGTGCCCGCATGACCCGCCTGCAACGACTGCTCGGCGCCATCCTCGTCGGCGTCTTCATCCTCGGCGTCGCCGTGCTCGGCGGAGTCGTCTCGAGCGATCGCAGCACGACCGAGGCCGTTGGCCGGAACGAGATCGCCGCGAACGGCACGGTGCAGGGCCGGCTCTACCCGGGCGACCCGGAGACGGAGGCGGGACTCGTCGATCGCGAGGCCGAGCGCGTCGGATTCGTCCGCTCGGTCGCCGCAACGGTGCCCTGGCGGATCCCGGGAGCCGACGGCGCCTACCGCGTCCCGACGACGCCGCTGTCCACGCTCGTGCTCCCCGCTCGGGAGGAGCCGTACACCCTCGACGACCTCCGCGCGCTCGCGCCGGACACCTTCGTCGACGAGGGCGACGGACGGTACCTGCTCAGCGAGCACGTGCTCGTGCTCCCCGGCGCCCGATTCAGCCTGGCGGCCGGGTCGCCCGTCACGATCGAGATGCAGAGCGACGCCGAGGGCTTCGCGTCCTTCGTCTCCCTCGGCGCGGACCTCGACATCGTCGGCACGGAGGAGGCGCCAGTCACCTTCATCAGCCGCGCGGGGGGCCCAGGCGCCCCGGACACCGACACGTCGGACGGCCGAGCGTACGTGCGTGTCATCGGTGGCCCGGTCGACGTGCGCTACGCCCGCTTCGCCGACCTCGGTTTCTGGAGCGGGAACACCGGAGGGTTCTCCCTCACCGGGCTCGATACGGAATCCGGGGCGGATGCGCTGCCAGAGCTCGCCGAACCGGCGGACGGTGCGGCGGGTGCGGCGGGTGCGACGATCCTCGCGCCCGATCAGCTCGAGGCGCTGGCCACGGACGAGGGCGATCCCGGTGGAGTGACCGGATCGCTGCAGCACGTCGAATCCGACGGCAATGCCTTCGGCCTCTTCGTCTCCCGTGCCAGTGAACTCGCCATCTCGGACTCGAACGTGCGCGCCGCGCTGGTCGACGGCATCGTGCTCCACCGATACGTGTCGGACACCTCGGTCAGCTCGACGGAGTCGACGGGGAACGCCGTCGACGGCCTCGCCGTCGAGCGTTCCAGCTCGCGGCTCGACCTGACCGGCCTCGTCGTCGGCGACAACGGCCGGAACGGGGTCTCCATCGACGGTCGACCGCTCGCGGACGGACCGAGCGCACAGGGCACCGACGTGTCCGCGTCCGGCGAGATCCGCCTGACCGACGCGAAGGTGACCGGCAACGCCCGCTACGGGGTCGAGGTGAACGGCGGCGAGCAGATCACGGTCGCCGACTCGACGATCGCCGGGAACGAGGTCGGCCTCGTGCTCGACCACCGCGCCCGAACCGTCGCGGTGCGGGAGAACGTGTTCGAGGACCAGCCCCGGGCGATCGCGGTCCGCCGAGCGGTCGACGACGCGCGCGTCGTCGGCAACGAGATCACCACGGCCGACACGGGCGTCCACGTCCGCTCGTCGTCGGTGCTGATCGAGGACAACCGCATCTCCGATGTCTCGAACCACGCCGTGACCGTCGCGGGTTCGGCCGAGGGGACCCGGGTGCACGCCAACGAGATCGCCGGGTACGGAACGACCGCCATCCACGTGGACGGATCCCGTGCGACCATCTCCGGCAATGACACGGAGGCGTGGTCGCCGCCTGTCACGACGACTTCGGTGGTCCAGACGCTGTCGCAGCCGCTCAGCCTGATCTGGGCCGCCCTGGGCCTGCTCCTCCTCTTCACCGCCCTGACCGGACGCCGCCGGCGGGGAACGCGGAACCCCTACGCGGAGCGCGTCCCCCTCACCGCACTCAGCCGAGGCATCGTGCCAGCGGAACAGCTGAAGAAGGGAACGAATCGATGAACGACCTCCGAACGACGCACGAGGACCGCCGACACCCGTGGCAGCGGCATCCGCTCGCCTTCGCGGCCCTCATCGTGGCCGCCGTACTCGCACTCGGGGCCGGCGCGACGGCGATCGCGTGGGCCGTGCAGCAGGATGACGCCCCAGCCGACGACGCGAGCGCCCCTCGCTCCGACGCGCGTGATGACGCCACGCCCGATGCGGACGCCGAACCGGGGGACTGCCCGGACCCCGATGTCACGGTGGGCGACGCAGCGGCACTGCAGGATGCGCTCGACGGCGCACAGCCGGGCGAGGTCATCCTCGTCGAGGCCGGCCGCTACGTCGGGGAGTTCACCGCGTCGGCGCAGGGCACGGCCGAGGAGCCGGTCACGCTGTGCGGGACCCACGAGTCGGTCCTCGACGGCGGCGGGATCGACCAGGGGTACGTGCTCCACCTCGACGGGGTCTCCCACTGGACCGTCCAGGGGCTGGCGCTCGAGAACGGCCAGAAGGGCCTGATGGCCGATGGCGCCACCCACACCGAGATCCGAGGCCTCTCGGTCTCGAAGATCGGCGACGAGGCCATCCACCTCCGTGCAGCCAGCACCGACAACCTGGTGACGGGCAACGTCGTGAGCGACACGGGGCAGCGCAAGCCGAAGTTCGGTGAGGGCATCTACGTCGGCACCGCCGAGAGCAACTGGTGCGACATCAGCGACTGCGAGCCCGACCCGAGCGACCGCAACGTGATCGAGGGCAACGAGATCTCGCGCACCACCGCGGAGAGCATCGACATCAAGGAGGGCACGAGCGAGGGCATCGTCCGCGACAACACGTTCGACGGTGCGAGCCTCGTGATCGACGACGCCGATTCGTGGGTCGACGTGAAGGGCAACGACTGGCTCATCGAGGGCAACTCGGGCGTCAGCTCGGCGGCCGACGGCTTCCAGACGCACGAGATCCTCGACGGCTGGGGCACCCGCAACGTCTTCCGCGACAACACCGCCGCGCTCGACGGCGCGGGGCTCGGCTTCGCACTGAAGCCGGCCCGGGAGAACGTCCTCGAGTGCTCGAACGAGGTGTCGGGACCCGGAGCCGAACTGAGCAACGTCGAGTGCCGCGACTGACGTCAGCGCGCCCACCCCACCCCCTGACCACCATCCGACCACCGGAGGAACCGATGACTTCCACCACCCGCACCCCCGATCGTCCCGAGATCGCCGAGCATCCGCGCATGAGCGTCGTCGGCGTCGGTTACCTCGGCGCGACGCACGCCGCCTGCATGGCCGCGCTCGGCTTCGAGGTCCTCGGCGTCGACATCGACGAGGTGAAGATCGCCGCGCTCCGTTCCGGGCGCGTGCCCTTCTTCGAGCCGGGCCTGCAGGAGCTGCTCGTCGAGCAGCTGGCGTCCGGGCGACTGCGGTTCTCGACCGACTTCGACGAGGCCGCCCGCTTCGGCGACGTCCACTTCATCTGCGTCGGCACGCCGCAGGCGGCCGATTCCCCGGCCGCCGACCTCACCTACGTGGATGCCGCGGTCGATGCCCTCGCGAGCCGCATCGACCGCCGCGCGCTCATCGTGGGCAAGTCGACCGTGCCGACCGGGACGGCCGAGCGACTCACGGAGCGCATCCGCGAGATCGCGCCCGCCGGCGCGGAGCTCGAGCTCGCATGGAACCCCGAGTTCCTCCGCGAGGGCTTCGCCGTAGACGACACACTCCACCCTGACCGACTGGTCTTCGGCGTCGCATCCGAGTGGGCCGAGCGCCAGCTGGCCGCGGCGTACGCACCGCTCTTCGCCGACGAGACCCCCCTCGTGGTGACCGATCTCGCCACCGCCGAGCTCGTGAAGGTCGCGGCGAACTCGTTCCTCGCGACGAAGATCTCCTACATCAACGCCATGGCGGAGGTCTGCGAGGCCACGGGCGCCGACGTCGACCACCTCGCGTCCGCCCTCTCGTTCGACTCGAGGATCGGCGGCCGCTTCCTCAAGCCGGGTCTCGGCTTCGGCGGCGGGTGCCTGCCCAAGGACATCCGAGCATTCACCCACCGTGCCGAGGAACTCGGGGTGGGGCAGGCCGTCGCGTTCCTCCATGAGGTCGACCACATCAACACCCGGCGTCGGCTGCGGACCGTCGACCTGGTGCGCGAAGCCGCAGGCGGAGAGCTCCGGGGCGCCGCCGTGGCGGCCCTCGGAGCCGCGTTCAAGCCGGACTCGGACGACGTCCGCGATGCTCCGGCACTCGATGTCGCGCGCATGCTGTGGCTCGAGGGCGCCGACGTGCGCGTCTACGATCCCCACGCGAACGAGAACGCCCACCGTGCGTACCCGGATCTCGTCTACGCCGACTCGATGGCCGATGCGGTGGAGGGGGCCGACGTGGTGGCCCTGCTCACGGAGTGGGCCGAGTTTGCCGAGGCGGACCCGGAGGAGCTCGGCGACCGGGTGGCGAACCGGCGGATCGTCGACGGGCGCCACGCGCTGGACGGCGACGCGTACCGTGCCGCGGGCTGGGAGGTGCGGTCGCTCGGTCGGCCCGCGGTGAGCGAGGAGCCCCGAGTCGAGGCATCGGTCCCGAGCCGGCGGCGCTGAGCACCGTGCGGCGACGGCTGCGACCGGTGGCGGTCGGGACCGTCGCACGTCCGGCGTAGCATGGCGCGCATGGACCGGCGGACGCGCGTACTCGTCATCGCCGTGGTCGTCGCGTTCATCGCGTTCCTCGACGGGGCGGTCATCAACATCGCGCTCCCCGCGATCGAGGCCGACCTCGGCGGCGGTCTCTCGCTGCAGCAGTGGGCCGTCGACGCGTACCTGCTCACCCTGGGGTCGCTCATCCTGCTCGCCGGGTCGCTCTCCGACTCGTTCGGGCGGCTCCGCATCCTGCGGTTCGGGCTGGTCGGGTTCGGCATCACCTCGATCGCGTGCGCCGTCGCGACGGGCGGCACGGTGCTGATCGTCGCGCGCGCCCTCCAGGGGGCCGCCGGCGCGCTCCTCGTCCCGAGCTCGCTCGCGCTCATCATCGCCACGTTCCCGTCGTCCGAGCAGGGCCGCGCGATCGGACGCTGGACCGCGTGGACGACGAGCGCGTTCCTCATCGGACCGATCCTCGGCGGTGCGTTCGTCGACCTGTTCTCGTGGCGACTGGTGTTCGCGATCAACGTGCTCCCGATCGCGGTGGCGCTCGTCATGATGCATCCGCTCGGCCGCGACGAACCGAACCCGGATCGGGCGCGCGTCGACTGGGTCGGGGCCGCGCTCGGCGTCGTCGGGCTCGGCGGCACGGTGTTCGCGCTGATCGAGCAGGGGAGACTCGGCTGGGGGCACCCGCTCGTGTTCGTGCCCGCAGCGCTCGGCGTCGCGGCGCTCGTGGCGTTCGTCCTGTGGGAGCGGCGCGCTCCCGCCCCCATGCTGCCCCTCACGTTGTTCCGTGCGCGGAATTTCGCCGCGGGCAACCTCGCGACGTGGTTCATCTACGCGGCGTTCAGCCTGGGGCTCTTCGCGCTGCCGATCTTCCTCCAGCAGGTCGGCGGATTCCCCGCGACCCTCGCCGGGCTCGCGACGCTGCCGCCGACGGTGATGCTCGTGATCCTCGGATCGTGGTTCGGCACCCTCGGGGGGCGGATCGGGCCGCGCGTGCTCATGACCGCCGGGCCGATCGTCGTCGCGGCCGGCTACCTGCTCACGCTGATGATCGACGTGCCGGTCGAGTACTGGTGGCAGGTGCTCCCCGGCATGCTCGTCGTCGGGCTCGGCATGGCGATGACCGTGGCGCCGCTCACCTCCGCGATCCTCGGCGCGGTCGATCCGTCGCGGGCCGGCATCGGCTCGGCCGTCAACAACGCGGTCTCGCGGATCGCGGGCCTGGTCTCCATCGCGTCGATCGGCGTGATCGTCGGAGACGCGCTCGACGTCGACGGCTATCACCGGGTCGCGGTGGTCACCGCCGTGCTGCTCGTCGTCGGCGGCATCGTGTCGTGGGTCGGCATCCGGAATCCGGCGCCGGCGGATCAGGTCGATGCGCCGCCCGAGGCCGCGAGCTCCGACGAGCGCCCGAGGTCCTGAGCGTCCGACGCGGCGTCGAGGGCCGCCATGAGGTCGGCCGTCAGGTCGTCGACGTGCTCGAGCCCGATCGAGAGCCGGACCACGCCCGCATCGGGCTTCGCGTGCGCCGCGACGGGCCGATGGGTGAGCGAGGCCGGGTGCTGCACGAGCGAGTCGACCCCGCCGAGCGAGACCGCGTGCGTCACGAGCCGGCACGCCTCGGTGAACCGGCACGCCGCGTCGTAGCCGCCCGCGAGCTCCAGCGCGATGATGGATCCGGCACCCGCCATCTGGCGACCGATCAGCCCCCGCGGGTCCTGGCCGGGCAGGCCGGGGTACCGCACCCGGGCGACGGCCGGGTGCGCCCCGAGGCGGCGCGCGAGTTCGCCCGCGGTCTCCTGTTGCGCGCGCACGCGCACCGGCAGCGTCCGGATGCCGCGGTGGAGCAGGTACGCGCCCATCGGGTGGAGCAGCCCGCCGGTCAGCGCACGCACCCGGCGCAGGCGTTCGACCCACTCGGTCGGGCCCGCCACCACGCCGCCCATCGCGTCGCCGTGACCCCCGAGGTACTTCGTCGCACTGTGCAGGACGAGGGTGGCGCCGTGCTCGACGGGGCGCTGGAGCACGGGGGTCGCGAAGGTGTTGTCGACCAGGAGCGGCACGGTGCCCGCGGCATCCGCGACCCGACGCAGGTCGAGCAGCTCGAGCGTCGGGTTCGCGGGCGTCTCGACGATGACGAGCCCGGTGTCGGGGCGGATGGCGGCGGCGATGCCGTCGACGTCGGTCCAGGTCACGGTCGTGCCGAGCAGGCCGCTCTCGAGCACGTGGTCGCTGCCGCCGTAGAGGGGCCGGACGGCGACGACGTGCGGCGTGCCCGCCGTCGTGGCCGCGATGAGCGTCGCGGCGAGCGCCGCCATGCCGGTCGCGAAGGCGACGGAGCCCTCGGCGCCCTCCAGGTCGGCGAGGGCGGTCTCGAACCGGGCGACGCCGGGGTGCCAGAGACGCTGGTAGACCGCCGAGCGACCCTCGGTCAGGCAGCCGCCGGTCGCGAGCTCCTCGTACGACATCCCGCCGTTCTCCACGTCGCCGAGGGGGTTCGTCGTGGAAAGATCGATGGTGGGAACGTGGGAGCCCTGCTCGCGCACCCCCTCCATCCCAGCGTGGACGGCACGGGTCTCGAAGTTCGACGACGGTGTCAACATGCGAGCAGGCTACAGAATCTGTGACCAATTCGGGTGTCTTGCGAAGATGCTTTCGATTCAGGCAAAATTCACGAAGAAGCTTCACGCTCGACCGGGAGGAATCCGACCATGGCGCAGAAAGCGGAACTCGATCGGGTCGACCGGGCCCTGCTCACGGCCCTCTCGAAGAATGCGCGCGCGTCGGGTGCGGCGCTCGCCGCGGAGGTCGGCGTCGCCGAGTCCACGGTCTCGCTCCGGCTGCGCCGGCTCCAGAGCCTCGGCACCATCCGCGGCTACCGCGTCGACGTCGACCTCGTCTCACTCGGGGTGTCCCTGCAGGCGCTCATCGCGATCCGGCTCGTCAAGCACGACCGGAGCGAGATCGACGCGTTCCGGAACGCGGTGCCGCACCTGCCGGGCGTGCTCGGCGTGTTCCACATGGCCGGCGCCGAGGACTACCTGCTGCACGTCGCGGCCCGCGACGCCGAGGAGCTGCGGGAGTTCGTGCTCGCGCACCTCACCGGTCACCCGGCCGTCGCGCACACCGAGACGAACCTGATCTTCGAGCACGCCGAGGGCGACGGCTGGCAGAAGCTCGTCGGCTGAGCCGCATCGAGCGGCTGCGACGCGGTCGGATTTCGGCCCGAGGCGGCGAGCGCCTGGTTCGGCGATCCGAAATGCTGCCAATCCGGGTCCACGGCGCGACGCGGCGGCAGCCGGCCCACTAGCCTTGCGGAGGCCCGGACGGGCCGATACGCGACGAGGCGGGCGACCGGCCCTCGAGGCATCCGATCGGGCGCTCGCGACCTTCGGATGGAGCAGGATGACCGCCGACGAGCCCCAGGGCACGCCAGCCGACCGCACGCGCTGGAAGCGCTACCTCGCCGACGAGCGCGCCGAGGCCGCGGTGTACCGCGAACTCGCGGCACGCCGGACCGGTGAGGAGCGCGAGATCCTGCTCGCGCTGGCCGCCGCCGAGGGCCGCCACGAGGCGCACTGGCTGCGCCTGCTCGACGGCGACGACGCCGGCATCCCGCGGGCCGACCTGCGCACCCGGATGCTCGCGGCGCTCGCGCGCCGGTTCGGCTCGATCTTCGTGCTCGCGCTCGCGCAGCGCGCCGAGGCGCGGTCGCCCTATGCCACGGACCCGCATGCGACCGCGGCGATGGCCGCCGATGAGCGCATCCACGGCGAGGTGGTGCGCGGCCTCGCGGCGCGCGGCCGACGCCGGCTCGCCGGGACCTTCCGTGCCGCGGTGTTCGGCGCGAACGACGGTCTCGTCTCGAACCTCGCGCTCGTCCTCGGCATCGGCGCGACGGGCGTCCCGGCGCCGGTGGTGCTGTTCACCGGCATCGCCGGGCTCCTCGCCGGCGCGCTGTCGATGGGTGCCGGCGAGTACGTCTCCGTCCGCTCGCAGCGCGAGCTCCTGGAGGCGTCCGCCCCCGACCCCGGCGCGCGCGACGCGCTCGGCGACCTCGACCTCGACGCGAACGAGCTCGCGCTCGTGTACCGCGCGAGGGGCATGGCCGAGGACGAGGCCGTCGACCAGGCCGCCCTCGTCCTCGCGCGCGTCCAGGCGGCCGAGCGACTGCAGGCGCCGACCGACGCCATCGGCACCATGGAGCACGACGACGAGGCGATCGGCACCGGCATGAGCGCGGCCGTGTCGAGCTTCGCGTTCTTCGCGTCGGGCGCGCTCATCCCCGTGCTGCCCTGGCTGATCGGGATGTCCGGGCTCGCTGCGACCATCACCGCGGCCGTGCTCGTCAGCATCGCGCTGCTCGCCACGGGCGCGACCGTGGGCCTGCTCTCGGGCGCGTCGCCGCTGAAGCGGGCGCTCCGCCAGCTCGGGATCGGCCTCGGCGCGGCCGCCGTCACGTACGTGCTGGGGCTCGCGTTCGGCACGACGATCGCCTAGCGGCGACGGGCGCATGTTCCGGGCGCGCCGGTCCGACGTCGCGGGCCGCCGGCGCGGCCGGCCGAGTCAGTCGACCGGCGCGGTCACGAAGTCGATGAGCTCCTCGACCCGGCCGAGCAGCGCGGGCTCGAGGTCGCCGTAGCCGCGGACCTGCCCGAGGATCCGCTGCCAGGCGTGCGCGATGTCGGCCTGGTCCTCGTGCGGCCAGCCGAACGCGGCGCACACCCCGTGCTTCCACGACGTGCCGCGCGGGATCACGGGCCACGCCTCACGGCCGACGCGAGCGGGCTTCACGCCCTGCCAGATGTCGATGAACGGGTGGCCCACGACGAGCACATGACCGCGGTGCCGGCCGCGCATGACGGCGTCGGCGATCCGCTGCTCCTTCGAGCCGGGGACGAGGTGGTCGACGAGCACGCCGACGCGCCGACCCGGCCCGGGAGCGAACTCGTCGAGGATCCCGTCGAGCACGTCGACGCCCTCGAGGTACTCCACGACGACGCCCTCGACCCGCAGGTCGGCGCCCCAGATCTTCTCGACGAGCTCGGCGTCGTGCCGCCCCTCGACGAAGATCCGGCTCGGCAGCGCGACCCTCGCCGGGCGTCCGGGCTCCACCGCGTAGGAGCCCGACGCCGTGCGCAGTCGGCCCTGCGGTGCGGCGGCCTTCGGTGCGACGAGGCGAACGGGCTCGCCTTCGACGAGGAAGCCGTGGCCCAGCGGGAACATGCGCGTCCGGCCGTGCCGGTCTTCGAGCGTCACGGTCTGCTTCTCGACGGCGACGACCGCCCCGCAGTAGCCGTCGGCCGCGAGTTCGACGACGAGGTCGCGCGTCGCGGGCACCTCGGGGATCGTGCGGCGGCCCGCCGCGCGCCAGTCGCCGGCGAGCACGTCCTGGCCGTAGCGGTCGGGTCCGAATCGGTCGTTCGAGGCAGGGGGCACCGCCTGAGATTAACGGATGTCGCGGCACGCCGCGTCGCGACACGAGCGGGTTCCGCGGACGATCCGACCGTCGTGGACGATCAGGCCGCCGTGGCGCGCGCCCGCAGCGCGAGCCCCGCCGTCCAGGCCGCACCCGCCCACGCGATCGCCGCCGCCGCGGCGAACGCCCACGGTATGCCGAGCGGGGCGGCGACGAATCCGAGCAGGATCGGCCCGATGCCGAGCCCGAGGTCGATCGCCGCGCTGCCGGTGCCCGAAGCGATCCCCCGCTCGGACGGCGAGGCCGTCGCGAAGATCGCCGAGAAGAAGGCCGGCGTGCTGAACGCGACACCGATGGCCATGACGACGGTCGCGACGACGAACCCCACGGGCTGCCGCCACACGGCGGCGATCACCGCGCCGATCCCGATCGCCGTGACCGCTGCCGTGCCGAGCACGAGCGATGGGACGCGATCCGGCACGCGGGCGAACGCGAGCCGGCACACCACGACCGTTCCGCCGTAGACCAGGAGGATCACGCTCGGCGTCTCGAACCCGATGCGGGTCGCGTGCAGGGAGGCGAACGCGAGGAGCCCGCCCATCGCGATGAGCGAGGTCAGGAAGCCGAGCGAGGCGGGGATCGCCGGTCGATGGATGATCCGCAGCGGCCCCTCCGTCGTCGGCGCGGCCGTTCGCGTCTCGCCGACGAGGAGGACCGTGGTCGCCGCGACCGCCGCGACCACGGCTGCACCGATCCACACGGCCGTGTACCCGCCGGCATCGAACACGACCTCGCCGATCGGCGGCCCGATCGCGAGCCCGAGGTAGAGCCCGAGCGAGTTGTACGACAGCGCCTCGCCCATGCGCTCCGGCGGGGCGATGTCGGCGAGCGCCGCGAAGCTCGCGACGAAGAACGCGGCCTCGGCGACCCCGGCGAGCAGGCGCAGGCCGATGACGGCGACGAGCGACTCGGCGACGGCGGTGAGCGCGAACGTCGACGCGAGGAGCAGCGCCCCGCCGACGAGCAGCGGTCGACGACCGTACCGGTCGGCGAGGCGCCCGGAGATCGGCCGCAGCACCAGCGCGGAGACGGCGAACGCCCCGAATGCGATGCCGGCGGCGGCCTCGTCGCCGGCGATCGGCCCGACGACGTAGAGGGGCAGCGCGAAGATCGCCATGCCGTGTGCCGTGAAGTAGGCGAGGTCGGCGGCCGCGAGGGCGATGAACGCCGTCGTGATGAGCGGTGCACGTGTCGGCTCGGCCACGGGAGACTCCGTCAGCCGGCCGCCGCGGCGATGGACACGGCCATGCTCCAGCGTATCGCCGCCGGTCGGGGCAGTGCACGGGAGGTCGGCCCGCCGTCGGGCCGCGGGTCAGCGGAAGTCGCGCGACCGGTTCGTCGTCGACACCGTGAGCGGCTCGAACCGGTCGGCGACGAGGTTGACGACGCCCTCACGCGAGCGCTCGAGGATGCCCCGCACGACCATCGCGGGCGCCTCGCGCGCGATGCGGCGATACCTCGTCCAGACGCCGACGCTCGCGATCACGTTGAGCGTGCCCGACTCGTCCTCGAGGTTCATGAACGTGATGCCGCTCGCGGTCGCCGGTCGCTGCCGATGCGTCACCACGCCGCCGACCTCGATGCGCCGACCCGATTCGGCGCCGTGCAGGCGGTCGATGCGCACGACCCCGCGCTCGTCGAGCCGGTCGCGTACGTGCCGGATCGGATGGTCGTCGGGGGAGATGCCCGTCGCCCACAGGTCGTACACGACCTGCTCGGCGTCGTTCAGCATCGGCAGCAGCGGCGGCTGCACCACGACGACCGCGCCGGGCAGGTAGTCGGCACGATCCTGCGCCGCCTCGCCCGCGAGCCAGAGCGCCTGCCGCGGCCGCAGGTCGAAGCACTCGAACGCGCCCGCCGCGGCGAGCGCCTCGAGCTGCGCCGCGTCGAGGTCGGCGCGCCGTGACAGGTCGGCCATGTCGCGATACGGCCCGTGCGCGTCGCGTTCGGCGACGATCCGCTCGGCGACCGTCGCACCGATCGAGGTCACGTCGGCGAGCCCGAGACGCACCGCGAACGCACCGTCGCGGCGGTGCTCGGCCGAACGGTCGGGTGCCGTGCGGTCGAACGGCCCGACGGGGGGCTGGTGCCCGTCCGTGCAGGCCGGCATGCCGGTGGGTCGACGGATGCCGCGGGCCCCCGCCGCGGCATCCGTCGCCTCGATGCCCGCCTCGCCTGCCGGACGGAACGCCTCGAGCGCCTCGAGCCCGGCGTGCACGCCCGAGCGCGCGAGGTCGGGCCGCAGCAGCTCGACGCCGTGCCGGCGCGCGTCGGCCGTGAGCGTGTGCGGCGAGTAGAACCCCATCGGCTGCGCGCGCAGCAGCGCGGCCAGGAACGCCGCCGGGTAGTGCAGCTTCAGCCACGAACTCGCGTAGACGAGCAGGCCGAAGCTGATGGCGTGGCTCTCGGCGAAGCCGAAGTTCGCGAACGCCTCGATCTTCTCGTAGATCGCGTCGGCGGTCTCGGGGTCGATGCCGTTGCGCTCCATGCCCGCGTAGAGCTTCGCCCGCAGCCGCTCGATCTTCTCCACCCCGCGCTTCGAGCCCATCGCGCGCCGCAGCAGGTCGGCGTCGGCCGCGTCGCAGTCGCCGACCGCGACGGCCATCTGCATGAGCTGCTCCTGGAAGAGCGGCACCCCGAGGGTGCGCCGCAGCACGGGCTCGAGCTTCGGGTGCAGGTAGCTCACCTGCTCCTCGCCCGTGCGGCGCCGGATGTAGGGATGCACCGCGCCGCCCTGCACCGGGCCGGGGCGGATGAGCGCGATCTCGACGACGAGGTCGTAGAAGCAGCGCGGCTGGAGGCGGGGGAGCGTGCCCATCTGAGCGCGCGACTCGACCTGGAACACCCCGATCGAGTCGGCGCGGCACAGCATGTCGTAGACCGCGGGCTCCTCCTTCGGGATGGTCGCGAGCTCCCACTCCTCGCCGGCGTGCTCGCGCACGAGGTCGAACGTGTACTGCAGTGCGGCGAGCATGCCGAGCCCGAGCAGGTCGAACTTCACGAGGCCCATCCACGCGCAGTCGTCCTTGTCCCACTGCAGCACGGTCCGGTGCTCCATGCGGGCGTGCTCGATCGGGCACACCTCGCCCACGGGACGGTCGGTGAGCACCATGCCGCCCGAGTGGATGCCGAGGTGGCGTGGGAAGGTCAGCAGCTGCTCGGCGAGTTCGATCACCGAGTCGGGGATGTCGTGATCGTCGGTCTCGACGACCGAGCCCCAGCGCTCGACCTGCCGCGACCACGCATCCTGCTGCCCGGTCGAGTAGCCGAGGGCCTTCGCCATGTCGCGCACCGCGCCCTTCGGCCGGTAGCTGATGACGTTCGCGACCTGCGCCGCGTTGTGCCGACCGTACCTGCCGTAGACGTACTGGATGATCTCCTCGCGCCGGTCGGAGTCGAAATCGACGTCGATGTCGGGCTCCTCGTCGCGCAGCGCCGACAGGAACCGCTCGAACGGCAGCTCGTAGTAGATCGAGTCGACCCCGGTGATGTCGAGCACGTAGCAGACCGCCGAGTTCGCCGCCGAGCCGCGTCCCTGGCAGAGGATGCCGCGGCGGCGCGCCTCCTGCACGAGGTCGTGCACGATGAGGAAGTACCCGGGGAAGTCCTTCTGCTCGATCACGTCGAGCTCCTTCGCGAGCCGCTCGCGCACGTGGTCGGGCAGGCCGGGGTAGCGCCGCTCGGCGCCGCGCCACGTGAGCTCGCGCAGCCACGACATGGGCGTGTGCCCCTCGGGCACCTCCTGTCTCGGCAGCCTCGGGCGGGCGCTCCGCAGCCGGAACGACAGGTCGTGCGCGAGCGTCACCGAGTGCTCGACGGCGCCGGGGTACCGTTCGAACCGGGCGAGCATCTCGGCGCCGGAGCGCAGGTGCAGTCCGTCGGTCGCCGGCAGCCACCCGTCGAGCTCGTCGAGGCTGCGCCGCGCCCGGACCGCCGCGAGCGCCGAGGCGAGTCGGTGCTCGCCCGGGGTCGCGTAGTGCACGGCGTTCGTCGCGAGCACCGGCACGCGGGCGCGGGCCGCGAGCTCGGCGAGCGCGTCGTTGCGAACCTGGTCGAGCGGGTCGCCGTGGTCGGTGAGCTCGACCACGACGTGGTCGCGGCCGAACAGGGCGACGAGGCGGTCGAGCTCGCGCCACGCGGCATCCGCCCCGCCCTCGCCCGCGAGCGCACGGCGCACCGCACCCTTGCGGCACCCGGTCGAGACCACCCAGTGGCCGTCGGCGCGCGCCGCCAGGTCGTCGAGGTCGTAGACCGGCCGGCCCTTCTCGCCGCCCGCGAGCTGGGCCGCCGTGATCGCCGAGGCGAGCCGGTGGTAGCCCTCTTCCCGTGCGGCGAGCACGAGCAGGTGGTCGCCCTCGGGATCGGCCGCGCCCATCTGCGGCTCGGTGAGGCCGAACGAGAGCTCGGCGCCGTAGACGGTCTCGAGCTCGGGGTACGCCTCGGCCGCCTCGGCGAAGCGCACGATGCCGTAGAAGCCGTCGTGGTCGGTGATGGCGAGGCCGGTGAGCCCGAGCCGGTGCGCCTCCTCGACGAGCCGCTCAGGGCCCGACGCCCCGTCGAGGAAGCTGAACGTCGAGTGCGCGTGCAGCTCGGCGTACGGCACGACCGGCCTTGCCGGCGAGTCAGTCGGCGGCTCGTCGGCCTCCGGCGGGCGGTACGGATGCCGCTTCCGGCTCCAGGCGGGACTGTCGCCGCCGTCGCCCAGCACCTTCGAGCGCCCGCCCGTCGCCCCGGATCCGCTGCCCGGCCGCTGCCGATCGGAGAGCCGCCGCTCGAGCTCGGACCATGGGATCTCGGGGTTGTTCCAGCCCATCAGTCGTACCTCGCCTCGGCCCACCAGCCCTCGTCGTCGCGCACGAGCAGCCACGCGCACCCGTCGTGGTCGACCACCTGGAACCGGTGCACGCGGCGCGCGCGTTCGGCGTCCCACCAGCGTTCGACGACGGGCCACGGCCCGGCCCACGCGCGCACGGGCGCCGGCCGGCCGCCGCCGACCGCGAACGACGCCGGCGCCGCGGAGATCGCCCCGCGCGCGTCGACCGCCACGGAGGCCGTCTCGGCGTCGACGAGCGCCACCGGCAGCCGCTCGCGGAACACGCTCGCGGGCGCGAGCGCGGGCAGGCTGCCCGGCCAGGGCGCCTCGGGCGCGACGCGCTCGGGCGCCCGATCGCCCCACGGCACGAGCACCTGCCGATCGGCGAGCATGCGCCCGCCGCCGATCGTCGCCGTGACCACGCCCTCGTGCCCGAGCATGCTCTGCACGCGCGTGAGCCCGTGGTGCACGCGCTCGTCGGGACCGCCGCCCCAGAGCCCCTCCTCGTGATTGCCCGTCGAGTCGACGCGTTCGGGCGCGACCCGCAGGCGCACGATGGCGGCCTCGAGCCCCGCGTCGGCCGTGCCCGACCCCTGCAGCTGCCAGCGCACCCGGTCGACCACGTCGGCCGGGGTGAACCAGTGCGGGTGCAGCCAGCTGCGGCTCGAGTGCCCGCCTCGGTCGTCGTCGAGCTCGACCCGGATGCCGGTGCACACGAGCCGCACGGACCGCATCCGCTCGATGAACTCCTCGGCCCGCACGCGGAACGCGAATGCGAGCTGGTCGATGCGCTCGAGCGGCGGCTCGAAGTGCTGCTCCACCTCGAATTCGGGCGGGGGAGTGCGCGGCGCCACGCGCGACTGCTCGCGCCCCGCGGCCCGGTCGTGCGCGAACGCGCCGGCCGCGCCGAAGCGCCGCCGCACGTCCTCCTCGGGGAGGGCCGCGAACTCCCCGAGGGTCCGGACGCCGAGCCGGTGAAGCAGCGTCGTGGTGCGGGCGTCGGCCACGAGCGAGACCGGCAGCGGTGCGAGGAACCGCGCCGACTCGCCCGGCGGCACCGCGAACGCCCGCGGGGGCGTGCCCGCCGCGGCCGCGGCATCCGCTGCACCGGCCGTGGTGGCCGCCGTGGCGACGGCACCCCCGGTGGTGCCCGCCGTGCCCGCCGTCCGCGCCGCCTGCTCGGCGGCGAACGGCCCGTCGGCGACGCCCACGCGTGCGCCCGCGATGCCGAGCCCCGCCGCGGCCGCGAGCAGCGCCCGCGCCGCGGCATCCTCACCGCCGTAGTAGCGCACCGGACCGCGCGCCCGCATGGCGAGCGTGCCGGGCCGCAGCACCTGCACGCCCGGGACGATCGCCTCGACGCCGCGCACCACGGGCTCGAACGCGCGGTGGTCGAGCGCGGCGTCGTACTCGAGCACCGCCAGCGCGGTCGAGCGGTACTGCGCCTCGCGGAGCCGGAGCCCGCGCGTCACCCCGTCGCGCCGGGCCGCGGCCGAGCACGAGTGCACGAGCCCCTTCTCGGTGAGGGCGACGGGCAGCGCGGGGTCGATGCCGTGCTCGCGGCACGCGGCGAGCACCGGCCAGTCCGGGCACCAGAGGACGATGGTGCGCACGGCCGCGCTCACGAGGCCCTCGCGGCGAGGTCGGGTCGGTGCCGGGGAAGGTCGTCGACCGCGGCGAACCCGAGGTCGCCGGCGGGCAGCCGAAGGCGTCGTCGATCGCCCCGCCCGACCTCGCCGCGACCGGTGACCCGCACGACGACCTCGCGCTCGGCGAGATGCCCGTGCCCGTGGTCGAGTCCGGTCCAGTCGCTCCGCTCGAGTTCGAGCCGGGCGTCGCTGCCGGGCCAGTCGCCGTCGACGAGGAGCAGGGCGCCCCGCTGGCGCAGCCGCGCGGCGAATCGCGACGCCTCGGCGGGCGCGAGCCGCCCGTCGGGCCGCACGGCGACCACGGGGATCACATCGGCGAGGGCGGCCGCCACCGTCAGCCACTGCCGGCCGGGGTCGGGCACGAGCACGAGCCGCTCCAGGTCGATGCCGAATCGCGCCGCGGCCTCGACGCCGAACTCGGGGATGCCCGAGACCGCGACCCAGCGGCCGCTCCGCGACGGCCCGGCCAGGGCGGCCATGAGCAGCGTGATCGACCCCTCGACCTGCACGACCGCGCCCTCGCGGAGCGCGCCGCCGGGCAGCACGCTCGCGAGCGCGGGGTGCGTGGGGACCGTGCGCGTGTCGAGCCTCGTCGCCTGCATGCCGCGGATGCGCGCCTGGAGTTCCCCGACCCGCTCGAGCCGCGCCGCCGACGCCGTCTCGGCTGCGACCGGGACGGCCGGGGCGGGTCGGGGAGCGGTCATCGTCACTCGTCCATGTTCGAACACATGTTCGAATGTGGCAAGTCGTGGATGCCACGCGTCCACACACCACCGGGGGCGTCGCGCGCCCCCGGGTGGTGCCGACGGGCGCTGCCGCCCGCAGCAGTTCTCAGGAGCCAGGCGCCGAATGCAGCGCTTCTCAGGAAGACACGCCGTCGGAAACGGCGACACGCCGGAGAACTCCTGAGAACGGCATGCCGCACGCGCGGGGGAGGTGAAACGCAAGAAGGCCGGATCCGAAGATCCGGCCTTCTCGACAACGCGTGCGCGAGGGGGGACTTGAACCCCCACGCCCTATACGGGCACTAGCACCTCAAGCTAGCGCGTCTGCCAATTCCGCCACCCGCGCGTTGTCTCGGCCCTGATCGCTCAGCGGCCGTAGAAGAGATTAGCACGGTTTCGGAGGCCCTCCGACCACGCCCAGGCCGCCCGGGCCGTCCGCGCCGCAGAGACGCCGATCAGCCGTGGAAAGCACGTTTCCGACCGTCCGCCGGGGGAGCGGATGCCGCGGCAGCGCGCCGACGGCGGTCGCCGCGGCGCACGCTAGCGTGGACCGCATGGCCGAGACGCTCCCGACGACCCCCGCGCCCGAACCCGCGCCCGAGCCGGTGCTCGACGAGACCGCGGTCATCGCGCGCGACCTCATCCGGTTCGACACCACGAACCACGGCGAGGGCCGGTCGAACGGCGAGCGCGAGGCCGCCGAGTACGTCGAGGCACGGCTGCGCGCGATGGGCCTCGACCCGGTCATGCTCGAGTCGGCGCCGGGCCGCGCGAACGTGGTCGCCCGTATCCCGGGTGCGAACCCCGACAAGCCCGCGCTCGTCCTCCACGGTCACCTCGACGTCGTGCCGGCCGACCCGCGCAACTGGAGCGTCGACCCGTTCGCGGGCGAGATCCGCGACGGCATGCTGTGGGGGCGCGGCGCGGTCGACATGAAGGACATGGACGCCATGATCCTCACCGCCGTCGGCGACATCCTCGCCGACGACCGGCTGCCGGAGCGGGAGCTGATCCTCGGGTTCTTCGCCGACGAGGAGGCCGGCGGGCTCTACGGCGCGAGCTGGCTCGTCGACGAGCACCCGGCGCTCTTCGCCGGCGCGACCGAGGCGATCAGCGAGGTCGGCGGCTACTCGATCACGGTCGGCGGGCAGCGCGCCTACCTCCTGCAGACGGGGGAGAAGTCGCTCGTCTGGATCCGCCTCGTCGCCCACGGCACGGCCGCCCACGGGTCGCGCCGGGTGGGCGACAACGCCGTCACCAAGCTCGCCGAGGCGATCGCCCGCATCGGCCGGCGCGAGTGGCCGCTGCGGCTCACGGGCACCACGCGCGAGCTGCTCGCGGCGATCGCGGGCGCGCTCGGCGTCGACCCCGAGCAGGTCTCGCCCGACGAGCTCGCGCTCGCGACGGGGTCCGCGTCGGGGTTCATCACCGCGACGCTCCGCACGACATCGAACCCGACGCTCCTGCAGGCCGGCTACAAGCACAACGTCATCCCCGACCGCGCGGAGGCGCTCGTCGACGTCCGCACCCTGCCGGGCGAGGAGGATGCGGTGCTCGCCGAGCTCGCCGACCTCGTCGGTCCCGACGTCGACATCGAGATCGTGCACCGCGACGTCGGCCTCGAGGCTCCGACGCGCGGCCCGCTGGTCGACGCCGTCACGAACGCCCTGCACGCGCACGATCCCGAGGCGACGGTCTTCCCGTACCTGCTGAGCGGAGGCACCGACAACAAGTCGCTGTCGCGCCTCGGCATCGCGGGCTACGGCTTCGCGCCGCTGCGCCTGCCCGACACGATCGACTTCCCGGCGATGTTCCACGGCGTGGACGAGCGCGTGCCGCTCGACGCACTAGTCTTCGGTAGGCAGGTCCTGAGGGACCTGCTGCTGGCGTACTGACGGCGTCGGCGCTCGTTTCCCGACCACGACGGTCCCGTGCCCTTCGCGCGTCGAGGGGCGGAAGGATGCCCCCTTGCTCGAAGCCCTGATCCTCGGCCTCGTGCAGGGACTCACCGAGTTCCTGCCGATCTCCTCGAGCGCGCACCTGCGCATCCTGGGGGAGTTCCTGCCCAACGCGGCCGACCCGGGGGCGGCGTTCACCGCGATCACGCAGCTCGGCACCGAGGCGGCGGTCGTCGTGTTCTTCTGGCGCGACATCGTGCGCATCATCCGCCAGTGGTTCGGGGCGCTGCGCGGCAGCGTGCCCCGCAGCGACCCCGACGCGCGCATGGGCTGGCTCATCATCGTCGGCTCGATCCCGATCGTCGTGCTCGGGTTGCTGTTCCAGGACCAGATCGAGACCGTGTTCCGATCGCTGTACGTCGTCGCGACCATGCTCATCGTGTTCGGCATCGTCCTCGGCCTCGCCGACTGGGCCGGCGCGAAGCGCCGCAAGCTCGACGAGCTGACCTACCCGCACGGCATCTACTTCGGCCTCGCGCAGTCGCTCGCGCTGATCCCCGGCGTGTCGCGGTCGGGCGGCACGATCACCATGGGCCTGCTGCTCGGCTACGAGCGTGCCGCCGCCGCGCGCTACGCGTTCCTCCTCGCCATTCCCGCCGTGTTCGGCTCGGGCTTCTACCAGCTGTTCAAGAGCTGGGGCGAGCCGGCGGTGTACGGCCCGCTCGAGACGGCGCTCGCCACGGCGGTCGCGTTCGTGGTCGCCATCCTCGTGATCGCCTTCTTCATGCGCTGGATCTCCCGGCACAGCTTCCTACCGTTCGTGATCTACCGCATCGCGCTCGGCGCGACGGTGTTCGTACTGCTCGGCACGGGCGTGCTCGAGCCGTTCTGATCGGACCGTCGGCGCCCGCGGGCGCGCCACCCGGGCCGCCCTGCGGCCGTGCGCCCGGCGGTGAATGCGAGCGGATGCCTCGTCAGGCCCCGTCGCGCGGCCGCCACGGGCCGCCGCCCGGCTGGTCGCCGCGGCGGCGCAGGTACCGCTCGAACTCCTGGGCGATGGCCTCGCCGGATGCCTCGGGCGCGTCGACCGCGTCGCGGGCCTGCTCGAGCTGGGTGATGTACCCGGCCATCTCCTCGTCGTCGGCGGCGAGCGCGTCGACGCTGGACTCCCACGCCTTCGCCTCGTCCTCGAGCGAACCGCGCGGGATGCTGAGGCCCGTGAGCTCCTCGACCTTGCCGAGGAGGGCGAGCACCGCCTTCGGCGACGGCGCGTTGTGCACGTAGTGCGGGACCGAGGCCCAGAGCGACACCGTCGGGATGCCGACGCGCTCGGCCTGGTCGGCGATCACGCTGAGGATGCCGACGGGTCCCTCGTAGCTCGATCGCTCGACGCCGAGCGCCGCCCGCACCTCGGGGTTCTCGCTCGAGGCGAAGACCGAGAGCGGACGCGTGTGCGGGGCGTCGGCGAGCATGGCGCCGAGCAGGACGATGCCCTCGATGTCGGCGGTGAGCGCGGCGTCGATGAGCTCGGCGGCGAAGCCCTTCCAGGTGCGTGCCGGTTCCGCGCCGAGGAGGACGTGCAGCCGGTCGGCGCCCGGGCCGGTGACGACCTCGTCGTCCTCGGGGAGGGGCTCGCCGCTCGGCCCGAGGATGGCGGCGCCGGGCCAGCTGAGCCGGCGGGTGCCGTCGGCCGCGGTCTCGATCGTCGGGCGCGTGAACTGGTAGTCGAAGTAGAGCTCGGGGTCGACCGCGGCGATCTCGACGAGGCCGAGCCGTTCGGCCAGGAGCCGGGCGGCTCCCGTGGCGGCCTCGCCCGCGTCGTTCCATCCCTCGAACGCCACGACGAGGAGTCGTCCGCCCTCGAACCCGGTCGGCTGCTGCACTCGGTCCGCCCCGCTTCCCGAGCCCGGAACCTCCGGACTCACCTCCACAATAGGCCGTGCCGATAGAATCGCCCGTTGTGACCAAGCGCCTCCCCGCCGCCGTCCTCTGGGACATGGACGGCACCCTCGTCGACACCGAGCCGTACTGGATGCGAGCCGAGATCGAGCTCGTCGAATCGTTCGGCCGCACCTGGACCCACGACGATGCGCTGCGGATGGTCGGCATGGGCCTGTGGGACGCGGCGGAGGTGTTCCGCGCCGCGGGCGTCGACCTGCCCGCCGACGCGATCGTGGAGCGGCTCACCGAGCGCGTCCGCGAGCAGCTCGCGCAGCACGGCGTGCCGTGGCAGCCGGGCGCCCAGGCGCTACTGAAGGAGCTGCGCGAGGCCGGCATCCCGACCGCGCTCGTGACGATGTCGATCCGCTCGATGGCCGAGGACGTCGTGGGCGCCATCCCGTTCGCCGCCTTCGACGAGCTCGTCACGGGCGACGAGGTCGCCGCCCCCAAGCCGCACCCCGAGCCGTACCTGGCGGCCGCGGGCCGCCTCGGCGTCGACATCGCCGACTGCGTGGCGATCGAGGACTCGCCGACCGGGCTCGCCTCGGCCGCCTCCGCGGGGGCGGTGACGATCGGCGTGCCGCACATGCTCCCGCTCGACGAGGCGCCCTCCGACGTCGTCTGGGAGACCCTCGCCGGCCGCACCCTCCACGACCTGGTCGAGGTCGCGACGACGAAGCGGGCGGGCGCATGAGCCGCGGCGAGGCGAGCGGTCCGTTCCGCGCCGGCGATCGGGTGCAGCTCACCGGCCCCAAGGGGCGCATGCACACGATCACCCTCGAGCCCGGCAAGCTCTTCCACTCGCACAAGGGCGCGATCGCGCACGACGAGATCATCGGCCTGCCCGACGGCTCGGTGGTCGCGAACGCGGTCGGCGTCGAGTACCTCGCGCTCCGGCCGCTGCTCAGCGACTTCGTGATGTCGATGCCGCGCGGTGCGGCGATCGTCTACCCGAAGGACGCGGTGCAGATCCTCGCGCAGGCCGACGTCTTCCCCGGTGCGACGGTCGTCGAGGCGGGGGTCGGCTCGGGCGCGCTCTCGCTGTGGCTGCTGCGCGCCCTCGGCCCGACGGGCCGGCTCATGTCGTTCGAGCGTCGCGAGGAGTTCGCCGCCGTCGCACGGGGCAACGTCGCGACGTTCCACGGCGAGGAGCCGGCGAACTGGTCGATCACGCTCGGCGACCTCGCCGAGGCCCTGCCCGAGCAGGCGCCCGCGGCATCCGTCGACCGCGTCGTGCTCGACATGCTCGCGCCCTGGGAGTGCCTCGACGCGGTGTCCACCGCGCTGAAGCCCGGCGGGGTGCTGCTGTGCTACGTCGCGACCGTCACGCAGCTCTCCCGGGTCGCCGAGTCCATCCGGGCGACGGGGTGGTACACCGAGCCTGTCGCGAACGAGACCATGGTGCGCGGATGGCACGTGCAGGGACTCGCCGTCCGTCCCGACCACCGCATGATCGCGCACACCGGGTTCCTCATCACGGCGCGCCGGCTCGCGCCCGACACGGTCCTCCCGGAGCTCAAGCGCCGACCGTCGAAGACCGAGTTCAGCGACGAGGACGTCGAGGCGTGGACGCCGGGCGCGCTCGGCGAGCGCAACGTCAGCGACAAGGTCCTGCGCAAGCGCGCGAGGGCAGCGGATGCCGCGGCACGGAGTTCGCGCGTCGGCGACGACGAGTCGCCTGCCGACACCGACCCCGCCGACGCCGACTAGGCTGTCTGCGCCCCGTTCACCCGATACGAAACGAGGATCCGTGCGCCTCCCGCTCGCACTCACCGTCACCGCGACCGCCGTCGCCCTCGCCCTGACCGGCTGCGCGTCGGCGCCCGAGCCGCAGGCCGGGGCCGGCGCCTCCTCCGACCTCGTCGAGGTGCGCGGCGACTTCGGCGACACGCCCCGCGTCGACTTCCCGACGCCGCTCGTGCCCGGCGAGACCCAGTGCACCGAGCTCGTCGAGGGCTCGGGCGACCACCTGGTCGACGGCCAGCAGGCCCTCGTCGGCCTCGCGGTGTACAACGGCACGACGGGCGACGAGATCCAGGTCACCGGATTCGGCGACGAGGAGGCGGTTCCCGTCGTGCTCGGCGCGAACACGCTGACCGGGCTGCGCACGGGCCTCAGCTGCGCGCGCGAGGGCTCGCGCGTCGCGGTCGTGATCCCGCCGGCCGACGGCTTCGGCGAGGAGGGCAACGCGTCGCTCGGCATCGGACCCGACGACAGCCTGGTCGTGATCTTCGACGTCCAGGAGGCGTTCCTGCCGAAGACGAACGGCTCGCCGCGCATCACGCGCGACGGGTTCCCCGCCGTCGTCACCGCGCCCGACGGCCGCCCCGGCATCACCGTGCCCGACGAGGAGCCCTTCGAGACCACCGAGGTCGAGGTCCTGAAGCAGGGGTCGGGCGAGACCGTGGAGTCGGGCGACCGCGTGGTCGTGCACTACACCGGCGTCCTCTGGGACGGTGGCGACGTCTTCGACTCCAGCTGGGAGAACGGCGCCCCGGCCTCCTTCGTGGTGAGCGACGGCGCGGACTCGCAGGTCATCCCGGGCTTCTCCGAAGCGCTCATCGGGCAGCAGGTCGGGTCGCAGGTGGGCGTCGTGATCCCCCCGGAGGACGGCTACGGCGACGCCGAGCAGGCGGGGATCCCGGCGGGATCGACGCTGTTCTTCGTCATCGACATCCTCGGCGTGGTGTGAGGTCGGGCGGCCGCCGTGCCGCCCCGGGCGCTTCAGTATGATCGCTGACGTGGCGTCATCCAAGCCCGCGGGGGAGTCCCGGATCCCGGTCGAGGACCGGCTGTTCAGCCTCGTGCTCGCGCTCCTCGCGACCGAGACCGGCCTGCTGAAGTCCGAGATCCTCTCGACCGTCCGCGGCTACGCCGAGCGCTACGACCCGCGCGGCGGGAACGCGAACCTCGAGCGCCAGTTCGAGCGCGACAAGGACGACATCCGCGATCTCGGCATCCCGCTCGAGACGGTGGAGTCCCCGGATCGGCCGGGCGACAACCAGTCGCTCCGGTACCGCATCCCGAAGGGCGAGTACGACCTGCCGGTCGACGTCCGGTTCACGCCCGACGAGCTCGCCCTGCTGGGGCTCGCGGCCGAGGTGTGGCGCGAGGCGTCGCTGTCGGCCGACTCGCAGCGCGCCCTCACCAAGCTCCGCTCGCTCGGCATCGAGCCGCGCGAGCCGGTCATCGGCTACGCGCCGAGGCTGCGCGTGCGGGATGCCGCGTTCGAACCGATCCGCCAGGCCCTCGACAAACGGCAGCGCGTGCGCTTCCACTACCTCAAGCCGGGGGAGCGGGCTCCGCGCCTGCGCACGGTCGAGCCGTACGCGGTCGTGCTCCACGAGGGGCGCTGGCACCTGCACGGGCGCGACGTCGACGCGGCCGGCACGCGGACCTTCCTCCTCTCGCGCATCGTGGGCGACGTGAAGACGCTCACCGGTGCGCCGTTCGACGCGCCGCCGGCCGACGTGCAGGACCGGGTCCTCGCCGACCTGCAGGCGCTGCGACTCTCGAACTCGGCCGACCTCGCCGTGAGCGCCGGATCCGACGCCGAGGTGCGTCTGGGCAAGCGCGCGGCCGAATCCGACGAGGACGCCGGCGTCATCCGCCTCCATTACACCGACGAGGCCGTCTTCGCCGACGAGCTCGCCTCCTACGGGCCGGAGGTCCGCGTGATCGCGCCCGATTCGCTGCGGCGCGCCGTGCGCGACCGCCTCGCCGCCGTGGCTGCGGCGCACCGCGCGGGAGGCGCCGCATGAGCGCTCGCCCGCCTCGGCGGCCCGCGGGGCTCCGCGCGCCCGACAAGCTGGTCTTCCTGCTGTCGCTCGTCCCGTACCTGCTCGAGCAGCGCGTCGTCGACGTGCCGGATGCCGCCGCCCACTTCGGCGTCGGCGAGCAGGAGATCCGCGACGCCGTCATGCTCATCGCGACCTCCGGCCTGCCCGGCGCGACCGGCACGTACCAGCCGAACGACCTGTTCGACATCGACTGGGACGCATTCGAGGAGGACGACGTCATCGTGATCGTCCACCACGTCGCGATCGACGACGCCCCGCGGCTCTCCGCGCGCGAGGCGGCTGCGCTGATCGCCGGGCTCCGCTACCTGTCTGCGGCACCGGAGAACGAGGGCAGCGCGTCGCTCGCGGCACTCACGGAGAAGCTCCGCGCGGGTGCCTCGGGAGAACCCAGCCGGATCGCGGTGGCCGAGGAGGCCGTCGATCAGACCCTCGCCGAGGTGCGGCACGCCGTGGCATCCGGTCACCGCCTCGAGTTCGACTACCTGAACGCCCGCGGCGAGCACCGGCGTCGCCGTGCGGACCCGCTCCGCATCGCCTCGCTCGGGGCCGACTGGTACGTGCAGGCGTACGACCTGCTCCGCGAGGACGTGCGCAACTTCCGCATCGACCGGATGAGCGGCCTGCGCGTCACGGACGAGCCGATCGGCGACCACTCCGGGCGGGCCATCCCCGAGACCCTCTTCCAGGCGTCGCCCGACGACCTCGAGGTCGCGGTCGACGTCGCGCCGGAGAGCCTGCCGCTCCTCGCCGACTACCTCGCCGACGCCACGTCCTCTGAGGTCGACGGCCGGCTGCGCGTCACGCTCCGGCTCGCCCACGTGCACGGACTGAAGCGCCTCGTCGCGGGCCTCCCCGGGCTGGTCACCGTGGTGGCTCCCGACGAGGCCCGGGAGGTCGTCGCCGCGTGGGCGGAGGCTGGCCTCGCCGGGTACCCGGACGACCTGTCCGATCGTGATCCGATCGAAGCAGAGGTGTGAGTCCACCGCCTCACGGGAGCAGGTAGACTGGCCGCACCATCCCGCCAGAATGGACGCATACCTATGTTTGGAAACGCCTTCACCGGTTGGCACGCGCTGATCATCCTCCTGGTGATCCTGCTGCTGTTCGGTGCCCCGAAGCTTCCCGCACTCGCGCGGAGCCTGGGCCAGTCGATGAAGATCCTCAAGAACGAGGTCCGTTCCGAGGGTGACGACGCCGAGGCCAAGGACGGCACTGCGGCGAACGTCGAGGCTCCCGCCTCGTCGACCACGTCGGCCCCCGCGTCGACGACTCCCGCCCCGGTCGAGCAGCCGAAGCGCGCGGACTCCGGCCCGAGCGCCTGAACCGCATGACCGCGGTGAAGGATCGCGGGGAGAAGAACCGCGAGAAGCGGATGTCGCTCGGTGCGCATCTCATCGAGCTGCGCAAGCGCCTCTTCCGGTCCGCGATCGCCATCGTCGTCGGCATGGCCGTCGGCTGGTGGCTGACGGACGCGTTCGTGTGGCAGGCCATCCAGGACCCCGTCAACCTCGTCGTCGAGGCGCAGCAGGGCACGGACGCCGCGTCAGCCGGCATCATCTTCCCGACGATCTCCAGTGCCTTCGACCTGCGGCTGCAGATCGCGTTCACCCTCGGCATCGTCATCTCGGCGCCGGTCTGGCTCTACCAGGTGTTCGCGTTCCTCGTCCCCGGGCTCAACACGCGGGAGAAGAAGTACACGTTCGCCTTCTTCGCCACCGCGATCCCGCTGTTCTTCGCCGGGTGCGCGGCCGGCTGGTTCGTGCTGCCGAACATCGTCAAGCTCATGACGAGCTTCGTGCCCGAGGGGGCCGAGACCCTGCTCACCGCGAAGGAGTACATCGACTTCGTCCTGAAGCTCGTCGTCGCGATCGGCATCGCCTTCGTCGTGCCGGTCTTCATCGTCCTGCTGAACTTCGCGGGCATCCTGAGCGCCGCATCGATCATCAAGTCGTGGCGCATCGCGATCCTCGTGATCGTCCTCTTCACCGCGTTCGCGACGCCGTCGGCCGACGTGGTCTCGATGTTCATGCTGGCGATCCCGATGATCGGCCTCTACTTCGCGGCGTACGGCATCGCCTATTTCCACGACCGTCGAGTGGCCAAGCGCAATCAGTTGGAGTTCGGCGACGCTGTCTAGGCTGGAGGGGTGATGAGCCTCTCGCCGGCGGAACGCTACGCACTGTCGCGACAGCAGCGCCGACAGCCTCGACTGCAGGAGTTCGCCGCGAACCTCGCGTTCGACCTCGACCCCTTCCAGCGCGCGGCGTGCGCATCCCTCGACGAGGGTCGCAGCGTGCTCGTGGCCGCGCCGACCGGTGCCGGGAAGACCGCCGTCGCCGAGTTCGCGGTGCATCTCGCGATGCACGGCGCCGACGAGAAGGTCTTCTACACGACGCCCATCAAGGCGCTGTCGAACCAGAAGTACCAGGAGTTCGTCGAGGCCTGGGGCGCGGCGAACGTCGGCCTGCTCACCGGCGACACCAACATCAACTCCGGCGCCCGGATCGTGGTCATGACCACCGAGGTCCTGCGCAACATGCTCTATGCGGACTCGCCCCTCCTGGAGCGCCTGGCATTCGTGGTCATGGACGAGGTGCACTACCTCGCCGACCGGTTCCGCGGGGCGGTGTGGGAGGAGGTCATCATCCACCTGCCCGAGCACGTGCGACTGGTCTCGCTGAGTGCGACGGTCTCGAACGCCGAGGAGTTCGGCGACTGGTTGCAGGCCGTCCGCGGCGACACCGACGTGATCGTCTCCGAGCAGCGACCCGTACCGCTCGAGCAGCACGTGCTCGTCGGATCCAAGCTCGTGGACCTGTTCGACTCGTCCGGCCAGGCCGCGACACACCGGGTCAATCCCGAACTGCAGCGCCTGGCCCGTGCCGGCGGCCGCTCGATCGGGGGACGGTCGCAGCGGGGCAGGCGCGAAAGCGATCGCGGCCGCTACCACAAGCCGGCTCCCGGTTCGGGCCGCGCGGATCGGCCCGAGGTCGTCGAGCTCCTGAGCGGCAAGCACCTGCTCCCGGCGATCTTCTTCATCTTCTCGCGCGCCGGATGCGACCAGGCCGTGCGCCAGATGCTGCGCAGCGGCATCCGACTCACCGATGCGGAGGAGCGCGCGGAGATCCGCGAGATCGTCGAGGAGCGCGTGCGGCTGCTGCGCGACGACGACCTCGCCGTGCTCGGCTACTGGGAGTGGGTGGAGGGGCTGCAGCGCGGCGTCGCCGCGCACCACGCCGGCATGCTCCCGACCTTCAAGGAGGTCGTCGAGGATCTCTTCCAGCGCAAGCTCCTGAAGGTCGTGTTCGCGACCGAGACGCTCGCGCTCGGAGTGAACATGCCGGCGCGCTCGGTCGTGCTCGAGAAGCTCGAGAAGTTCAACGGCGAGGCCCGGGTACCGATCACCCCGGGCGAGTACACGCAGCTCACCGGCCGCGCGGGGCGGCGGGGGATCGACATCGAGGGGCATTCGGTCATCCAGTGGGTCGACGGGCTCGACCCCGAGGCGGTCGCCTCGCTCGCGTCGCGCCGCAGCTACCCGCTGAACTCGAGCTTCACTCCGACGTACAACATGGCCGTGAACCTCGTCGACCAGTTCGGCCGCGAACGGACCCGGCAGATCCTGGAGCTCTCGTTCGCCCAGTTCCAGGCCGACCGGGCCGTCGTCGACCTCGCGCGCACGCTGCGCAAGCAGGAGGAGTCGATGGCCGGCTACGAGGAGGCCATGCGCTGCCACCTCGGCGACTTCGGCGAGTACGCCGGCATCCGCCGCCGCATCGCGGACCTCGAACGACAGACCTCGAAGGGCAACCCGACGCACGCCCAGCGCGAGCGGATGCAGCGGGAGCTCGCCGCGGAGCGCAAGCGGCTCCGCGCCCACCCGTGCCACGGCTGCGCCGAGCGCGAGCAGCATGCGCGCTGGGCCGAGCGCTGGTGGCGGTTGAAGCGCGACCACGACGACCTCTCGCGACAGATCCGCACCCGCACCGGCCAGGTGGCCAAGCGGTTCGATCGCGTCGCCGAGGTCCTCGAGGAGCTCGGCTACCTCGAACGGGACGGCGGCGGCGGGATGACCTCGACGGCCGCCGGACGGACGCTGAAGCGCATCTACGGCGAGCGGGACCTCCTCGTGGCCGAGGCGCTCCGTCGCGGACTCTGGGACGGCCTCGACGTCCCGTCGGTCGCGGCGATGGCCGCCGCCCTCGTCTACGAGCCGCGCCGCGACGACCGCGGCGTGCAGTACCGCCTCCCGAAGGGCGGGTTCCGGAACGCCTTCGAACTCACCCTCGATGCATGGAGCGAACTCGACGACGTGGAACGCGATCACCGGCTCGCGGGGACCGAGCAGCCCTCGCCCGCCCTCGCCTCGGCGATGCACGCGTGGGCGCGAGGTGCGGGGCTCGCGCAGGTCCTCGCGGACACCGAGCTGGCCGCCGGCGACTTCGTGCGGCTGTCCAAGCAGGTGATCGACCTGCTCGACCAGGTGTCGATCGTCGCCGACGCCGAACTCGGCGCGACGGCGCGCGCCGCGATCGATGCGGTGCGCCGTGGCGTCGTCGCGTACGGGGCGGCGGCGTGACCGCCAAAGCGCCGGTGTCCACGCCGACGGTCCCGTCCACGGATGCCGCGCGCGCGCCGGCGCCGATCCTGCCCCTCTGGGCCGCCCTCATCGTCTCCGCCCTCGGCGGGTTCGTCTACGACCTCGGCTTCCCGGGGGCGAGCGTCTGGCCGCTCGCCTTCGTCGGCATCGCGATGGCGCTCGTCCCGCTCATCGGGCGTTCCCTGCTGTCGTCGTTCCATGTCGGACTGGCGTTCGGCCTCGCCTTCTACCTCTCGCACGTGTCGTGGACCTCGCTCTACCTCGGCCCGATCCCGTGGCTCGCCCTGTCGATCCTCGAATCCCTCTTCGTCGCCGGCGGGGCCGTGCTCGTCACGCTCGCCTATCGCTGGGTGCCGCAGGCGGGACGGTCGCGCTGGCTGCAGCTCATCGCGCTCCCGGCGCTCGTCGCCGGGCTCTGGATCGTCCGCGAGACGGTGACCGGCACGTTCCCGTACGGCGGCTTCCCCTGGGGCCGTGCCGCGCTCAGCCAGTCCAAGAGCCCGTTCGCGCCCGTGGTGTCGTGGGTCGGGTCGACCGGCCTCGGGTTCGCGATGGTCGCGATGACCGCGGGCGCGATCGAATGGGTGCGGGCACGCGGATGGCGCGACCTCCGCACCGCGATCCCGGTCGCCGCGCTCCTCGCCATGGCCGTGGCGGTCCCGGCGTTCCCGACGGCGCCGACGGGCGAACTCCGCGTCGCGAGCGTGCAGGGCAACGGTCCGGCGGGCTACTTCGACGAGCGCGAGCAGGGCGACGTGCTTCGGGCGCAGCTCGAGGCGACCGAGCCGGTGCTCGACGAGGACGTCGACGTGCTGCTCTGGCCCGAGGGCGGTTCCGACATCGACCCGACCCGCAGCGACGCCGTTGCCGGCGTCTTCGACCGGCTGTCGGCGGACCTCGACGCGCCGGTCATCCTGAACACGGTCACCGTCGAGGGAGACGAGGGCGACGAACGCTTCTACAACACCTCGCTCCTCTGGCGGGCGGGGGAGGGCGCCGTCGACCGCTTCGCGAAGCGCAACCCGGTCCCGTTCGGCGAGTACATCCCCGATCGCTGGTTCTACGACGCCCTCGCGCCCGAGCTGACCGGCCTCATCCAACGCGGCTATTCGCCCGGGACGCAGGCGCCCGTGTTCGACGTCGGCGGGACCGTCGCCGGACTCGCCATCTGCTTCGACGTGATCTACGACGGCCTCATCTGGGAGGGCGCGCGTGACGGCGCCGAGCTCTACATGCTGCAGACGAACAACGCCGACTTCCGCGGCACCGACGAGAACCAGCAGCAGCTCGCGATCGCACGGCTGCGCGCGATCGAGACCGGCCGCTCGGTCGTGAACATCTCGACGGTCGGCACGAGCCAGGTGATCGATCCGTCCGGTCGGACGATCGACGCCCTCCCGGCGTACGAGGCGGGTGCGATGGTGACCGACGTCGAGCTCCGCACGGGCCTCACCCCGTCGGTCGTGCTCGGCGCGATCCTCCCGATCACCGTCGTCGTGCTCTCCCTCGCCGGGCTCGCCTGGGCGGGCGCATCCGCACAGCGCAACGCCCGGCGCCGGATGGGGTCCGGGGCCGGGCGTGAGGCTGCGTCGGGGGCTTAGGCGCCGATCTTCTGCTGGCCGCGACGGGCGCGCAGGTACTGGAGGCGCTCCTCGAGGATCTCCTCGAGCTCGGCCCGCGTACGGCGCTCGAGCAGCATGTCCCAGTGGGTCCGGGCGACCTTCTCGCCCGAGCGATCGATCTCGACGGGCTTGGAGTCGACGAGGAGCACGGCGGAGTTGCCGCAGTGACGGCACTCCCACTCCTCGGGAAGCTCGGCCTCGGTCGAGAAGGTCATCACGGTGTCACGCCCGCACGTCTCGCAACGGTACGTGTAGTCCGCGCGGTCGGCGAAGATCACGCCGTCCTCGCTCTGCAGGCTCTGGGCGCCGATACGCATGCCCCGAAGGCTCCGGTCCGCCATGGCGTACTCCTCTCGATCGTCAACAGGTATAGACGATCAAGCTGGGCATCTTCTTTCCGCACCCTGAGGTTTTGCCGGGGAACTCTCAGGTCTGGGCGACGACGCGCAGCGCCAGGTCGGCGCGATCGGTGACGATGCCGTCGACGCCGAGCGCCAGGAGCCGCCGCATCTCGGACTCGTCGTTCACGGTCCAGACGTGCACCTCGAGACCCGCGGCGTGCGCCGTCTCGAGCAGCGCGGGGGAGAGGAGCCGGAGCCGTCCGACTCGCTCAGGGATCTGCAGCGCCCGCGCGCCGACGACGGCCCGGCGCATGGCCGCGGCACTCCGGGTGCGGGCCGCGGCCGCGGCGCGCAGCACCGACGCGCGGCCCGCCGACGTGACCGCCTCCGGGAGCGCGGCCGCGAGCCGGCGGCGCCGGGCGTCCGAGAACGCGGTGAGCAGGACCCGGTCGACGGCGTCGGCGCGACGGATCGCCTCGATCGCCGCCGGCACCGCGGCATCCGTCTTCACGTCGATGTTGAGGCGCGCCTCGGGGAACGCGTGCAGGAGCTCGTCGAGCGTTCCGAATCCGTGGCCGCCGCCGAGGTCGACCCGCCGGAGCGCGTCGCGTGACAGGTCGGCCACCGCCTCGGGCCGCGCGGCGACGCGCCGCAGCGTCGGATCATGCGCGAGCACCGCCGCGCCGTCGGCGCTCGAGTGGACGTCGGTCTCGAGGTAGCGCGCCCCCGCCCGCAGCGCCGCCTCGAAGGCGGCGAGCGTGTTCTCGGGAACCGCGAGGGCGAGCCCGCGATGCGCGAGCACGCGCGGTGCGGGCGGCGCGAACCAGCCGCCGGCCACCCGGGTCAGCCGGGGAAGCCTGGCCGCGGGGCCGGGCCCCCGGTCGACGCCGTGCCCGAGGCGCCCGCGCCACCGGCGTCGCCGCGGCCGTTCGGCGTGAACGCGCTGCCGATGCCCTTCAGCGCCTCGGTCAGCTCGCTCGGCACGATCCACAGCTTGTTCGCCGCGCCCTCCGCCAGCTGGGGGAGCATCTGCAGGTACTGGTAGCCGAGCAGCTTCGGGTCGGGGTCGCCCTTGTGGATGGCGTCGAACACGGTGAGGATCGCCTCGGCCTCGCCCTGGGCCCGGAGCACCGCGGCCTTGGCGTCGCCCTCGGCCTTGAGGATCGCGGCCTGCCGCGAACCCTCCGCCTCGAGGATCGCGGACTGCTTCGTACCCTCGGCGGTGAGGATCGCCGCGCGCCGGTCGCGCTCGGCGCGCATCTGCTTCTCCATCGAGTCCTGGATGGAGAGGGGCGGGTCGATCGCCTTGAGCTCGACGCGGGACACGCGGATGCCCCACTTGCCGGTGGCCTCGTCGAGCACGATGCGCAGCTGGCCGTTGATGTTGTCGCGGCTGGTCAGCGCCTCCTCGAGATTGAGGCCGCCGACGACGTTGCGCAGCGTGGTGGTGGTCAGCTGCTCGACCGCGCCGAGGTAGTTGTTGATCTCATACGTCGCTGCACGCGCATCGGTGACCTGGAAGTAGACGACCGTGTCGATCGACACGACGAGGTTGTCCTCCGTGATGACCGGCTGCGGCGGGAACGAGACGACCTGCTCGCGCATGTCGACGAGCGGGAGAAGCCGATCGATGAACGGGATCAGGATGTTCAGGCCCGGCGTGAGGGTCTTGTGGTACCGCCCCAGCCGTTCGACCACGCCCGCGTAGGCCTGCGGGATGATCCGGATCGACTTCGCGATCACCACGATCGCGAAGATCGCGATCGCGACGACGACGATCAGGGCGATGATGGGTCCGACGTCGTTCACGCCTGGGTGCTCCTCTCCATCGGGACGACGACCGCCGTCGCCCCGTCGATGCCGGTCACGAGCACGTGCTCGCCCACGGCGACATCGGCCTGCTCGGTCACCGGCGAGAGCCGCGCCGTCCAGACCTCTCCGTTCTGCAGGCGGACCTGGCCGCCCGCCGGGCCGACCGTCCGGACCACGGTGCCCGATGCGCCGATCAGGGCGTCCACGTTGCTCCTCGCCGGGTCGGCGCCGCGGCGCAGGAGCCGCAGCAGCGATGGCCGGAGCGTCAGGATGAGCGCGATCGCGACGACCGCAGCGACGATGAACTGCGCCCACCACGGGATGCCGAGGAGTCCGGAGAGCAGGCCGGCCACGCTGCCGAGGGCGAGCATCAGGAAGGTCATCTCGAGGGTGAACACCTCGATGGTCGCGAACACCAGGATCAGGACGAGCCAGGCGATCCACGCGTACTGGGTCAGAACATCCACTTGGTCTCCTTCGGGCCCCCGCTTGTCAACCTAGCAGCGCGAGGGCGCCCGGTGGGGGAGTTGGTAGTCTCGGTGCGGCGTGCAGCGCGCGCCCGCGACATCCGCACCACACGAGGAGCCCACCGTGACCAACCCGCTCGCCCCCGGATCGCTCGACGGCCGCGTCGCCCTCGTCACGGGCTCGTCCCGCGGCATCGGCGCGGACACCGCCCGCTACCTCGCGGAGGCCGGCGCCGCGGTCGTGATCAACTACCGCAGCAAGGCGCCGCGTGCGGAGAAGATCGCGAACGAGATCGTCACTGCCGGGGGCCGCGCGATCGCGGTCGGTGCCGACCTGACGGATGCCGCGTCGGTGCAGTCGATGTTCGAGCTGGCGGTCGCCGAGCTCGGCTCCGTCGACCTGCTCGTCCTCAACGCCTCGGGCGGCATGGAGACCGGCATGGGCGAGGACTACGCCATGCGCCTGAACCGCGATGCGCAGGTCAACGTCGTCGACAACGCGCTGCCGCACCTCGCTCAGGGCGCGCGCATCGTGTTCGTGACGAGCCACCAGGCGCACTTCATCCGCACCACGCCGACCATGCCCGAGTACGAGCCCGTCGCGCTGTCGAAGCGCGCGGGGGAGGATGCCCTGCGCGCCAAGCTCCCCGAGTTCGACGCGAAGGGCGTCGAGTTCGTCGTCGTGTCGGGCGACATGATCGAGGGCACCATCACCGCGACGCTGCTCGAACGAGCCAACCCGGGCGCCATCGCCGCGCGCAAGGAGGACGCCGGCAAGCTCTACAACGTCGCCGAGTTCGCCGCCGAGGTCGCCTCGGCCGCCGTCGACCCGATCCCCGCCGACCACACGCGCTACGTCGGCGACGTCTCGGGCTTCGCGCCCGAGCGCTGAGCGAGCGTCGCCGCACGACGAGGGCGGGACCGGTCCACCGGTCCCGCCCTCGCGCGTCTGCGGTCAGCGCGTCACGACGACAGCTGCATGCCGCGTCCGAAGGTGAACGCGCGCACGATCTGCACGATGCCGAGGACGATGAGGGCGATGCCGGTCACCCAGAACAGGATGGCGATGCCCCAGAGCGGCGAGAAGAGCAGGACGATGCCGGCGATGATGCTCAGGATGCCGAAGAAGATGCTCCATGCCCTCGACGACGAGTTGCCGGACTGCGCGAGCGCGACCGCGCCCTCGATGATCCAGAGGACGCCGACGAGGATGCCCAGGAAGATGCCGATGACGACGGCGCTCTCGGTCGGGTTGGCGAACATGACGATCGCGCCGATCAGGAACAGCACGCCGAGGATGATGTCGAGCGCCCTGGCGCCGCCCGAGATCGACTTCGAGAAGATGCCGATGCCGAGGTAGGCGAGACCGGCGACCAGGAAGTAGATCGCGAGCATCACCGTCAGCACGACGGCGGACTTCTCGGGCCAGAACGTGATGAACACGCCGATGATCAGGGCGATGACCCCCGTCACGCCGAGGGCGACGCGGATGGTGTTCACCGCCGACTTCGTCATCTCGGCCGAGTCGAAGGCGAACGCCGCGAACACGCTGTTGGACTGCGGGGAGGACATTGCGACTCCTTCCGGCGCGCCCGGAGTGGCGCGCTCGGGTTCAGGCTATTCCCAGAGAGCCGCGTGACGGGGGAGCCGATGGTCCCGCGCTCGGCGTGTCGCGCGTGCCCGCGGCGCGCATGCCGCGAGATCGGCGCGCGCGCAAGCCGTTGCCCCGCCGCGTCGGCGACGGCGAGGCTGTCCGGACCGTCGAGAGGAGCGAGATGCCGACGACCGACACGACCGACGCGCGAGCGATCCGGGAACTGGCCGCCCGGACCATCGGGATCGCGGACCTGCGCCCGGGTCAGGAGCGCGCCATTCGCGAGGTCGCGACCGGGCGCGACACGCTCGTCGTCATGCCGACCGGCTACGGCAAGTCGGCGGTCTACCAGATCGCCGGGCACCTCATCGACGGGCCGACCGTCGTGGTCTCGCCCCTCATCGCCCTCCAGCTCGACCAGCTGCGCCAGGTCGCGGAGGCACCGGGTGCCCACGCCGCCGTCGCGATCAACTCGGGCGGGACCGAGGCCGATCGCCGTCAGGGCTGGGAGTCCCTCCGCGCGGGCGACGCCGAGTTCCTGTTCCTCGCGCCCGAGCAGTTCGGCGTGCCGGAGGTGGTCGAGCGGCTCGGCGCGCTCGAGGTCGGGCTGTTCGTCGTCGACGAGGCGCACTGCGTCTCGGCGTGGGGGCACGACTTCCGGCCGGACTACCTGCGGCTCGGCGCCGTGATCGAGGCCCTCGGTTCGCCCACCGTCCTGGCGCTGACCGCGACGGGCTCCGCACCGGTGCGCGAGGAGATCGTCGACCGGCTCGGCATGCGCGATGCCTGCGTCCTCGTGGGCGGCTTCGACCGTCCGAACCTGCACCTCGAGGTCGTGCGCCACGAGACGAAGGAGGAGAAGGACGCGGCCGTGCTCGAGGAGGCGATGCAGGCGGCGCACCCCGGACTCGTCTACGTCGCCACGCGGGCGCAGGCCGAACGCATGGCGGACGCCCTCGGGGAGCGCGGACTGCGCGCGGCGCACTACCACGGCGGGCTCTCGGCCCGACGCAGGGCGGCCGTGCAGGACGACTTCCAGGCCGACCGCCTGGACGTGGTGGTCGCGACGAACGCCTTCGGCATGGGCATCGACAAGCCGAACGTGCGGTTCGTGCTGCACGGCGACGTCCCGGAGTCCCTCGACGCGTACGCGCAGGAGACGGGCCGGGCCGGGCGCGACGGCGACCCAGCGTCCGTCGTGCTGCACTACCGTCCCGAGGACCTCGGCCTCCGTCGGCTCTTCAGCGCCGGTCGGCCGGATCCCGACCGGGTGCGGCGCGTGGCCGCGGCGTTGACGGATGCCACGGACCCCGTGTCGGTGCGCGACCTCGCCCGGGCGGCCGATGTGCCGACCCGATCGGCCGGGGCGATCGCGAACCTGCTGGTGGAGGCCGGCTTCGCCCGTGACGACCGGGCCCACGTCGTCGCGGACGCCTCGATCGACGCGGAGGCCGCCGACGCCGCCGTCGACGAGCTGATCGGCCGCCGGCGCCGGGTGGCGGAGTCGCGGCTGGCGATGATCCGCGGCTACGCGGAGACCCGGCGGTGCCGGCGCATGGTGCTCCTCGAGTACTTCGGCGACGATCCGGGGGCGCCGTGCGGCAACTGCGACACGTGCGACTCGGGTGCGGCGACGGTCGTCCACGGCGAGTCGGAGGCTGAGGCCGCAGCCGGCTCGAGCGGCGGACCCGGACGTTCCGGCGCGTTCGACGTCGACGAGCAGGTCCGGCACGCGGAATGGGGCGAGGGCCGGGTCATGAGCGTGGAGGTCGACCGGATCACGGTGTTCTTCGGGGACGAGGGCTACCGGGTGCTCGCGCTCGACGCGGTCGAGCGCGGCGGCCTGCTCGCGCGCGTCTGAGGGTCGCACGAGCGGGGGTCAGGCGGGAGACCCGCGCGATCCGATCCAGCGGTCGATCCGTTCCCACTCGGCCATGAGCCAGTCCGAGCGGGCGTCGTGCTCGTCGGGGATCTCGGTGCGCGGAACGTTCCACACCTGCATGGTGATCGTCTTGTCGGTGGGCAGCTCCCGCCAGACGTCGCCGACGGTGCGGATGCGGTCGAGCCCGGTGTGCGCGACGAGGAACACGTCGGCGTCCGGCGCGGCGTCGAGTGCGGCGAACAGGCCGGCGGGTCGCGGCGCCATGACGTTCATCAGGCGTGCGGCGCGCTCAGCCGCTGCCGCGAGGCCGGCGGTCCTCAGCCGCTCGATGGCCCGCGCACGACGGGCCGGGGTGAAGTTCCCGCCCTCCGGGAAGATCACGAGGGCGTCGCGACGCCCCATGTCGGCGGCGAGGTCGGCGATGCGGGCGGTCAGGGGCACCGCCGGTCGGATGCGATCACGGCGAGGACCGCGACGACGCGGTCGACCGGCCTCGCCCGCGACCGGCGGTGGGGCGATGAACCGGTTCGGCAGGCGGTTGAGGACCACGTCCACCGCCGGATCCCACTGCATCGTGTCCTTGAGGATGATGCGCGGCGACCGGTCGAACCAGTTCAGCACCGCGTGGATGAGGATGAAGGAGTCGCCGGGGCCGGCATGCCGACTCGCGATCACCCGCGGTCGTTCGTCGTCGTGGAAGCCCTCCGGCACGCGGACGTCGATCTCGAGGCGGAGGATCCAGTGCGCATTCCAGAACAGGACGCCGAGCATGCGGGCGACGAAGCGGTAGTGCGCCTGCCGGAAGCGAGGCGAGTGGATGCGCCACCCGAAGCCCGAGGCGACCCAGAGGGCGAAGAGCACGACCACGGCCGAGGCATCCCACAGCAGGTAGACGGCGACCATGAGGAGCAGCCGCGGCGTCCGCAGTCGGGGCTCGACGAAGACCGACACGATCAGGGCGATCGTGAGCCATGCCGGCAGCAGCACGACGACGAGGAGCGCCAGCAGGACGACGAGGGGTGCGAGGATTCCCCGGCGCACCCACGGCGGCGGAAGTCGCATCAGTGCCCGGCCCGGTCGACGGGGCCGGCGCCCGCGCCGAGGTCGGGTTCGCGGCGCCGTGCCTCCTCGCGGTCGAGATAGGCGGACGCCGCGCCGTGCGCGGTCGCCATCCGGCGCCGCACGGCCGCGGGGGAGAGGTTGCGGGAGATGCGGTTCTCCCTGGCCGATGCCGTGCCGGTCGGGAGCACGTGCAGCCGCGTGCCCTCGCCGAGTCCCGCCGTGTCGCGCGCGAACCGGTGCCGCCTCGAGATCTCGAACGCGACGCGCGCGTTCTCGAACTGGTTGCGCGGCGGGGTCAGGGCGTGCTCGATGCGGCCCACCTGCATCACGTAGAGGTCCGTCGCGCCGGCGTCGGCGGCCTGCCCGACGGGGATCGAGTTCACGATGCCGCCGTCGACGAAGTGCTCGTCGCCGATCCGCACCGCCGGGAAGAGCCCGGGCAGGGCCGCCGACGCCAGGACGGCGGGCACGAGCGGGCCCGCGTCGAACCAGTGCTCCGCCGCGCGCTCGACGCTCGCGGCGCAGCACCGGAACTCGACCTCGAGGTCCTCGAAGTCGGCCGCTCCGCCGAGTCCGTACGCGAGCATCCGGCGAAGCGGCTCCGGCGACATCACGTGGGCGCGGCCCGGCCGGAGGCCCATCCCCGTGGTGAGGGTCCGCGCGTCCTTCGAACTCCACGCCTCCTCGAGGCGCTCGAGGCTCCGGTCGACATCGGCGGCGATGATCGCGCCGTTGATCGCGCCGATCGAAGTGCCGACGACGAGGTCGGGCCGGATGCCGCGTTCGAGCACCGCACGGAGCATCCCGACCTGCACGGCACCGAGCACGCCGCCGCCGCCGAGGACGAACGCCACCTTCCGGGAGCCCATGGCGCCATTCTGGCACCGGGTCGGGGCCCGACGCGGGCAGGAGGACCCACCCGGTTCGCCGCTGCTGGACTTCGTCGCGGAGAGGTGCGAGCATCACGCTCGTGAGCAGCCGACCCATCGACGCGGACGACCTGCGAGACCTCGCGGTGCTGCGACGCGTGCGCGACCGCATCGATCGCGAGTACGCGCAGCCGCTCGACGTCGAGGCGCTCGCGCGCGGCGCGAACCTGTCCGCCGGGCACCTGAGCCGGCGGTTCCGCGCGGCGTTCGGCGAGTCGCCGTACTCGTACCTGATGACGCGTCGCGTCGAGCGGGCGATGGCGTTGCTCCGGCGCGGCGACCTCTCCGTGACCGAGGTGGGCATCGCCGTGGGCTGCTCGTCGCTCGGCACCTTCAGCACGCGGTTCGCCGAGCTCGTCGGCGTGCCCCCGAGCGTGTACCGGGAGCGCTACGCCGGTGCCACGCTCGGCATGCTCCCGTGCGTGGCGAAGCAGGTCACCAAGCCGGTCAGGAATCGAGAAGCGGCCGTCGGCGGCGGCGGATAGCGTGGCCGACATGAGCCTCTCCATCCACTCCAGCTTCCTGCCGCACCTCGACCCCGACGCGTCCCTCGCGTTCTACCGCGACGTGCTCGGCTTCGAGGTGCGCAACGACGTGGGCTACGAGGGCCTGCGCTGGATCACGGTCGGGCCCGCCGACCAGCCCGACACCGCGATCGTGCTCCACCCGCCCGGCGTCGGACCGGGCATGACCGATGACGATCGGGCGGCGCTGCTCGAGATCATCGCCAAGGGCAGCTACTTCGGCGTGAACCTCGCCGCCACCGACCTCGACGCGGCGTTCGCGTCGCTCGAGGCGGCCGGTGCCGAGATCGTGCAGGAGCCGGTCGACCAGCCGTACGGGCTGCGCGACTGCGCCGTTCGCGACCCTGCGGGCAACCTGATCCGGATCCAGCAGGTGAGCTGAGCCGGCCCGCCGCGTGCCGACGACGCCCCCGTCGAGGCATCCGCGGTGCTTGGATCGAACCGACCCCATGGAGGCACGATGACCACGACCCCCGCCGGTGCGACCGCGACATCCGCGCTGCCGGCCGCCGACGCCCACGACCGGATCCGGGTGCAGGGCGCCCGCGAGAACAACCTGAAGGACGTCTCGGTCGAGCTGCCGAAGCGCCGGCTCACCGTGTTCACCGGCGTGTCCGGCTCCGGCAAGAGCTCGCTCGTCTTCGACACGATCGCCGCCGAGTCGCGGCGCCTCATCGACGAGACGTACAGCGCGTTCGTGCAGGGGTTCATGCCCTCGGTGCCGCGCCCCGACGTCGACGTGCTCGACGGGCTGACGACCGCGATCATCGTCGACCAGGAGCGGTTGGGAGCGAATCCGCGCTCGACGGTCGGCACGGTGACCGACGCGAACGCGATGCTGCGCATCCTGTTCAGCCGGTTCGGCGAACCGCACATCGGCGGTCCGACGGCGTTCTCGTTCAACATCCCGACGCAGAAGGCCAGCGGCGTGATGACCTCCGCAACGGGCGAGAAGACGATCGTCCGCGATGTCGTGTACCTCGGCGGCATGTGCCCGCGCTGCGAGGGGCGCGGCTCGGTGTCCGACCTCGACCTCTCGCAGGTGATCGACGAGCGCCGCTCGTTGAACGAGGGCGCGATCATGGTGCCCGGCTACACCGCCGACGGCTGGATGGTGCGCGGCTTCGCCGAGTCCGGGTTCTACGACCCCGACAAGCCCGTCGCGGAGTTCACGGAGACGGAACGGCACGCGCTGCTGTACAGCGAGCCGAAGAAGGTCCGCATCCAGAACATCAACATGACGTACGAGGGACTGATCCCGAAGATCACGAAGTCCATGCTCTCGAAGGACCTCGATGCGCTGCAGCCCCATATCCGCGCCTTCGTCGAGCGCGTGGCGACGTTCGCCCGCTGCCCGGAGTGCGACGGCACGCGCCTGACCGAGGCGGCGCGGTCGTCGACCATCGACGGCGTGAGCATCGCCGATGCCTGCCGGATGCAGGTGACCGACCTCGCGGAATGGGTGCGTTCGCTCGACCGTCCCGACGCGGGTCCGCTGCTCGCGGCGCTCGTGGCCAACCTCGACGCCTTCGTCACCCTCGGGCTCGGGTACCTCAGCCTGGAGCGGCCGTCGGGCACGCTCTCGGGCGGCGAAGCGCAGCGCATCAAGATGCTGCGGCACCTCGGGTCGTCGCTGACCGATGTCACGTACGTGTTCGACGAGCCGACGATCGGGTTGCACCCGCACGACATCCAGCGCATGAACGCGCTGCTGCTCCGCTTGCGCGACAAGGGGAACACCGTGCTCGTCGTCGAGCACAAGCCCGAGACGATCGCCATCGCCGACCACGTCGTCGACCTCGGGCCCGGAGCGGGGCGCGACGGCGGCGAGATCGGGTTCGAGGGCACGGTCGACGGGCTGAAGCGGAGCGGCACGGTCACGGGTCGGCACCTCGACGATCGCGCCTCGATCAAGCCGTCGGTGCGTGCGCCGAGGGGCACGATCCAGGTGCGCGGCGCCGACGAGAACAACCTCCGCGACGTCGATGTCGATGTTCCGCTCGGGGTGCTGACCGTCGTGACGGGGGTCGCCGGCTCCGGCAAGAGCTCGTTGATCCACGGCTCGATCGCGCCCCGCGCGGGCGTCGTCTCGATCGACCAGGGGGCGATCAAGGGGTCTCGTCGCAGCAGCCCCGCGACCTACACGGGCCTGCTCGACCCCATCCGCAAGGCCTTCGCCAAGGCGAACGGAGTGAAGCCCGCCTTCTTCAGCGCCAACTCCGAGGGGGCGTGTCCGACGTGCAAGGGCGCGGGGGTGATCATCACCGAGCTCGGGTTCATGGACACCATCGAGACGCCCTGCGAGGACTGCGGCGGAAAGCGCTTCCAGGCGGGCGTGCTGCAGTACACGCTCGGGGGACTGGACATCACGGAGGTGCTCGACCTGCCCGTCGCCAAGGCGCGCGAGTTCTTCTCGTCCGGCGCGTCCAGGATCCCGGCGGCGGCGGCCATCCTCGGTCGGCTCGCCGACGTCGGGCTCGGGTACCTCAGCCTGGGTCAGCCGTTGTCGACGCTGTCCGGCGGCGAGCGGCAGCGGCTGAAGTTGGCCATCGCGATGGGGGAGGCCGGCGACGTCTACGTCCTGGACGAACCGACCACCGGTCTGCACCTCGCCGACGTCGACACCCTGCTGCGCCTGCTCGATGGCCTCGTGGACTCGGGCAAGACGGTGATCGTCATCGAGCACCATCAGGCCGTCATGGCGCACGCCGACTGGATCATCGACCTCGGGCCGGGCGCCGGTCACGACGGGGGACGCGTCGTCTTCGAGGGGACGCCCGCCGACCTCGTCGCGAGTCGGGCGACGCTCACGGGCGAGCACCTGGCGGAGTACGTCGGCGCCTGACGCCCGGTCGCACGGAAAGAGAGGAGGAACGCTCATGTGCCTGCATTCGGCGTACGAGGTCGGGGGAGTCGTCCACTCGCGCGACCTGTCGGCCGTGGCCCCGCGTGTTCCCGAGCGGGTGCCGGCGGCGGTGCCGGCGCCGCCGGCACCCGGCGTCCCGGTCGTCGGACGGCCACGATGAGTTCCGACAGCGGAGGAACTTCTCCACATCGCGGTCGCGCCGTCCCTCCGCGCGCCGGGGCGGGCTAGAGTTCGGCCATGACGGACGTCTCGGCACGACGGTGGATCGCGGCCTTCGGGCTCGTGGCGGCGCTCGCGATGGCGGCCACGGGGTGCAGCTCGCGCGGCGTCGCGCCGTCGACGACCGTGATGACGGCGCCGGCCGAGCCGTCGGCCGAGCCCGCCGACGCCAGTCCGGCAGTCGAGACGAGCGACGAGCGGATGCCGCGGCTCTCGGATCTCCGGCCGGGCACGGTGATCGCGACCGGCGAGTTCGACCGCGGCGCCGTCGGCCGGATCGAGATCCTGGCGAACGGCGACGACCGCGGTTTCGACGTGCGGCTGTCCGGACTGGATCCGGCCCCGCCCCAAGGGGCATCGCTCGAACTCAACGCATTCGAGCCCACCGCGAGTGACGACGAACTGCGGGGCGGGTACAGCTATTACCGGTACGACGCACTCGCGCCCGCGAGCGACCAGACGCTCACAACCCCGGGTGAGGGCTACGGCGGGTTCGAGACGAATGACCCGAGCTACCTGCGCACAGCCGTCGTCTGGCAGGCCCTCGACGGCACTCCGATCGGCCTCGGCAGCGTCGTCGCCACCGCTGCGCTCACCTGGAGCCTTCCCGACATGAACCCCGGCCTGGCCGAGGTGGCGGACCGCGGCAGCACCGCGGGCGCCCGCGGCGACGTCATCACCGTGGACGGCCGAGCGCAGGGATACCGCGTCGCCTACGGAGACACCGCGAGCGCCGTCACGGCACGGTTCGGCATCGACGAGCGCGACCTCGAATGGCTGAACCCGGATCGGGACCGCGGACGACTGCTCCTGGCGGACGTGACCCTCAACCTGTCACGCGAGGCACGCGGCCTGCGGGGCTGAATCGCTCGGACGGGTGATCGACGCGGGACGTCGGAGCGGGCCGGCCGACGGGCCATGCCTGCCTCTAGCCGAGCGCCGATAATGCACATTATGTCCGTTCGGTCTGGCTGAGCGCGATGGCAGGCGCTCCCCTGACCAACGTGGCGACGCGGTTGATCCGAGCTCCGCGGGCCGGGACATTCCGATCAGCCGCTTCATCGTGAAGATCCTTCACGAACCGCGGAGTCCAGCTCGAGGGCACGACCACCCCGAGACGGCCGTCCCGCCCCGTCGGCGTCCCGTGGTCAGGCGCGTTCGTGTCGCCTCAGCTTCTCCAGGCGTTTCTCGCTCGCCGGCATGCCGAACTCGTTGAGCGGTTCGTTCGCGGCCGGCTCCGGCAGCCGTACGTCGGTCGGGCATTCGAGCAGCACGTTCGACGTCGACTCGTCGACGCGGTGCTCGAACATCGGGTGCCCGCAGAGCGGACACGGCTTCTCGCCCGACTGACTGCGGTCGTCGGGGTCTTCAGGGGCCATCCGCGGTGATTCGAACGCCGGGGTCATGACCCGGTCCACCCGGTCGAAGAACCGGGTGAAGGCGTTCCCATCGCCGTGGCCCGCCTCGTCGCGTGCCATGGCGCCGATGGTACTCCCGGCGCCACGCCGACGCGAGAGCACCGCGGGGGTCGCGCCCATGCTGCGGGGCGCGCTGCGCCCCGACGACGGCCCGGATGTCGCGCGCGCGTCGCGACGCCCGCGCCGTCGCCCAGGGTCAGTGCTCGCCGAATCCGGACGATGCGAGCTCGGCGAGGGCCTGCACGGCAGGACCGCCCTCGGCGTCGTCGGTCGCGATCTCGACCTCGTCGCCCTTCACCAGGCCGAGCGCCATGATCGCGAGCAGGCTCTTCGCGTCGATGCCGTTCACCGTGACCCGCTGCGGGAACGTGCTCGCCAGCTTCACCAGCTCGGCCGCGGGACGAGCGTGCAGTCCGTCCGCGTTCGTGAGCGTGACGCGTCGGCTGACGCGACCCGGCGTCGCGGCCGTATCGGGCGGCGTCGCGGCCGCCGGAAGGGAGGACGACTCGGCGGCCGCTCCCCCGCCGGCCGACTCGGCGGCGCGCACGACCGTCTCGAGCGGGTCGCCCGATTCGGCGGCGACGGATGCCGCGACCGCGCCCTCCACGAGGGGAGCATCCGCGATGCGGACCCGCTCGCGCTGGTCGTCGTCGAGGAAGTCCATCGCCGTCTCGGCGGTGAGGATCGCAGAGCCGAGGTCGCACAGGACGACGACCCCGACTCCGGTGTCCGCCGCTCCGATCGCCGCCGTGACGCGCTCGAAGCTCGTGCCGATGCGACCGTCGTCGGTGCCGCCCGCCGGTTCGATGCGCACGTTCGGTGCCATCTGGTGTGCGAGCTCCACCACGCCCGCGGCGAGCTGCTCGGAGTGCGAGACGACGACGATCCCGATGCGGTCCCCGTCCGCCATCTCAGGCACTGGTCCCGTTGGACGCCGCCGCCGCCGCCGCCTCGAGGAGGTAGGCCGTCGACTGCGCGCCCGGGTCCCGGTGACCCGCCGAGCGCTCGCCGAGGTAGCTCGCGCGACCCTTCCGCGCGACGAGCGGGATCGTCGCGTCGGAACCCGCTGCCGCGGCATCCGCTGCAGCCCGAAGCGTCTCGGCCGCGCTGGCGCCGCCGTCGGCCGCAGCCCTGGCCGCATCGACCGCCGGGGTCCAGGCATCCACCATCGTCTTGTCGCCCGACTCGGCCTTCCCCCTGGCGACGATCCCGTCACGTGAGGCCTCGAGGAACGATGCGACGGCCGCCGCGTCGATCGACGACTCCCCCGCGATCGCGCCGGAGCCCTTGAGGTACGCCGTGCCGTACAGCGGTCCTGCCGCGCCGCCCACCGTGGAGATGAGTGTCGTCGCGACCAGCTTCAGCACGTCGGCCGGCGTCGATCCCGCCGGGAGGTCGTCGAGCTTGGGCAGGATCGCCTGGAATCCGCGATCCATGTTCTCCCCGTGGTCGCCGTCACCGATCTCCCGGTCGAGCGTGATCAACTCGACGCGGTGCTCCGACATCGAGTCCGCGCTGCGCCTGACCCAGTCCACCGCCCAGGTGATGTCCAATCCCACCGCGGCCGCCCCTATCGGCCCCACCGCAGCGCAGCGGTGTGCACGGGGGCGTCCCAGAGCCCGACCATCTCGTCGTCGAGCTTGAGCAGGGTGATCGAGAAGCCCTGCATCTCGAGCGACGTGATGTAGTTGCCGACGAGCGAGCGCTCGATCGTGATCCCGCGCTCCGCGAGCACCGCGGCGGCACGGCGGTAGGCGATGTACAGCTCGATCTGCGGCGTGCCGCCCATGCCGTTGACGAAGAGCAGCACGCGGTCGCCGGACGAGTACGGCAGGTCCTCGATGATCGGTCCGATCAGGCGATCGACGATCGCGTCCGCCGGCTCGAGCTTGATCCGCTCGCGCCCGGGCTCGCCGTGGATGCCGATGCCGATCTCGACCTCGTCCTCGGCCAGCGTGAAGCTGGGCTCGCCGGCGTGCGGGACGATGCACGGCGTGAGCGCCATGCCCATCGACCGGGCGTTCGCGTTCACGCGCTCGGCGATCTCGGCCACCTCGTCGAGCGTGTCGCCGCGCTCCGCCGCTGCGCCGGCGATCTTCTCGACGAGCACCGTGCCGCCGACGCCACGGCGGCCCGCCGTGTAGAGGGAGTCCTTGACGGCCACGTCGTCGTTCGTGACGACGGCTCGCACCTGGATGTCGTCGGCGGCCGCGAGGTCGGCGGCCGTCTCGAAGTTCAGCACGTCGCCGGTGTAGTTCTTCACGATGTGGAGGACGCCCTTGCCCCCGTCGACCGCCTTCGTGGCCGCCAGGATGGGGTCCGGGGTCGGCGAGGTGAACACCGCGCCGGGCACGGCGGCATCGAGCATTCCCGGGCCGACGAACCCGGCGTGCAACGGCTCGTGCCCGCTGCCGCCGCCCGACACGAGCCCGACCTTGCCCGCGACGGGCGCGTCCGCGCGCACGACGTGGATGGGATCCGTCTCGATCCTGACGAGATCGGCGTGCGCCAGGCCGAAGCCCGCGACTGATTCGTCGACCACGTGCTTGGGATCGTTGATGATCTTCTTCACGGAAACGTCCCTTTCCCCTCGACCGCACCCGCCCGGCCCGTCGCCTGTCGACGTCGACGCGGCACTCCCCCGCAAAACTACTCCCGCGGCGCCCGCGGATGAAAGGGCTCTCCGGCGAAACCTGCGCGCCCTTCCGCGGATCTCCTCGACGCGAGTATGGTGGGCGCTGATCCGCCCTGGGGCGCGGCCCCTCGGGCACGGCGAAAGGATGGAAGGTCAACGTGGACAATCTCGGAGTGCTGTTCCTCTCCGAACTCGTCGGCACGGCGATGCTCGTGCTGCTCGGTTGCGGAGTCGTGGCGAACGTCGCCCTGGTGAAGACGAAGGGCTACAACGGCGGGTTCCTGTTGGTGAACATCGGCTGGGGCCTGGCGGTCTTCTCCGGCGTCGTCGTGGCCTATGCGTCCGGTGCGCACATCAACCCCGCCGTCACCCTCGGCCTCGTCGCCAACGGTGCGACCGAGTTCGGCAATCCCGCATTCGGCACGACGGTGCCCGTCGACGCGCTGTCGGTGCTCACCTTCATCGGTGCGCAGCTCATCGGTGCGATCCTCGGTGCGATCATCGTCTGGCTGGCCTACAAGCAGCACTTCGACGAGGAGCCCGAGGCCGCCAACAAGCTCGGCGTGTTCTCGACCGGTCCCGCGATCCGCTCGTACGGGTGGAACCTCGTGACCGAGATCATCGGCACGTTCGTGCTGGTCTTCGTCGTCATCGGCTTCGGCCGCAACGGCGACGCCTCGGGCCTCGCGGCGCTCGGCGCACTGCCGGTGGCCCTCCTGGTGATCGGTATCGGCGCCTCGCTCGGTGGCCCGACCGGCTACGCGATCAACCCGGCCCGCGACCTCGGACCGCGCATCGCGCACGCCGTGCTGCCCATCGCCGGCAAGGGCTCGAGCGACTGGGGCTACTCCTGGGTCCCGGTCGTCGGCCCGATCATCGGCGGCGTGCTCGCCGGGTGGGCCGCGCTCGTCGCGCTCCCGATCCTGGGCTGATCACCGAGGGGCCGGTCGTCCGCACGACCGGCCCCTCGTCCGTCCGCGCGCCGCGACGCGAACCGTCGCCCGCGGACTGGCACATTCCATCACTGCGACAGAGAGGACGCATCGGACATGGCCGACTACATCCTGGCGATCGACCAGGGAACCACGAGCACGCGAGCGATCATCTTCGACCACTCGGGCTCCATCGTCTCCACGGGGCAGCTCGAGCACGAGCAGATCTTCCCGAAGGCCGGCTGGGTCGAGCACGACCCGATGGAGATCTGGAAGAACACCCGCGAGGTGATCGGCCAGGCCCTCGGCAAGGCCGACCTGACCCGTCACGACATCGCCGCGGTGGGCATCACCAACCAGCGCGAGACCGCCGTGGTGTGGGATCGGAACACCGGCGAGCCCGTCTACAACGCGATCGTCTGGCAGGACACCCGCACGCAGCCGATCGTCGACCGCCTCGCCGCCGACGGCGGCGTCGAGCGGTTCAAGCAGGACGTCGGGCTGCCGCTCGCGACGTACTTCTCGGGCACGAAGATCGTCTGGATCCTCGAGAACGTCGACGGCGCGCGCGAGAAGGCCGAGGCCGGCGACCTGATCTTCGGCACCACCGACTGCTGGGTGTTGTGGAACCTGACCGGCGGCGTCGACGGCGGCGTGCACGCGACGGATGTCACGAACGCGAGCCGCACGCTCTTCATGGACCTGGAGAGCCTCTCGTGGCGCGACGACATCCTCGAGATCTTCGGCGTTCCGCGCTCGATGATGCCCGAGATCAAGTCGTCGTCCGAGGTCTACGGCACGGTCGAGTCGTCGAGCCTCCTGCGCGAGGTGCCCGTCGCGGGCATCCTCGGCGACCAGCAGGCGGCCACCTTCGGGCAGGCGGCGTTCGACCAGGGAGAGTCGAAGAACACCTACGGCACGGGCAACTTCCTGATCTTCAACACGGACACCGAGATCGTCCACTCGAAGAACGGGCTGCTCACCACGCTCGGGTACAAGCTCGGCGACCAGCCGGCCCACTACGCACTCGAGGGCGCCATCGCGGTGACCGGGTCGCTCGTGCAGTGGCTGCGCGACAACCTCGGCCTCATCTCGTCGGCTCCCGAGATCGAGGAGCTGGCGAAGTCCGTCGAGGACAACGGCGGCGCGTACTTCGTGCCCGCCTTCTCGGGGCTCTTCGCCCCCTACTGGCGTCCGGACGCACGCGGTGCGCTCGTGGGCCTGACCCGCTACGTGAACAAGGGGCACATCGCGCGGGCGGCACTCGAGGCCACCGCGTTCCAGACGCGCGAGGTGCTCGACGCGGTGAACGCGGATTCCGGCGTCGAGCTCACCGAGCTCAAGGTCGACGGCGGCATGATCGCGAACAACACGCTCATGCAGTTCCAGGCCGACATCCTCGGCGTGCCCGTCGTGCGCCCGGTCGTCGCCGAGACGACCGCGCTCGGCGCGGCCTACGCCGCGGGACTCGCGACCGGGTTCTGGTCGGGACTGGACGACCTCCGTGCCAACTGGCAGGAGGACCGTCGCTGGGAGCCGCAGATGGATGCCGACGAGCGGGAGCGCCAGCTCCGGCTCTGGAAGAAGGCCGTCACGAAGACCTTCGACTGGGTCGACGAGGACGTCAGCTGATCCTGCTGGTCCATGCGACGGGGTCCCGCTTCGGCGGGGCCCCGTCCGTCGTCCCGGGGCGGACGGTCGAGCGGGCCGCGGATCCGCCGCGCATCGTGCCGCGTCGCGACTCAGCGCCGGGTCGCCGCCACCCAGTCCTCCAGCTTCCGGGCCGCCGCCCCGCTGTCGATCGCGCCCTCCGCGACCGCCATCTTCTCGTGGAACCGCTCGAGGATGGTCCGCTGGAACTGGCTCGGGTCGTTCGCGAGCTCGAACGACACGAGCCCGGCGGCGGCGTTCAGCACCACGATGTCCCGGACCGGACCGCGAGCGCCGGCGAAGACCTCGTGCACGATCTCGGCGTTGTGCGCCGCGTCGCCGCCCTGGAGCTGGTCGATCGAGGCGCGCGGGATCCCCAGGTCGCGCGGGTCGAGGTCGTGCTCCTTGACCGTGCCGCGCGACACCTCCCAGATGTGGCTGTGCCCGGTCGTGGTGAGCTCGTCGAGCCCGTCGTCGCCGCGGAAGACGAGTGCGGTCGCACCGCGCGTCTGGAACACGCCGACGATGAGCGGCACCCGGTCGAGGTGGGCGACGCCGACGGCGGATGCCTCGGGGCGGGCCGGATTGCACAGCGGACCGAGGAAGTTGAAGACGGTCGGCACGCCGAGCTGCGAGCGCACGGGGCCGGCGTGCCGGAAGCCGGGGTGGAAGGCGGCGGCGAAGGCGAAGGTGATGCCCGTCTCGCCGAGCACCTCGGCCACCCGGTGTGCCGGCATGGTGAGGTCGATGCCGAGCGCGCCCAGGACGTCGGACGAGCCCGACGCCGAACTCGCGGCCTTGTTGCCGTGCTTGACGACCGGCACGCCGGCGGCCGCGCACACCACGGAGGCCATGGTCGAGACGTTGACGGTCCCGAAGCGGTCCCCGCCCGTGCCGACGATGTCGAGTGCCATGGCGTCGACCGGAAGCTCGACCGCGTGGTCGAGGATGGCGTCGCGGAAGCCGACGATCTCGTCGACGGTCTCGCCCTTGACGCGCAGCGCGACGAGGAATGCCGCCAGCTGCGCGTCGGTCGCGGCGCCCGTCATGACCTGCTCCATGCACCACGCGGCATCCGACACGCTGAGGTCGTCGCCCGCGAGGAGCGCGTTCAGGACTTCCGGCCAGGTCTGCATGGAGGGCATGCGATCGATCCTATCCGCGCGGATTCGCGGCGGATTCACGGCGTTCGACCAGCGCGATCCGGGGCTCGTCGGAGAAAATCGCCCGTATCCGGACCCGCCCCGTCCGAAAACACGTCCGAGGATCAGCCATAATGGTGAGCGTGACGAGCACCTCAATGACGTTTCAGACGAGCGCGCCCGCGATCAAGCGGCCGAACACCGTCGCGGTCGGTACCATCGTGTGGCTTGGCAGCGAGGTCATGTTCTTCGCGGGCCTCTTCGCGATCTACTTCACGCTGCGATCGACGTCCCCGGAGCTGTGGGACTTCGAGGCCGGCCGGCTGAACGTCCCGTTCGCCCTCGTCAACACGCTGATCCTCGTGGCGTCCTCCTTCACGTGCCAGTTCGGCGTGTTCGCCGCCGAGCGGATGCAGCCCTACCGCACCAGCTGGAAGCTGCGCGACTGGGGCATGGTCGAGTGGTTCTTCGTCACGTACGTGATGGGTGCGATCTTCGTCGCGGGCCAGTCGCTCGAGTACGCCCAGCTCGTGTCCGAGGGCATCGCGCTCGACTCGAACGCCTACGGCTCGGCCTTCTACCTGACGACCGGCTTCCACGCGCTGCACGTCACCGGCGGCCTCATCGCGTTCCTCCTCGTCATCGGTCGCGTCTTCGCCGTCAAGAACTTCGGCCACAAGGAGGCCACCAGCGCGATCGTCGTGTCGTACTACTGGCACTTCGTCGACGTGGTCTGGATCGGCCTCTTCCTCGTCATCTACGTCCTCAAGTAGCCCGAGCCAGGAGCGATCACCCCGCAATGCCCGTGAACAGGAAGAGATCAATGAACCGCTCGAAGCGACGCACCGGCCGCCGGCATCCGCTCGCCACCGCCGCGCTGCTCGCGCTCGGCCTCGTGTTCACCGGAGGCGCCTACGCCGCCTTCAGCACGACGACGGCCCAGGCCGAGCCCTCCCCCACGTCGCAGGAGACGATCGAAGAGGGTTCGAAGCTCTTCCAGGCCAACTGCGCGACCTGCCACGGCCTCGAGGCGCAGGGCACCGACGAGGGACCGAGCCTCATCGGCGTCGGCGCGGCGGCCGTCGACTTCCAGGTCGGCACCGGTCGCATGCCCATGCAGATGCAGGGCCCGCAGGCCGAGCAGAAGCCCGTCCAGTTCGCCGATGAGCAGGTCAAGCAACTCGCCTACTACGTCGGCTCGCTCGGGCCCGGCCCCGACATCCCCGCCGACAGCCTCGTCAACGGCGGCGGCGACGCGGCGAACGGTGCGGAGCTGTTCCGCATCAACTGCGCCATGTGCCACAACGTGGCCGGCGCCGGCGGCGCCCTGACCGAGGGCAAGTTCGCTCCCCCGCTGACGGATGTCTCGGGCGTGCACATCTACGAGGCCATGGTCACCGGGCCGCAGAACATGCCGGTGTTCAACGACCTGAACATCTCGCCGGAAGACAAGCGCGACATCATCACCTACCTGCAGTACGTGCAGGACAACCGTTCGCCCGGTGGCTTCGAGCTCGGCTCGCTCGGCCCGGTCGCGGAGGGTCTGTTCATCTGGATCTTCGGTCTCGGCGCCATCGTCGCGATCACCGTGTGGATCACGGCGAAGTCCAACTAGGGCCCGCACCGAAGAAGCGAAGAAGGAGAACCATGGCACAGGACGACCACAGCGGCACGGAACTCGCCGCTGCCGACTCGTCGCACGCCGAGACCGTCCCCGCCGTGAAGACGGGCACCGCCCTCATCCAGTCGGACGCGTTCGAGAACCCCGGCTTCCCGCCGCACCGGCCGCGCGTCACGGATGAGGACCCGCAGAAGGAGAAGCGTGCGCAGCGCACGGTGTACACGCTCTTCTACCTGTCGATCCTCGGCAGCATCTGGGCGATCGCGGCGTACATGCTCTTCCCGATGGAGGGCAACGACGTCGGCGACGTCCGGCTGAACAACCTCTTCATCGGCCTCGGCGCCGCCCTCGCACTCCTCGGCATCGGCTTCGGCGCGGTGCACTGGGCGAAGGCCGTCATGACCGACGTCGAGATCGCCGACGAGCGCCACAAGGTCGGCGGCAACGTGGCGTCCCGCGAGGGCGCGGTCAAGGTGTTCCAGGACGCCGACCGTGAGTCGGGCTTCACCCGTCGTTCGGTCATCCGGAACAGCCTCATCGGCGCGCTCCTGGTCTTCCCGCTCCCCGCCGTCGTGCTCTTCCGCGGCCTCGCTCCGCAAGACGAGAACCCCGTCGAGCTCCTCAGCCACACCATGTGGAAGGAGGGCACGCGACTCACGCTCGACCCGTCGGGCGTGCCCATCAAGGCCTCCGACGTCACCATCGGCAGCGCCTTCCACGTGATCCCCGAGGGCCTCAGCGAGCTGCATCACGGCAAGCTCGAGGAGAAGGCCAAGGCCGCGGTCCTGCTCATGCGCCTGAACCCCGATGAGCTCAACGAGCTCCCGGACCGCGCATCCTGGTCCTACGACGGCATCGTCGCCTACTCGAAGATCTGCACGCACGTCGGCTGCCCCGTCGCCCTGTACGAGCAGCACACGCACCACCTGCTCTGCCCGTGCCACCAGTCGCAGTTCGACGTGGCCAACCACTGCGAGGTCATCTTCGGACCGGCCGCCCGGCCGCTGCCGCAGCTGCCGATCATGGTGGACGACGAGGGCTACCTCGTCGCGCAGAGCGATTTCACCGAACCCGTGGGCCCGAGCTTCTGGGAGCGTCATTGAGCACCGCAACCACCCGCGCGCCGCAGCGTCGTACCTTCACGGCGGCCGCCTCGAACTACATCGATGAGCGGACGAGCGTCTCGACGTTCGTCAAGGAGCTCGGCCGCAAGGCCTTCCCCGACCACTGGTCGTTCCTCCTCGGCGAGGTGGCGTTGTTCAGCTTCCTCGTCATCCTCATCACGGGCACCTTCCTGACGTTCTTCTTCCAGGCCTCGATGGCCGAGGTGGAGTACGACGGCTCCTACGTGCCGCTCAAGGGCGTCGAGATGTCGGTCGCGATGGCCTCGACGCTCGACATCTCGTTCGACCTCCGCGGAGGGCTCTTCGTCCGGCAGATGCACCACTGGGCCGCGCTCATGTTCGTCGCCGCCATCGGCCTGCACATGCTGCGCATCTTCTTCACCGGTGCGTTCCGCAAGCCGCGCGAGCTGAACTGGGTCATCGGCTTCGTGATGTTCATCCTCGCCATGGGCGAGGGCTTCACCGGCTACTCGCTCCCGGACGACCTGCTCTCCGGCAACGGCCTCCGGATCATCGACGGCATGATCAAGGGCATCCCGCTGATCGGCACGTGGACCTCGTTCCTCCTCTTCGGCGGCGAGTTCCCCGGCACCGCGATCGTCGGACGCCTCTACACGCTGCACATCCTGCTGCTGCCCGTGATCCTGCTCGCGCTCATCGCGCTGCACCTCCTCTTCGTCGTCGTGCACAAGCACACCCAGTACGCGGCGCCCGGGCGCACGCAGCAGAACGCGGTCGGCCCTCCCATCCTGCCGATCTACGCGGCCAAGGCCGGCGGCTTCTTCTTCCTGGTGTTCGGCGTGCTGGCGCTCATCGCGTCGCTGTTCACGATCAACCCGATCTGGAACTACGGACCGTACGACCCCTCCCCCGTCTCCGCCGGTACCCAGCCCGACTGGTACATCGGCTTCGCGGACGGTGCGCTGCGCCTGATCCCGCCGGGCTGGGAGTTCGTGCTGTTCGAGCGGACGTGGTCGTTCAACATCCTGGTTCCGCTGATCGGGCTCGGCCTGTTCATCGTGACCGTGCTGATCTACCCGTTCATCGAGGCCTGGGTCACCGGCGACAAGCGCGAGCACCACATCGCCGACCGTCCGCGCAACAACCCGACCCGCACCGCGATCGGCGCCGCCGGCGTGACCTTCTACGCCGTGCTGTGGGCCGCCGCGAGCTCCGACATCATCGCCACGCACTTCAAGCTGACGATGGAGGGCGTGATCCACTCGCTGCAGGCGCTGCTCTTCCTCGGTCCGATCGTCGCGTACTTCGTCGCGAAGCGCGTCTGCATCGCGCTGCAGAAGAAGGACCGCGAGATCGTGCTGCACGGCTACGAGTCCGGCCGCATCGTCAAGCTGCCCGGCGGCGAGTTCATCGAGGTGCACCAGCCGCTCGACGAGTACGAGCGCTGGAAGCTCGTGAGCTACGAGTCGTACGAGCCGCTGATGATCCGACCCAACGCCCGCGGGAAGATCACCGTCGGCCAGCGCCTCCGTGCCGGCATGTCCCGCTGGTTCTTCGAGGACCGCATCGCGCCGGTCACGAAGGGCGAGCTGGAGGCCGCGCACCACGATCACCACTGATCGCCGCAGCACCTGAGTTCGGGCACCGGACCATGTCGATCGACTCGACCTGGCTCCGGTGCCCGAACTGCGTCTCCGACCTCTCGGAGGTCTCCGATCGCGTGTACGGCTGTGCGAACGGTCATCGCTTCGACCGCTCGAAGCACGGGTTCCTGACGCTCCTCCCGCCGCGCGCGCCGCGGACGGTGGGCGACGACCGTCGGATGCTGGCGGCACGAGCGCAGCTGCTCGACGGCGGCGCGTTCGCACCGATCTCCGACGCCGTGATCGCCGCGGCCGGAACGGCGTCGCCGACCGGACAGGCCGCCCGTGCGCTCCGCATCGCCGACCTCGGCTGCGGAACCGGCTACTACTCCGCCCGGCTGGCCGCCGCGCTGCCCGGTACCGACGTGCTGCTCGCCGATCGTTCCCCGGATGCCGTCCGGATGGCGCTCCGGGCGATGCCCGGCGCGACCGGGGTCGTCCTCGACATCTGGCGCCCGCTCCCCATCCGCGACGCGACCGCCGACGTGATCCTCGACGTGTTCGCGCCCCGGAACCCGGCCGAGTTCGCGAGGATCCTGCGTCCCGGCGGACGACTGGTCGTCGTCGTCCCGAGTGCCGCGCACCTCGGTGAGCTGCGCGAACGCGGCATGATACTCGACATCCCACCGGAGAAGGCGGCGACGGTCACCGAGCAGCTCGCGCCGACGGGGCTCGCTCGCGCGGCGGCGCGCCGCGTCGAGTACTCGATCGAGACGGATGCCACCCACCGGGCTCTGCTGGCCGGCATGGGGCCCTCGGCGCACCACGAGAGCGCACGCGCCGCCTCGGAGGACGGCACCGGCGTCCGCTCCGTCACGGTGTCGGTGGACGTGCTGGAGTTCCGCCACACCGACGCCTGACCCGCGACGGCGCGTCCTGCCGCGGGTGCATACTGGGCGCATGGACGACTGCTGCGGTCGGGGGCAGGCGCGATACGACGACGTGTTCGACGATCGGTTCGCCGCCGACCTCGCGCGGCGGTACCGTCGTCGCGGCCTGACTCGTCCGGAGCGCCGGATCGCGGAACGTCTCGAGTCCGACGGCGTGGCAGGCCGGTCCGTCCTCGAGGTGGGTGGCGGCATCGGCGCGATCCAGCTCGAGCTGCTCCGACGCGGCGCGTCGAGCACGACCAACCTCGAGCTGTCCGGGGCCTACGAAGCCCGGGCCCGCGCGCTGCTCGCCGAGGAGGGATTCGTCGGACGGGCGCGGCGGCTGATCGGCGTGGACATCGCGACCGACGGCGCGCACGTGCCGACCGCCGACCACGTGGTGCTGCACCGCGTCGTGTGCTGCTACCCGAACGCCGGGGCGCTGTTGACGGCGTCCGCGACGCACGCCCGCCGCACCGTGGTGTTCAGTCACCCGCCGGACACGTGGCTTCGACGCGCGCTCGTGAACACCGTGAACCTGGCGATGCGACTCCGCGGCCGCGAGTACCGGGGCTACGTGCACTCCCCTGACGCGATGTACGAGGCGCTCCGCGTCGCGGGGTTCACCCTGGAGGACGTCGTGCGGGTCGGGCCGTGGCGCATCGCGAGCGCGCGGCGGGCGTGAGAACGACGACGTCCCCGGCGCCGAAGGGCCGGGGACGTCGTGGTGCGGGAGTGGCTCAGCGCGCGAAGTTCCCGCGGTAGTACTCGTAGACCCAGCCGACGAGGCTGATCAGGACCGGGCCCAGCGCGAGGAAGGTGATCCAGACGCCGACCGCGAGGCCGAGGAAGGCGAGCGCAGCCGAGCCGGCGAGCATGATGGGCCACCAGCTCCACGGGCTGAAGAAGCCGAGCTCCGCGTCGCCGTCATCGATGTTCGCGTCGAGACGGTCCTCGGGCAGCTCCCCGCCCTGCTCCTTGTGCACGCGACCCAGGTAGAACGCGATGAACGCGCTGAGCACGCCGCTCAGGGAGATCGCGACGAGGCCGACCCACTCGACCCCCGGCTCGTTCTCGTCGATCGCCGTCCAGAAGATGTAGACGGCGGCCGAGAGGGCGAAGAAGCCGGTCAGGATCCAGAACAGGATGACATTGGCGCGCATCTACTTGACTTCCTTGGTCTCTGCGTCGACGACGGGGGCATTCGGGGCATCCTTCGCCGGGCCGATGCCGACCGGGATGCCTGCCTCCGGGTGGTTCAGGTCGAACGCCGGGCGCTCCGAGCGGATGCGGGGGATCGACGTGAAGTTGTGCCGCGGCGGCGGGCAGCTCGTCGCCCACTCGAGCGATCCGCCGTAGCCCCACGGGTCGTTGACGGTCACCTTGGGGGCACGCCGTGCCGTGATGTACACGTTCAGGAAGAACGGCAGCAGCGAGACCGCGAGGATGAAGGCGCCGACGGTCGACAGCTGGTTCATCCAGGTGATGTTGTCTTCCGGCAGGTAGGAGTAGTACCGGCGCGGCATGGCCACGACGCCCAGCCAGTGCTGGATGAGGAAGGTCGTGTGGAAGCCGATGAACAGCAGCCAGAAGTGCCACTTGCCGAGCGTCTCGTTCAGCATCTTGCCGGTCCACTTCGGCCACCAGAAGTAGAAGCCGGCGAACATGGCGAACACGACCGTGCCGAAGACGACGTAGTGGAAGTGCGCGACGACGAAGTAGGTGTCGGACACGTGGAAGTCGAGCGGCGGCGACGCCAGGATGACTCCCGTCAGGCCACCGAACACGAACGTGATGAGGAAGCCGAGCGACCAGATCAGCGGGGTCTCGAACGTTATCGAGCCGCGCCACATCGTGCCGATCCAGTTGAAGATCTTCACGCCGGTCGGCACCGCGATGAGCATCGTCATCAGTGCGAACCAGGGCAGGAGCACCGAGCCGGTCACATACATGTGGTGCGCCCACACGGTGACCGACAGCGCGGCGATGGCGATCGTCGCGTAGATCAGCGTCTTGTAGCCGAAGATCGGCTTGCGGCTGAAGACCGGGAAGATCTCCGAGACGATGCCGAAGAACGGCAGCGCGATGATGTAGACCTCGGGGTGGCCGAAGAACCAGAACAGGTGCTGCCAGAGGATCACGCCCCCGTTCTCGGGGTCGTAGATGTGGGCATTGAACACGCGGTCGGCTGCGGCGGCGAGGATCGCGGCGGCGAGCACCGGGAACGCCATGAGGATGAGGATCGAGGTCACGAGGGTGTTCCACGTGAAGATCGGCATCCGGAACATGGTCATGCCGGGCGCGCGCATCGTGACGATGGTGGTGATGAAGTTCACCGCGCCGAGGATGGTGCCGAAGCCCGAGAGGCCGAGTCCGAGCATCCAGAGATTGCCGCCGATGCCCGGCGAGAAGGTCGTCGACGCGAGCGGCTGGTAGGCGAACCAGCCGAACGACGCGGCGCCCTGGGGCGTGAAGAAGCCGGCGACGGCCATCAGCGAACCGAAGTTGAACGCCCAGTACGCGAACGCGTTGAGGCGCGGGAACGCGACGTCGGGCGCGCCGATCTGCAGCGGCATGAGCACGTTGGCGAAGCCCGCGAAGAGCGGCGTCGCGAACATGAGCAGCATGATCGTGCCGTGCATCGTGAAGAGCTGGTTGTACTGCTCACGCGTCTGGATGATCTCGAGGCCGGGCTCGAAGAGCTGGGCGCGGATGATCAGCGCCATCACGCCGCCCACGCAGAAGTAGATGAACGACGTGATCAGGTACAGGTACCCGATGGTCTTGTGGTCGGTGGAGGTGATCCACTTGACGAGGACGTTGCCCTTGCGCTCGACCTTGGGGGCGCCGAACGGCTGCGACGAGGCCGTCGGGCGAGCCGGTGCGGTGGTGGTGCTCATTCGCCTTCGTGCTCCTCACTCAGTTCGGGCGCGCCCGTTCCGGGCAGGTTCTGGTTCCGGTCGTACTCGGTCGAGAGCTGGCCCTCGTTGCCCGAGTCGCGGAGCTCCTCGATGTAGCTGTCGTACTCGGCCTGGGAGACGACCTCGACGTTGAAGAGCATGAGCGAGTGGTACTCGCCGCAGAGCTCGGCGCACTTGCCGGCGTACGTGCCCTCGCGCTCGGGGACGAACGACATGTAGTTCGTCTTCCCCGGGAACATGTCCTTCTTGTAGAGGAAGTCGACCACCCAGAACGAGTGGATGACATCGCGCGACTCGAGCGCGATCTCGACGTTGGCGCCGACGGGCAGCACGAGCGTCGGCAGTTCGTCCTGCTTCACCGATCCGGGGTCGCCCTCGTCGTCGAGCTGGCCTTGGATGCCGGCGGTGTAGACGTCTTCGTTGACGTAGTTGAAGTCCCACGCCCACTGCTTGGCGATCGCCTCGATCTTGACGTCGATCTCGCCCTCCGCGAAGCGCTGCTCGATGGCCTGCTGGTCGCGAGCGGTGAAGGCGAAGAAGCCGAGCACCAGGATCAACGGGACGATCGTGTAGAACACCTCGATCGGCATGTTGTACCGGAGCTGCACCGGCAGGCCGGTCTGGCCCTTGCGGCGGCGGTACGCGACGACGGCCCAGATGGTGAGCCCCCAGGTGACGACGCCGACCACGAGCAGCACGATCCACGACGTGACCCACAGGCCCGAGACGCGCTCGGTGTGGTTCGTCACGGGCGACTCGCCCTCGACGAAGCCGGGGAGGAACCCGTTCAGCTGAGCAGTCGTGCATCCGGCGAGGACGAGGCTGAGCGTCGCTGCGATCGGAACAGCAGCCCATCGGAGACGGCGATTGTGGCGCACCGGTGACCTTTCGGGAGATTCGAAGGCGCTTCTCAGCGAAGCGCATTGATCAGCCCTAGCCTACTCCGAGTCGGCGGCCCGCTCGTGCACCATCAGCGCGCGTTCAGCCCGATGTGCATCCGATCTGCCCCGTGACGGCCGGAAACGCGACGAGGGAGACCGCCGTGGCGGTCTCCCTCGTGCGAGGTCGGGGCGGTTCAGTGGAACGAGTCACCGCACGCGCAGCTGCCCTGCGCGTTGGGGTTGTCGATCGTGAATCCCTGCTTCTGGATGGTGTCCTCGAAGTCGATCGTCGAGCCGTCGAGGTACGGGACGCTCATCTTGTCGACGACGACCTCGACGCCCTCGAAGTCCACGACCGCGTCGCCGTCGAGCAGGCGCTCGTCGAAGTACAGCTGGTAGATGAGGCCGGAGCATCCGCCGGGCTGGACGGCCACACGCAGGCGCAGGTCGTCGCGACCCTCCTGCGAGAGCAGGCTGCGCACCTTGTCGGCAGCCGGATCGCTCAGCTTCACGCCGTGGCGGGCGTCGGTGATCGTGTCGCTCATATCGCTCCTCGATGAAGGTCGGTCAGCCCGATTGTACCCGCGCAGGATGCGGATCCGCCCGGAGGCGGCATCCGTCGCGCGACCGGGCGCGCCGGCGTCACTCGCCCGCGCGCGCCTCGAGACGCGCGAGCAGCAGCGCCTCGGTGAGCACCGCACGGCGGAAGACGCCGAGGTGGAGCGATTCGTTGGGACTGTGCGCGCGCGAGTCCGGGTCCTCGACGCCCGTCACGAGGATCTGCGCGTCCGGGAACTCCTCGACGAGTTCGGCGATGAACGGGATGGAACCGCCCACGCCGATGTCGACGGGCTCGGCCTGCCACGCGTCGGCCATCGCTGCCTTGGCCTCGGCGACCGCCCACCCGTCCGTGTCCACGAGGAACGGCTGCCCGGTGTCGATGTCGTCGATGTCGACGCGGGCGCCGAACGGCGCGTTCGCGGCCAGGTGGGCGCGCAGCGCCTCGAGGGCGTCGGCGGCGTCCTGTCCTGGGGCGATGCGCGCGCTGACGCGCACCGCGACGCTCGGGCTGAGCGTGTTCGACGCGTTGGCGACGGTGGGCGCGTCGATGCCCGTGACGGTGATCGACGGCTGGGCCCAGATGCGCGAGAGGATGCTGCCGCGCCCGATGGGCGTCACGCCGTCGAGGAGGCCGGCCTCGGCCCGCAGCTGCGCCTCGTCGTACTCGGGCGTCTCGAGGTCGGCCGACGCGAGTCCGTCGACGGCGACGGCCCCGTCGGCGTCGTGGAGGGTGGCGAGCAGCCGGATGGCGGCGAGCATCGCGTCGGGGACGGCCCCGCCGAACATGCCCGAGTGCGAGGCGTGCGCGAGGGTCGAGACCGTGAGGCGGAAGGTCACGTTGCCGCGGAGCGCGACGGTGAGCGCCGGCGTGTCGACGTTCCAGTTGTTCGAGTCCGCGACGACGATCGCGTCGGCCTCCAGCAGGTCGCGGTTCTCCCTGAGGAAGGCGGAGAACGACCGGGACCCGAACTCCTCCTCGCCCTCGATGAACAGCGCGATGCCGAGGTCGAGGTCGCTGCCGAGCACGTCGACCAGCGCCCGGACGGCGCCGACGTGGGCCATGACGCCGGCCTTGTCGTCGGCGGCGCCGCGTCCGTACAGGCGGTCGCCGCGCAGGGTCGGCTCAAAGGGCGCGGAGTCCCAGTCCTCGTCGCGCCCTGGCGGCTGCACGTCGTGGTGGGCGTAGAGGAGCACCGTGGGCCGTCCGTTCCGCGCCGAACGTCGCGCGACGACGGCCGGCTGGCCGAGCTCGTCGCCCTCGCCGATCGGCGCCCGGCGGATGTCGACGACGTCGAACACCCCGAGCCCGCGCACGAGTTCGGCGACCGCCTCGGCGCTCCGCGCGACGTGCTCGGGATCGAAGGCCGCCCACGACACCGACGGGATCCGCACGAGGTCGGTCAGGTCGGCGACGGTCGAGGGGAAGCCCGCCTCCACGGCGTCGCGGAGGCGCTGCACGATCGATGCGGCGTCGGCGCCGTTTCCTGCGGAGGGGTCGGTTCGGGTCTGGCTCATGCGGCTAATCTTAAGAGGAACCGATTCGACGAGGACTCCCCCGTGGCCAAGCACCCCAAGACCGAGACGCCCGCTCCCGCACCCGACGACGCCGCACCCGCGACGCCGAAGGTCGGCAAGGGCGCACCCACCCCGACCCGTGCCGAGCGCGAGGCCGCGAACCGGCGCCCGCTGGTGCCGAACGACCGCAAGGAGGCCGCGCGCCAGGCGCGCGCGAAGGCGGCCGAGGCGCGCGAGCGCGCGCGGATCGGCATGGCGGCCGGCGACGAGAAGTACCTGCCGGCACGCGATCGCGGGCCGCAGAAGAAGTTCGTGCGCGACTACGTCGACGCGCGCTTCAGCATCGGCGAGATCCTCATCCCGGTCATGTTCGCGGTGATCGTGCTGACGTTCATCCCGAGCTACGAGGTGCAGACCATCGGCATCTTCGCGCTCTGGGGCTTCTTCCTCATCTCCGTGGTCGACGTCATCATCCTCGGCTTCACCCTGCAGCGGAAGCTCGCCGCGAAGTTCGGCGCGACCAAGGTCGAGCGCTTCCGCTGGTACGCCGCGATGCGCGCCCTGCAGCTGCGCCCGCTCCGCCTGCCGAAGCCGCAGGTCAAGCGGGGCCAGTACCCGGCCTGACGAACGACACGACGGATGCCGCGGCCTCGCGCCGCGGCATCCGTCGTCTCCGGCCGGACCTGCCGCGTCAGCCGCGCCGGTACGCCCCAAGCCGGATGAGCGGGATCCGCGTCTCCTCGTCGGTGAGCGATCCGTGCTGACCGACCATGTCCTCGCCGCGCCGGTCGGCCTCCCGGCGGTCGTAGTACGCCACGCCCGACCGGGCGGCGATGAGGATATCGGCGATGCGGTCGACGTTCCGCGCCTCGACGTCGCCGTAGAGCCCTGCGGCGATCGCCTCGTCGCGCGAGAGGACCCACGCGCGCTCGCCCTCGGCGTCGCGCCACCGGTCGAGCACGTCCGCCCGCGCCGGCTCGTCGAGTCCGGGCTCGAGCACGAGGCCGAGGCACCGCGGCTCGCCGGCGACATGGCGGACGCCGGCGACGAGGCCGGGCACCGCGTCGATGAAGACGTGCCGGTGCGGCGGCACGTCGAGCACGCCGTGATCGGCGGTCACCAGCAGTCCCGTGCCCCGAGGCATCCGTCGTTCGAAGTCGACGATCTCGGCGTCGAGCGACTCGAGCGCGGCGAGCCACCGGTCGGACTCCCAGCCCCGCGCATGGGCGATCTGGTCGAGTTCCGACACGTACACGTACACGAGGGCCGGGCCCTCCTGCAGCACGTCGAGCGCCGCGGCGAACCGGTCGTGGATCTTCGCACCCGCACGGTACTCGGCGCCGCGCAGCACCGCACGGGTGAACCCGGAGGTGGCGTAGCGCGTGCCGCCGACGGCGACCGCCCGCAGCCCCCGCTCGACGGCACGGTCGAACACGGTGTCGTGCGGCTGCCAAGCCTCCGGGACCATCCGGTCGTCCCACCCGCTCAGCTGGTTCACCACGCGGTCGTTCGCGCGGTCGGGGACCCGGTAGCCCATGAGCCCGTGCGCCCCCGGCATGAGCCCGGTGGCGAAGCTCGCGATCGCGGCGGCCGTCGTCGAGGGGAACACCGTTCGGATCACGTCGCGCCGGCCCATCGCGGCGGAGAGGAACCGCGCGTGACCCGAGCGGGAGCGCAGGTTCCCGGCACCGAGTCCGTCGACGAGCACCACGACGGCCGAGTCCACGGCCGGCAGGTCGAAGGGGCCCGCTCCCCCGCCGATCGAGGCGAGCGCGGCGGGCAGCACGCCGGTGAGCCGCGGGGCTCCGTCGGCGGGCACCGGTAGCATTGCTGGCATCGCGCCCAGTCTGGCACAGGCCGGGCGCGGCCCCGTTCCCCGCGCGTGCTCCCCGGCGCGCCCTGCGTAGAGACGACGAATGACCCCAGCCACGAGCGATTCCCCCTCATCACCGATCGCCGAGCGCATCGACGAGATCGACGTCGCGGAGGAGATGCAGGGGTCCTTCCTCGAGTACGCGTACTCCGTCATCTACTCGCGCGCCCTGCCCGACGCGCGCGACGGCCTCAAGCCCGTGCAGCGCCGCATCCTCTACATGATGAGCGACATGGGGCTGCGACCCGACCGCGGCCACGTGAAGTCGGCGCGCGTCGTCGGCGAGGTCATGGGCAAGCTGCACCCGCACGGGGACAGTGCGATCTACGACGCCCTCGTCCGCCTCGCGCAGGCGTTCACGCTGCGGGTGCCGCTCGTCGACGGCCACGGCAACTTCGGCTCGCTCGACGACGGGCCGGCCGCCGCGCGGTACACCGAGGCGAGGATGGCGCCCGCCGCCGTGTCGATGACGGAGGACCTCGACGAGGACGTCGTCGACTTCGTGCCCAACTACGACAACTCGCACCAGCAGCCCGAGGTGCTGCCCGCCGCGATCCCGAACCTCCTGGTGAACGGTGCGAGCGGTATCGCGGTCGGCATGGCGACGAACATGGCGCCGCACAACCTCGTCGAGGTCGTCGCCGCCGCCCGCCACCTGCTCCTGCACCCCGAGGCGACGCTCGACGAGCTCATGGAGTTCGTGCCGGGCCCCGACTTCCCCTCCGGCGGCACGATCGTCGGCCTCTCGGGCGTCCGCGACGCCTATGCGACCGGGCGCGGCTCCTTCAAGACCCGCGCGAAGGTGTCGGTGGAGCAGCTCACGCCGCGCAAGGCCGGCCTCGTCGTCACCGAGCTGCCCTACCTCGTGGGGCCCGAGAAGGTCATCGAGAAGATCAAGGACGGCGTCACCGCCAAGAAGATCACGGGCATCGCGGATGTCGCCGACCTCACCGACCGCACGAAGGGCCTCCGACTCGTCATCGGCGTGAAGACCGGCTTCAACCCGCAGGCCGTCCTCGAGCAGCTGTACCGGATGACTCCGCTCGAGGACTCCTTCAACATCAACAACGTCGCACTCGTCGACGGCCAGCCGCAGACGCTCGGGCTCCGAGAGCTGCTCGACGTCTACCTCGCCCACCGGATCCGCGTGATCACGCGGCGCTCGGAGTACCGGCTGGCACGGCGTCGCGAGCGGCTCCACCTCGTCGAGGGCCTGCTCATCGCCATCCTCGACATCGACGAGGTCATCCAGGTCATCCGCTCGAGCGACGACGCCGAGGCGGCCCGCACGCGCCTGGAGGAGGTCTTCGACCTCAGCCGCCTGCAGGCCGAGTACATCCTCGAGCTCCGCCTCCGACGGCTCACCAAGTTCTCCCGCATCGAGCTCGAGGCCGAGCGCGACCAGTTGCTCGCCGAGATCGCCGCGCTCGAGGAGCTTCTCGCGAGCGACGCGCGCATCCGTGCCCAGGTCGCCGAGGAACTCGACCGCGCGGCCGATCTGTTCGGCACCCCCCGGCGCACGATGCTCACCGAGGCGCGCGTGCAGCCGAAGACCCGCAAGGCGGTCGACCCCGCCACCCTCGAGCACGCGGATGTGCCGTGCCGCGTGATCCTCGGCGCGACGGGCCGGATCGCCCGCGTCGACGCCCCGGAGGGCGAGGCCGTCGTCGCGATCACTCCCCCGAGCCGTCGCTCCAAGCACGACGCGGTGCGGTCGGAGGTCGTCACCACGAGCCGCACCGAGATCGGCGCCGTCACGTCGAAGGGCCGGCTGGTCCGCTTCTCCCCGATGGACCTGCCCGCGCTGCCCCCGAACTCGGTGCAGCTCGGCGCCGGGGTGCGCGTCGCGGACTACCTGGCGCTCCCCGACCGCAGCGAGCAGGTGCTCGCGGTGGTGTCACTCGATTCCCAGCAACCGATCGTGCTCGGCACCGAGCAGGGCGTGGTCAAGCGCGTCGCCCCCGGGAACTACCCGAACCGGCCCGACTTCGAGGTGATCGCGCTGAAGCCCGGCGATCGGGTCGTGGGCGTCGCGCAGGGCGGCGACGACGACGAGCTCGTCTTCGTCACGAGCGACGCGCAACTCCTCCACTTCCCCGCGTCCACCGTGCGCCCGCAGGGCTGCCCGGCGGGCGGCATGGCCGGCGTGAAGCTCGACGCCGGTGCCCGCGTCATCTCGTTCACGGTGCTCCGGCGGGCCGACGTCGAGTCGGCCGTCGTCGTGACGGTCGCGGCGACCGGCGACACGCTCCTCGGCGCCGACCCGGGAGCAGCGAAGGTGTCCGACTTCGCGGAGTTCCCCGGCAAGGGGCGCGCCACCGGCGGCGTCCGCGCGCACCGCTTCCTCAAGGGCCAGGACGGCCTCTCGGTCGCGTGGGTCGGACCCGGACCGGCGCACGCGCTCGGCACCGACGGTGCCGTCCGGCCGCTGCCGGAGGGCGGCGCGAAGCGCGACGGCTCCGGCCAGACGCTGGACGCCGTGGTCGCCGTCATCGGCCGCGCCATCCGCTGAACCTCGCTTCGCCGCGATGCGCGGCGGCGTCACGACGGAGGCCCCGTCCACCCTCGGTGGGCGGGGCCTCCGTCGGCGGTCGCGTCCCTCGCCGCGCGTCGTCAGGTCGCCCCGGCCGGCGCGCTCAGGCGTCGATGCGGTCGCGCGTGAGCGCGGCGGCGCTGTCGACGATGAACTCCTTTCGCGGCGCGACCTCGTTGCCCATGAGCAGCTCGAACACCCGGCCGGCGTTCTCGGCGTCGGCCACGCCCACGCGGCGCAGCGTGCGGTGACGGCGGTCCATCGTGGTCGAGGCGAGCTGGTCGGCGTCCATCTCGCCGAGGCCCTTGTAGCGCTGGATCGGGTCCTGGTACCGCTTGCCCTGCTTCCGGAGGGTCGCGAGCACGCCTGCGAGCTCCTTCTCGGAGTAGGTGTAGATCACGTCGTTCGGCTTCGAGCCCGGGTTCATGACGACCACGCGATGCAGCGGCGGCACCGCGGCGAAGACGCGGCCGTCCTCGATCATCGGTCGCATGTATCGGAAGAAGAGCGTGAGCAGCAGGGTGCGGATGTGGGCGCCGTCGACGTCGGCGTCGCTCATGATGATGACCTTGCCGTAGCGCGCGGCCGACAGGTCGAAGCTGCGCCCGGAGCCGGCGCCGATCACCTGGATGATCGACGCGCACTCGGCGTTGCCGAGCATGTCGGCGATCGATGCCTTCTGCACGTTGAGGATCTTGCCTCGGATGGGCAGGAGGGCCTGGTGCTCGCTGTCGCGGGCGAGCTTGGCCGTGCCCAGGGCCGAGTCGCCCTCGACGATGAACAGCTCGCTCTGCGCGACATCCGTCGACCGGCAGTCGACCAGCTTCGCCGGCAGGGACGAGGTCTCGAGCGCGTTCTTGCGCCGCTGGGTCTCCTTGTGGGTGCGCGCCGAGATGCGCGCCTTCATCTCGGAGACGACCTTCTCGAGCAGCATGGACGTCTGCGCCTTGTCGTCGCGCTTGGTGGACGCGAACCGCTCGCCGAGCGCCTTCTGCACGACGGAGGCCACGATCGAGCGCACCGCGGGCGTGCCGAGCACCTCCTTGGTCTGGCCCTCGAACTGCGGCTCCGGCAGGCGGACCGTGAGCACCGCCGTGAGCCCGGCGAGCACGTCGTCCTTGTCGAGCTTGTCGTTGCCGACCTTCAGGCGGCGGGCGTTCTGCTCGACCTGCTGGCGGACGAACTTCAGGAGCCCCTGCTCGAAGCCGGACTGATGGGTGCCGCCCTTCGGCGTCGCGATGATGTTCACGAAGCTCCGCACGACCGTGTCGTAGCCGGTGCCCCAGCGGAGCGCGATGTCGACGTGGCAGTGCCGCTCGACGTCGGTGGGGATCATGGCCCCGTGGTCGTTCAGCACGGGCACCGTCTCGGTGAAGCGCCCGTCGCCCGTCAGCCGCCAGACGTCGGTCACCGGCCCGTCGACGGAAAGGTGCTCGGCGAACTCCGAGATCCCGCCCTCGAAGTGGAACCGGTGCGTCTCCGGCTCTTCGCCGCGCTCGTCGGAGACCGTGATCGCGAGCCCCGGCACGAGGAAGGCGGTCTGCCTGGCGCGGTTCAGCAGGTCCTCCAGCTGGAAGGTCGCACCGCGCGTGAAGATCTGCGGGTCGGCCCAGTAGCGAACCCGGGTGCCGGTCACGGCCTTCGCGACACGCCCGACCTTGCGCAGCTCGCTGGACTGCTCGAAGGGCCGGAAGGCGGCACTCGGCGACCGCGAGCCGTCGTCGTCGAAGATGCCGGGCTCGCCGCGGTGGAAGGACATCGCCCAGGTCGCGCCGCCGCGGTCGACCTCGACGTCGAGGCGCTCCGACAGCGCGTTCACGACCGAGGCGCCGACGCCGTGCAGGCCGCCCGAGGCCGAGTACGATCCCGACCCGAACTTGCCGCCCGCGTGCAGTTTCGTGAACACCACCTCGACGCCGGTGAGTCCCGTCTTCGGTTCGACGTCGACGGGGATGCCCCGCGCACGGTCGCGGACCTCGACGCTGTGGTCGGCGTGCAGCACCACGTCGATCTCGGTGCCGTGACCCGCGAGGGCCTCGTCGACGGAGTTGTCGATGATCTCCCAGAGGCAGTGCATGAGGCCGCGGGAATCGGTCGAACCGATGTACATGCCCGGTCGCTTGCGGACCGCCTCGAGGCCCTCGAGGACGGAGAGGTGGCGGGCGGAATAGTCGGAGCTCACGTCGCACAAGCCTACTGAGGGCCACCCCCATGACCGGCTCAGGCGCTTCGCGTAGAGCGAAATGCGGGGTCGCACGGAAGGTTCGCAGGCGGAGTCGTGTTTTCATTGAGTGACGGAAACGGCTCGTGATCTACGGAGGAGGCGCCATGAACCAGACCACCGACACCGGTGCGGTCGACGAACTCGACACCCCGCACGAGCTCACGGCCCTCGATCGCTGCGACGCCTGCGGAGCGCAGGCCTACATCCGCGTGGTCGTCGCGAGCGGCGAACTCCTCTTCTGCGCCCACCACGGCCGCAAGCACCAGGAGAAGCTCTCGCAGATCGCCCACAGCTGGCACGACGAGTCGAGCCGGCTGCTCACCGACACGCGCAACTGACGCGGTCCCACAGACGCCACGAACGCCCCCGGAGGAATCCGGGGGCGTTCGTCGTCTGCAGGGGCGTCCGGCCCGGCGACGTCAGGCGCTGTCGGATGCCGCGACACCCGCTGCGCGCAGCTGCCGCGCCCGCGCGCCCTCCGCGTACCGGTCGACCTCGGCCGTCCGCTCCCCCGGCGTGTACTCGAGCCCGGCGCGCTCGCACGCGCGCGCCAGCATGGCATCGGCGAGTCGCGGGTTCTTCGCGAGCACGGGCCCGTGCAGATGGGTGCCGATGACGTCGCCCATGCGGACGCCCTCCTGCCCGGATCCGCGACCGTTGCCGGACCCGACCTGGACGCGCCCGACCAGGGACGCCTCGGCGCCGACGTAGTCGCGGGCGTGGTTCTCGAAGCCCACCAGGAGCCCCAGCCCGCCGCCGGCCTTCACGACGAGGTCGCCCGCCACGCGCGCATCGCGCGGCACCGCACGGCCGGCCACGATGCCGAGGCCCTCGACGCTCGCGCCGTCCGCGAGCTCGATGCCCCAGCTGAGCAGCTCCCAGCCCGTGCCGACCGCCAGGATCGGGACGCCCTCGGTGCCCCAGCGACGCAGCTCGTCGTGGAGACCCAGCAGCATCCGCCTGCTCCGCTCGAGCGACGCGTCGCTGCCCGAGCCGAGCACGACCGCGTCGACGCGGTCCGGCAGGTCGGACGCGGACTCGACCGCGACGACGCGCGCGTCGAGGCCCGCCCAGCGTGCGCGCGCGGCGAGGACCGCCGCGTTCTCGGCGTCGCCGTTGGTGTTCTGCAGCGACGGCAGCAGGGAGACGATCGTGAGGGTCATTCCGCTCCCGTGAGTCCGAGGTGCGCGCGAGTCCGGCGCATCGAATCGGCCGAGAAGACGATGGTCTTCACGCCGTTCTCCGGCGCCGGCGCGGCGAGGAAGTCGTCGAGCGCGCGTCCGAGGTCGTGCTCGACGCGGTCGATCCGGACGCCGTCGTAGGCGAGCATGAGCGCCGCCTCGTCGGCCTTGGAACCGCTCACGATCGAGACCCGGCCGAGCGACGAGGCATCCGTCGGCCAGAAGTACGACGGGTCGCGCACGTCGGATCCGATGGCGAAGAGGACCTGCTCGGTCCCGGGCGCGATGCTGTCGACGTTGAGCTGGTAGCTCGCGGGATTCTGCACGAGGACGAAGTCGACCTCCTGCCCGCGGACCGTGACCCGCTCACCGCGGCCGAACACCGCGGGGATTGCGCTCAGCGACTGCGCCGCGACGTCGGCCTCGAAGCGCTCCCCGAGCACCGTCTTCGCGGTGGCATACGCTGCCGCCGCGTCGACGGCGTAGTGGGTTCCGCGTGCGGGCAGGCCGATCGCGACCTCGCGGCCGGCGTCGGAGAGGACGGCGGAGGCGCCGTCGACGGACGCCACGACGACGCCGCCCGCCGGGTCGAGGCGGTGCCGGCTCGTCTCCGTGTGGCCGAGCCCGCGCGGCGCCGCCGCGAGCACCTCGGCGGACACGCCGAAGCGCCGCACCGAAACGCCGTCGGCGACGTCCGACGCGATGCGCTCGAGGAACGCGTCGTCGGCGTTCACCACGACCGCCCCGTGTGCGCTCGCCGCGATCTTCGCCAGCATCCCGGCGACCATCTCGGAGTCGTGGAACCGGTCGATCTGGTCGACCATCACGTTCGTGAGGGTCACCACGCGGGCATCGACGCCCTCCATCACGAGCGCGCCATGGCCCTCGTCCATCTCGAGCACGGCGACGTCGCCGGGCACTCGGCCCCGCCAGTCGGCCTGCTCGAGCAGCGCCGACGTCAGCCCCTGGCTGATGTTCGCGGTCGACGGGTTCGTGAACACCCGCTCGCCGTGGGCGCGCAGGATCGCCACGAGCATCTTCGTCGTCGTCGACTTGCCGCTCGAGCCGGAGACGACGACGAGCCCCTGCGGGAACCCGGACAGCGTCGTGCGGAGGTAGCCTGGCGCGATCGTGTTGACGACGAGGCCGGGCACCGCGGAACCGCCGCCCGGCTTGCGCAGCCGAGCGGCGATCCTGGTCAGCCGGCCGACGAGGATCGCCGGCGCGTACTTCACGGGCGGCCTACTCGAGGTAGTCGCGCAGCGACTGCGACCGCGACGGGTGGCGCAGCTTCGCCATCGTCTTCGACTCGATCTGGCGGATGCGCTCACGCGTGACGCCGAACGTGTCGCCGATCTGGTCGAGCGTCTTCGGCATGCCGTCGCCGAGGCCGAACCGCATGCGGATCACGCCCGCCTCGCGCTCGCTCAGCGAGTCGAGCAGCGACTCCAGCTGCTTCTGCAGCATCGTGAAGCCCACTGCGTCGGCCGGCACGACCGCCTCGGTGTCCTCGATCAGGTCGCCGAATTCGCTGTCGCCGTCCTCGCCGAGCGGGGTGTGCAGCGAGATCGGCTCGCGGCCGTACTTCTGCACCTCGATGACCTTCTCCGGGGTCATGTCGAGTTCCTTCGACAGCTCCTCGGGCGTGGGCTCGCGGCCCAGGTCCTGCAGCATCTGGCGCTGCACCCGGGCGAGCTTGTTGATGACCTCGACCATGTGCACGGGGATGCGGATGGTGCGGGCCTGGTCGGCCATCGCGCGGGTGATCGCCTGCCGGATCCACCACGTCGCGTACGTCGAGAACTTGAAGCCCTTCGTGTAGTCGAACTTCTCGACCGCACGGATGAGCCCGAGGTTGCCCTCCTGGATCAGGTCGAGGAACTGCATGCCGCGACCCGTGTAGCGCTTGGCGAGCGAGACCACGAGGCGCAGGTTCGCACCGAGCAGGTGGCTCTTGGCGCGCTGGCCGTCGCGGGCGACCCACTGCAGCTCGCGACCGAGCTGCGAGCGCTTCTCGGCGTCGGACATGTGCGAGAGCTTCTCCTCGGCGAAGAGGCCCGCCTCGATGCGCATCGCGAGCTCGACCTCTTCGGCCGCGTTGAGGAGCGCGACCTTTCCGATCTGCTTCAGGTAGTCCTTGACCGGGTCGGCCGTCGCACCGGTGATGGTCGTGGAGTAGACGGGGATCTCGTCCTCGTCGTCGGACGCCCGGAGGACGATCGCACCGGTCGGGTGCGGTTCGACGGGAGCGGGCTTGGCCTCCTCGTCGTCGCCGGCATCCTCAGTCGTCGCCTCGTCGGCGGCCGTCTCCTCGACCGCGACCTCCTCGATCCCGGCGTCGTCGTCGAGCTCGTCGTCGGCCGACTTCTTCGCGCCGGCCTTGGCCGACTTCGCCTTGCCGCCCTTCGCGGTGGACGTGCGCGGCGTCTTGGAGGCGGTCGTGCTGCGCTTGCCTCCGGTCGCGCCGTCGGCCTTCGCGCTCGCGGCGGCCTTCGTGGTCGCGGCCTTCGCCGCCGTCGACGTGGCCGTCGACTTCGACGTGGCGCGCTTGGTCGCGCCGGCGGCGCGGGGCGCCTCGTCGGTCGCTGCCGTGCTGGTCTTGGCTGCCATGTGTACTGAACCTCTTCCTCACCGTCGCACCGCACGGCCCCTGGGCGGGCCTGCGGAGATGCCTGACTGCGTCGCGACCCGGTGATTTCGGACACGATGAGGACCCATGTCAAGTCCGCAGCAGCGGCGACGGGAGTCGCACGGCGGACCAGAACGGGTCCTTCCCCCTATTATACAGGCCGCAGCACGTCGACCGCCCGCGGCAACGCGGGTTCGGGATGCGATCCGACCTGTACGTGGTGCAACGTCCCCGGTGATGCCGGAATTCCCGGCAGCGGGTGGAATCAGCGCTCGTCGGCGTCGCGATTCCGGCGCCGCGCGAGGAACTTCTCGAGCTCGGCGCCGATCTCGTCGGCCGAGGGCAGTTCGCCGTCCTCGTCGGTGAGCGGCGAACGCAGCGTCGTGCCCGCCATGTAGTCGTCGTGCCGTTCCTCGAGCGTGTGCACGAGCTTGGCGAGCTCGCCGTTCTCCGCGACCTGTTCGTCGATGCGCGCCGTGAACTCCCGGCCCTGCTCGCGGAGCGCGTCGGTCGGGAAGATCCGACCCGTCGAGGCGCTCACCGACTCGAGGGCGGCGACCGCCGCCGACGGGAACTCCGCGTCGGAGAGGTAGTGCGGCACCAGCAGCACGAATCCCGTCGTGGGGTGACCCTGCGCCTGCAGCCGGTACTCGACGAGGTGCAGCGCATTCGCCGGAACCTGGGTGGTCGGGCGCCAGATCGACATGGCCTCGATGAGGTCCTCGCGGTTGCCGCTCACCGTCACCCCGATCGGCCGCGTGTGCGGCACCGGCATCGGGATCGAGTTGATCCAGGTGGTGGAGCCCACCTCGAACCGCTCGATCAGGCCCAGGACCGCCGCGCCGAACCGCTCCCACTGGAAGTCCGGCTCGAACCCGGTGAGGAGCAGGAACGGCTGCCCGATCTCGTCGCGTGCGAGGTCGAGCGAGAGCCGGGGCGGGCGGTAGTCGGTGAGGTGGTCGCCCTCGAACAGGATGACCGGGCGACGCGCCCGGTAGTCGAGCAGCTCGTCGGCGTCGAAGGTCGCGACGACCTCGGTGTCGAGCGTGGACCGCAGGTACTCGGTGGTCTGCGCCACCGCCGACCCCGCGTCGGCGAACCCGGTCAGGCCGGCGACGAGCGGGAGTCCGCGCGGGACCTCGACGTCGGCATCGAGCTCGTACAGGGAGCGGGGGTCGCGCATACCTCAAGGGTACCGAGCGGCGTGCGCGGCCCCGCCGTCCCGGCGGCTCGGCGGGCATGCCCAGAGCGAACAGGGCCGATGCGGACCCAGGGCGAGCGAAGACCTACGATCGAACGCATGTCCGTTCCCACGATCGAACTCGCGACCTCACCCGCAGCCACGACCGACGCCGATGCCGTCGTCGTGCCCGTCCGGCGCACGGGCGACGGGCCCGCGCCGATCGTCGACGACGGGTTCGAGTGGCTCGGCGCCGCCCTCGAGCGCCTCGGTGCGAAGGGCGGACTCGACGAGGTGACGAAGCTGACGGCGCCCGATCGCGACGTCCTCGTCGTCGCGACCGGCGTCGGCGAGACGACGGATGCCGCGTCCCTGCGCCACGCGGGCGGCGCCGCGCTCCGCGCCCTGGCGTCCGCCTCGGCGGTCGCCCTCGCGGCCGGCGGCCTCGACGCAGGGCTCGCCTCGGCGTTCGTCGAGGGCGCCGCGCTCGGCGCGTACACCTTCACCGAGTACCGCGAGGGCCCGACCGGGGCCGAGCGGATCGTCCTGCACGCCGCCGAGGACGAGACGACGATCGGCCTCGACCGCGTGCGCGCCGTCGTGTCCGCCGTCGCCCGCACAAAGGACCTCGTCAACACCGCGCCGAACGACCTGCCTCCTGCCGCGCTGGCCGAGATCGCCGTGCAGGCCGCCGAGGCCGTCGGCGTCGACGTCCGCGTCTACGACGAGGCGGCGCTCGCCGAGGGCGGGTTCAACGGCATCCTGGCCGTCGGAGGGGGCTCGTCGCGCCCGCCGCGACTCGTCCGCCTGGACTACGCGCCCGCCGAGGCATCCGCTCACCTCGCCCTGGTCGGGAAGGGCATCACCTTCGATTCCGGCGGGCTCTCCCTGAAGCCCGGCGCCTCGATGGTCGGCATGAAGTCCGACATGGCCGGCGCCGCCGCCGTGCTCTCCGCGATCGTCGCGCTCGCGGAGCTGCAGGTGCCGGTGCGGGCGACCGGATGGCTCTGCCTCGCCGAGAACATGCCGTCGGGCACCGCCGCCCGACCGAACGACGTCATCCGGATGAAGGGCGGCACGACCGTCGAGGTGCTGAACACCGACGCGGAAGGTCGCCTCGTCATGGCCGACGCGCTCGCCGCCGCGAGCGAGGAGCAGCCCGACGCGATCGTCGACGTCGCGACGCTCACCGGCGCGCAGGTGGTGGCGCTCGGCAATCGCATCACCGGCCTCATGGGCGAGGCGGACCTCGTCGAGCGCGTCCGTGACGCCGCGGATGCCGCGGGCGAACCGACCTGGCCCATGCCGCTGCCCGAGGATCTGCTCCCACTGCTGAAGTCCGACGTCGCCGACCTCGCGAACACCAAGCTCGGGACCGTCGTGCCCGGGATGCTCCTCGCCGGCGTGTTCCTTCAGCAGTTCGTCGGCCGCCGCGAGGGCGACGACGCGCCGCGCATCCCGTGGGCGCACCTCGACATCGCGGGGCCGTCGTACAACACCGCGGCGCCCTGGGGATTCACCGGCGCGGGCGGCACGGGCGCCGCGGTCCGGACCCTCATCGCGCTGGGCGAGCGGGCCTCCGCCAGGTAGTACAGTCGTGTGGGGCGATCCTCGCCCGGACGTTCCCCGGCCACGAAACCGGGTGACTCGCGCCGCAGATCCGATGCGCAAGGGAGATCCGTTTGTCCGAGCAGAACTTTGACCTCGTCATCCTCGGAGGCGGCAGCGGAGGGTACGCAGCGGCGCTGCGCGCCGTCCAGCTCGGCCTCAGCGTGGCACTCGTCGAGAAGGACAAGCTCGGCGGGACGTGCCTGCACCGGGGCTGCATTCCGACGAAGGCGCTGCTGCACGCGGCCGAGGTCGCGGACAGCTCGAAGGAGTCGGCGAAGTTCGGCGTGCGCTCGACGTTCGAGGGCATCGACGTCGCCGCGGTGACGCGCTACCGCGAGGGCATCGTCGCGAGCAAGTTCAAGGGCCTGCAGGGACTCGTCAAGGCCCGCGGCATCACGGTCGTCGAGGGCGAGGGCCGCCTCGACGGTGCGAACGCCGTGGTCGTCGGCGACCAGCGCCTCGTCGGAAGGAACGTGGTGCTCGCCACCGGTTCGTACTCGCGCACGCTGCCCGGGCTCGAGCTCGGCGGCCGCGTCATCACGAGCGAGCAGGCGCTCGAGCTCGACTTCGTCCCCAAGAAGGTCGCGATCCTCGGGGGCGGCGTCATCGGCGTCGAGTTCGCGAGCGTGTGGCGTTCCTTCGGCTCCGACGTCACGATCATCGAGGCGCTCCCCCACCTCGTCCCGAACGAGGAGGAGTCGATCTCCAAGCAGCTCGAGCGCGCCTTCCGCAAGCGGGGCATCGACTACAAGCTCGGGGTGCGCTTCCAGGGCGTCACCCAGCACGACGACGGCGTGGTCGTCACGCTCGAGAACGGCGAGACCGTCGAGGCCGAGCTCCTCCTGGTCGCCGTCGGCCGCGGCCCGGTCACGCAGAACCTCGGCTACGAGGAGGCGGGCGTGACGATCGACCGCGGCTTCGTGATCACGAACGAGCACCTCGAGACCAGCGTCCCCGGCGTGTACGCCGTCGGCGACATCGTCCCCGGCCTCCAGCTCGCGCACCGCGGCTTCCAGCAGGGCATCTTCGTCGCCGAGGAGATCGCGGGCCTGAACCCGATCATCGTCGAGGACGTGAACATCCCCAAGGTGACCTACTGCGAGCCCGAGGTCGCCTCGATCGGCTACACCGAGGCCCGCGCCGCCGAGAAGTACGGCGCCGACCAGGTCTCCTCGTACGAATACAACCTCGCGGGCAACGGCAAGAGCCACATCCTCGAGACGAGCGGCTCGATCAAGGTCGTCCGCGTCAACGACGGCCCCGTGGTCGGCGTGCACATGATCGGCGCCCGCGTCGGCGAGCTGATCGGCGAGGCGCAGCTCGCGGTGAACTGGGAGGCCTACCCCGAGGACATCGCACCGCTGATCCACGCGCACCCGACGCAGAACGAGGCACTCGGCGAGGCGTTCCTGAAGCTCGCGGGCAAGCCGCTCCACGCGCTCTGACCCCGTCGCGCCGAAATACGACTGCAATAAGCTAGAACGCGTCACACGCTGTGAAGGAGACAAGCGAATGAGCGAATCCGTCAGCCTCCCGGCACTCGGCGAGAGTGTCACCGAGGGCACGGTCACCCGCTGGCTGAAGAACGTGGGAGACCGGGTCGAGGTCGACGAGCCGCTGCTCGAGGTGTCGACCGACAAGGTCGACACCGAGATCCCGTCGCCCGTCGCGGGCGTCATCGAGGCGATCCTCGTCCAGGAGGACGAGACCGTCGAAGTCGGCACCGCGCTCGTCACGATCGGCGACGGCTCGGGCGCCGAGGCGCCCGCCGCCGAGGCGCCGCAGGCCGAGGCGGCACCCGCACCCGCGCAGGAGGCTCCCGCACCCGCGCAGGAGGCTCCCGCACCCGCGCAGGAGGCTCCCGCACCCGCGCAGGAGGCTCCCGCACCCGCGCAGGAGGCTCCCGCACCCGCGCAGGAGGCTCCCGCACCCGCGCAGGAGGCTCCCGCACCCGCGCAGGAGGCTGCCCCGGCCCCGCAGGCCGCACCGGCACCGCAGGCCGCGCCCGCGCCCGCGCAGGAGGCTCCCGCCGCTCCGGCGCAGCAGCCGGCTCCGGCCGCCCCCGAGGCTCCCGCTGCTCCCACCCAGGAGGCTCCCGCCGCTCCGGCGCAGCAGCCGGCTCCCGCCGCACAGGCGGCTCCCGCCGCTCCGAGCGGCGGCTCGCACGCCGGTCCGTCGGGGTACGTGACCCCGATCGTCCGCAAGCTCGCGAACGAGCAGGGCGTCGACCTCGCGTCGGTCACCGGTACCGGCGTAGGCGGCCGCATCCGCAAGCAGGACGTGATGTCGGCCGGCGCTCCTGCGGCCTCGGGCGAGGCGCCGGCCGCCAAGCCCGAGCGGCAGCCGCTGGAGACGTCGCCCCTGCGCGGGACGACGCAGCCGATGACGCGCCTTCGCAAGGTCGTCGCCGAGCGCGCGGTGGTCTCGATGCAGTCGACCGCCCAGCTCACCTCGGTCGTCGAGGTCGACGTCACGCGCGTCGCCCGGCTTCGCGACCGCGTCAAGGGGACCTTCCAGGAGAAGACCGGGACGAAGCTCTCGTTCCTGCCGTTCTTCGCGCTCGCCGCCGTCGAGGCGCTGCGTGCCTACCCGATCATCAACTCCACGGTCGACGGCGACGCCATCGTCTACCCGGAGCGCGAGAACCTGAGCATCGCCGTCGACACCGAGCGCGGCCTGCTCACCCCGGTGGTCCGCGACGCCGGCGAGCTCGACATCGCGGGCCTCGCCGGGCAGATCGCCGACCTCGCCGAGCGCACGCGCAACAACCAGCTCAAGCCCGACGAGCTCGCCGGCGGCACGTTCACGCTGACCAACACGGGCTCGCGCGGCGCGCTGTTCGACACTCCGGTGGTGTTCCTGCCGCAGACCGCGATCCTCGGCACCGGCGTGGTCGTCAAGCGCCCGGTCGTGATCTCCGAGGACGGCTCCGACGCGATCGCGATCCGCTCGATGGTGTACCTCGCCCTGTCGTACGACCACCGCATCATCGACGGTGCCGACGCCGCGCGCTTCCTCACCGCGGTCAAGGCCCGCCTCGAGGAGGGCGACTTCGAGGGCGACCTCGGCATCTAGTCGAACCACTCACGCAGACGCCAACCGGCCTCGCTCCGCATCATGAGGAGCGAGGCCGGTTCGCGTCCGCCCGCGTCCGGGACCTTCATGACGACCGCGTCGCCGAGGTCGGCGGCGAGCGAGATCGACGTGAGGTCGGGCTGCGAGGCGCTTCCGACGGTCTCCGACGCCATCGCGGAGAGGTCGCGCGCCTCCAGCGGCGATCCCGGCTGCGCGTACGCCGCCACGCAAGCGAGGTCCCGGCTCGCCAGGCACCCCGCCCGGATCTCGAGGAGGGCCGCGGCCGCTTGGACCGGGTCTGTCGGGTTCGATCCGGCTCCGCCGCCGACCTGCTCGGGTTCTCCTTGGAGCCCGCTCCCGTCCGGCTGATCCTGCGCCGGCGCCGGCGACGGTCGATCGATGGGGTCGCCCGGCGGGTCGAGGTGCTCCACCGACCCCATGGCCTCGGCCGCGGGGTCGCCCGCGCGTGCGGGCGGCACGGCGGTCAACAGGAGGACGAGGGCGCCCGCCCCGATGAGCCCGCCCGTCGCCAGCACCGCGCGCCGCCCCGCGACCCACCGGCGCACCCGACGACGCACGGCCGCCGCGGGGACGCCGTCGAGCACTCCCGAGACCCCGTCGACGAGTCCCGGCAACTGGGCGAGTTCCCCGAGCCGACGTGCGGCGGACCTCGTCGACGCGGCGTGCGGCTCTTCCGCGCCGGTCGTGCCCGCCGTCGGCGCCCTTCCGCCGCCCACGGCGGGGCGGAGGGACGGCCCGGCGACGGCCGGTTCGGGCATCGCGATCGACACTCGGGACGGCACCGGTCCGACGAGTCGCGGCGATCGCGCACGGGCGACGAGCGGAGCCGGATCGGCGGCGGCGAACAGGGCGCGCTCGATCGCCGCGTGGTCCGGTGTGAACGGGCGCTGGAGCAGCATCCGACGAGCGAGGTCGGTCACCCCCGCGAACCGCGACGGTGCGGTGGACGCCGCGGCGAGCTCCTCGAGGAGGGCGATCAGCGCGCCGTGTGCGGTCCTCGCCCGCTCGACGCGCTCGGCCGCCGGCACCGACGCATCCGTCCGCCGCAGGGCGCCCAGGCCGATCAACCGGGGCCGGCCGGTGTCGTCGACGAGGACATCGGACGGTGCGAGCCGGGAGTGCACCAGCCCTCGGCGGGCGAGCTCGCGGACCGCCACCACGAGCGGGGCGAGCGCGGTCACCACCTGGCCGGGGCCGAGCGCCCCCTCGACGAGGAGCGACGCGAGCGACCCGCCGCCGATGCGCTCGACGACGACGCAGGCGCGGCCGTCCGGCAGCGTGGCGACGTCGACCAGCCCCGGCAGCGTGCCGGTCGTGTCGTGCTCCATGGCGTCGATCTCGACGGCGATCGGATCATCGTCGGCGGCCGGGTCATAGGTGCGCAGGACGACCAGCTCGGGCTCGGGGTCCGGCAGGTCCGGCGACGGATTCGGCTCCCGTCGTGCGACCGCCAGGTGCACGTCCGCGCGGTCGCCGGCGGCGAGGCGCCGAAGGAGCCGGTATCCGCCGAGGATCGCCTCCGTGGTGGGGACGGACTCCGGCCGCGACGGTTCGGCCTCGTCGGGCGCGGTGACAGCGGGACGGCGGCGTCGGAGTGGGAAGGCCATGCCCGCGACGCTCCCCGATCCCCCCGGTGCAGCATGTCGATCGCCCGCCCCGGTGGACGGCAGCGGCCTGCGGCGTGCGGTGGAGGACGGGACCGCGCCTAGACTTGACGCCATGCTCGACTACGTCGACGCGGGGCTAAGCGCCAACTCCGTGCCGTACAACGAGGGCCTCTCCCTCCAGCGCGCCGTCCATCAGGCGGTGGTCTCCGGTCAGCGGCCGGACACCGTCATCCTCCTCGAACACGAGCCGGTCTACACCGCGGGCAAGCGGACCGCTCCCGACGAACGTCCCACCGACGGCACGCCCGTCGTCGACGTCGATCGGGGCGGGAAGATCACCTGGCACGGTCCGGGCCAGCTCGTGGGCTACCCCATCCTCCGGCTCGCCGAACCGATCGACGTCGTCGGCTACGTCCGCCGGCTCGAGGGCGTCCTCATCGACGTCCTCACCGAATACGGCATCGACGGCCGCCGCGTCGACGGTCGGTCGGGCGTCTGGATCGTCCGCGACGGCGTCGAGGAGAAGATCGCCGCGATCGGCATCCGCGTGGCCGAGGGCGTCACGATGCACGGGTTCGCGCTGAACTGCTCGAACCCGCTCGAACCGTACGGGAAGATCGTGGCCTGCGGCATCCGCGACGCCGGCGTCACCACGATGTCCCGCGAGCTCGGGCGCACCGTCACTCCCGCCGACGTCGCCGGAGCGGTGCGCGCCCGGCTCGACGCCGAGTTCGCCACGGCGGTGGCCGCATGAGCGCCGATCCGGGCGGGCGGCGGATGCTGCGGCTCGAGGTCAGGAACGCCGAGACCCCGATCGAGCGCAAGCCCGAATGGATCAAGACCCGTGCGAAGATGGGACCGGAGTACCGCCAGCTGCACGAGCTCGTCAAGGGCGAGGACCTGCACACGGTATGCCAGGAGGCGGGCTGCCCCAACATCTACGAGTGCTGGGAGGACCGCGAGGCGACCTTCCTCATCGGCGGTTCGCAGTGCACCCGGCGGTGCGACTTCTGCCAGATCGACACCGGCAAGCCCGCGGACTACGACGTCGACGAGCCGCGTCGCGTCGCCGAGTCCGTGGTCCGGATGCAGCTGCGCTACTCGACCGTCACGGGCGTCGCGCGCGACGACCTTCCCGACGAGGGCGCATGGCTGTACGCCGAGACCATCCGGCAGATCCACGCGCAGTCCCCCGGGACCGGCGTGGAGATCCTCGTGCCCGACTTCTCGGGGAACCCGGAGCTGCTCGGCGAGGTCTTCTCCGCGCGGCCCGAGGTCTTCGCGCACAACGTCGAGACGGTCCCGCGCATCTTCAAGCGCATCCGGCCGGCGTTCCGCTACGAGCGGTCCCTCGACGTCATCACGCAGGGCCGGGACGCGGGCCTCATCACGAAGTCGAACCTGATCCTCGGCATGGGCGAGGATCGTGCAGAGATCACCCAGGCACTCCACGACCTGCACGACGCCGGCACCGACATCATCACCATCACGCAGTACCTCCGGCCGAGTCCGCGGCACCTCCCCGTCGCGCGGTGGGTGCGACCGGAGGAGTTCGTGGAGATGAAGGCCGAGGCCGAGGAGATCGGCTTCCTCGGGGTGCTCGCCGGCCCCCTCGTCCGCTCGTCGTACCGCGCCGGACGGCTCTGGGCGCAGTCGATGCGCGCGAAGGGTCGCGACGTCCCACCGGAACTCGCGCACCTCGCCGACGCCACGCTCGGGTTCGCCCAGGCCGTCGGCTGAACGGCGACGGAACGGCAGTCGGCCGGGGGCCGTTCGGACCGCTTCGCCGGCGGTCCGAACGGCCCGCTCGCCGCCGGTATCCTTGACCCATGGCACGCACCAAGGACGCCGGGTCCGCTCCCAAGCCCCCGAAGGAGCCCGGCCGCATGAAGCAGATGTGGCAGGTCTTCCAGATGACCCGCCGCTACGACTCGAGCGCCCAGTGGCTCATGCTCCTCGGTTTCCTGGCGCCCATCGCGGTGGGTCTCGGGCTCGCGCTCTGGCTGAGCGGCGGCAACGGCTTCACGATCGCGCTGTGGATCATCGCGGGCGTGCTCGCGGGACTCCTCATCGCCCTCATCATCCTCGGCCGTCGCGCCGAACGCGCCGCGTACTCGCAGATCGACGGCCAGCCGGGCGCCGTCGGCGCCGTGCTCCGCAGCGGCCTGCGCGGCAACTGGGTCGGCAACGAGATGCCCGTCGCCGTGAACGGCAAGACACAGGACGCCGTCTACCGCGCGGTCGGTCGCGGCGGCGTGGTGCTGATCAGCGAGGGTCCGCGTTCACGCACCCAGCGCATGCTCGACGACGAGAAGCGCAAGGTCGCCCGCGTGCTCCCGAACGTCCCCGTGACGACGCTCTCGGTCGGCCACGAGGAGGGCTCAATCGAGCTGCATCGCCTCGCCGCGACGCTTCGGAAGACGAAGCGGACGCTGACCAAGCCCGAGGTGCTCGCCGTGACGAACCGACTCAACTCGCTCCAGGCGCCGCTTCCCATCCCGAAGGGCGTCGACCCCATGCGGGTCCGCCCGCAGCGCGGTCGCATGCGCTGACCCGCGACGCGTCCCTGCGGCATCCGTTCACGAGAGCGGATGCCGCAGCAGTCTCGGGACCCGCTCCGCCGGTCGCCCGGCACGGGGCCCCAGCCGTTCGGACGTCAGGCCCGGATCAGCACCGTGCCTGCGACCTTGTCATGGAAACCGCGCTGGTCCGAGTCCCAGACGAGCGCGGGGACGACGATCACGAGCAGCAGGGTGCGGACCACCGGTCGCCAGAGGCCGACCCATCCCCCGCGGATCGGCGCGACCCGCATGCCGAGGAGGCGGTGCCCGACGCTCCCGCCGATGGTGGGGATGAAGAGCACCTGCATGAGCGCGAAGATGCCGAGCGTCGCCCACGAGTGCTCGTTCGTGGCGTACGGACCGACGAGCAGCGCGATGACGTTGGCGATCGCCCAGTCGACGAGGAGCGCCACGATGCGCCGACCGACGCGGCCGACGGAGCCGACGCCCTCCTCGGGCAGCCCGAGCCGTTCGCCGGGATAGGTGCTGGGAGGGATGTCGCCGGTCGGGTTCACGGGGTCGGGCACCGCACGAGTCTACCGAGCGCTCGCCGTGTAACACGGTGGAAACATCGGTGTCATGGCAGGGAAACCCCGTCCGGATAGCGTCGCAACCGGTCGAACGACTGCGTCCTCGCCCTCTACCTGCCCTTGGAGCACCGTCACATGTTCAGTGATTCTTCCGAAGTCCTCAAGTTCATCAAGGAGACGGACGTCAAGTTCCTCGACATCCGTTTCACCGACCTCCCGGGTGTGCAGCAGCACTTCAACATCCCGGCCTCCACCGTCGACGAGGACTTCTTCACCGTCGGCCAGCTGTTCGACGGCTCGTCCATCCGCGGCTTCGCGTCGATCCACGAGTCCGACATGCAGCTCATCCCCGACGTCTCGACGGCCTACGTCGATCCGTTCCGCGCCGAGCGGACGCTCATCATGGTCTTCGACATCTACAACCCGCGCAACGGCGAGATCTACGGCAAGGACCCGCGCCAGGTCGCCAAGAAGGCGGAGAAGTACCTCGCCTCGACCGGCATCGCCGACACCGCGTTCTTCGCGCCCGAGGCCGAGTTCTACATCTTCGACGACGTCCGCTACGAGGTGAAGCAGAACTCGAGCTTCTTCTCGGTCGACTCGAGCGAGGGCGCCTGGAACTCCGGCCGCGAGGAGGAGGGCGGCAACCTCGCCAACAAGACCGCCTACAAGGGCGGCTACTTCCCCGTGTCGCCGGTCGACCAGCACGCCGACCTCCGCGACGACATCGTGCTGAAGCTCATCGAGGCGGGCCTCGAGGTCGAGCGCTCGCACCACGAGGTCGGCACCGCCGGCCAGGGCGAGATCAACTACAAGTTCGACACGATGGTCCACGCGGCCGACGACATCCTGAAGTTCAAGTACATCGTCAAGAACACGGCGAACGAGTGGGGCAAGACGGCGACGTTCATGCCGAAGCCGCTCTTCGGCGACAACGGCTCGGGCATGCACACCCACCAGTCGCTCTGGAACGACGGCAAGCCGCTGTTCTACGACGAGGCCGGCTACGGCGGCCTCTCCGACGTCGCGCGCTGGTACATCGGCGGCATCCTCAGGCACGCCCCGGCGATCCTCGCGTTCACGAACCCCACGGTGAACTCCTACCACCGCCTGGTCCCGGGCTTCGAGGCCCCGGTCAACCTCGTGTACTCGGCCGGCAACCGCTCGGCCGCGATCCGCATCCCGATCACGGGCACGAACCCGAAGGCCAAGCGCATCGAGTTCCGTGCGCCGGATGCCTCGGGCAACCCCTACCTCGCCTTCGCCGCGCAGCTCATGGCCGGCCTCGACGGCATCAAGAACCGCATCGAGCCGCACGAGCCGGTCGACAAGGACCTCTACGAGCTGCCGCCCGAGGAGGCCAAGGCCATCCCGCAGGTGCCGGGCTCGCTCGACGCCGTGCTCGACGCGCTCGAGGCCGACCACGACTTCCTCCTCGAGGGCGGCGTGTTCACCAAGGAGCTCATCGAGACCTGGATCGACTACAAGCGCGAGAAGGAGCTGAAGCCGCTGGCCCAGCGTCCGCACCCGTTCGAGTACGAGCTGTACTACGGCGTCTGATCTCCCTCCCCCATCCCCCAGAGAGCCGAGGGCCCGTGTCGCACGCGACACGGGCCCTCGTGTCGTTCCCGGTGACGGAACGCCGAGGCACGCGACACCTCCCGCGGGTCGAGCGGGTGCGCGTGCCGACGGGTCAGCCGACGGTGGGATCGCGCCGCGGCTCGACGCCGTAGAATCCGCGCTCGAACACGGCGCGGGCACGGCGGGTGACGGCGAGGTAGTCGTGCTCGAGGGCCGTGGCCGAGCCCGGCGGGTAGCCCATCAGCCGGGCCACGCCCTCGAGTTGGGTGCGCTCCACCGGCAGCACGTCGGTCGTGCGGTCGAGCCAGAGGGTGAGCGCCGACCGGGCGCGCGAGGCGAGCACCCACGCGGCCCGGAGTGTCTCGGCGTCGTCGCCGGCGACGAGGTGGGCATCCACCGACGCCGCGAGCGCCTCGAGCGTCGAGGGCGTCCGCAGCTCGGGCACCCGGGCGGCGTGCTCGAGCTGGATCAGCTGGACGAACCACTCGACGTCGCTCAGCGACCCGCGCCCGAGCTTGAGATGGCGCGTGGGATCGGCGCCCTGCGGCAGGCGCTCGTTCTCGACGCGCGCCTTGATCCGCTTCACCTCGCGGACCTCCCGGTCGGCGATGCCGCTCGGATACCGCACGCGGTCGGCGAGCTCGGTGAAGTCCTCGATCAGGACGCGGTCGCCCGCGACGCCACGCGCTCGGAGGAGCGCCTGCGCCTCCCAGGTGAGCGACCAGCGGGCGTAGTACGCCCGGTAGGCCTCGAGCGATCGCGCGACGACACCGTTGCGCCCTTCCGGACGGAGCCCGGCGTCGAGCTCGAACGGCAACCGCGCGTCCTCGCTCGTGCGGACGAGTTCGGACACGATCTTCAGCGCGCGCGTGTGCGCGGCATCCGGTTCCGCGGTCGTCGGCCGGTAGACGTAGAGGATGTCCGTGTCCGACCCGAGGCCGAGTTCGCGGCCTCCGAAGCGGCCCATGCCGATGACGGCGAACTCGATCCCGTCGCCGCCGCGACGGATGGCGCGGAGCAGCGACTCGAGGTGGGCCTCGACGACGTCGCTCAGGCCGTGGCCGAGTTCCTCGACGGTGCAGACGTCGAGGATCGCGGCGAGGGCCAGCCGGAGCACCTCACGCCGTCGCATGGCGCGGAGCACCTTCGCTGCGGCGTCCAGCTCGCCGTGCCGGGCGAGCACGGCGTCGCCCTCGTCGCGGAGCGCCGCGAGGGGCCTCGGCCGGAGCTCGTCGACGTCCTCGAGCCACGCGACCGCCTCGGGGATCCGCTCCAGCAGCTCGCCCGCGAAGCGGGATCCGGAGAGCACGCGCGTGAGCCGCAGCGCGGCGTCCGAGGAGTCGCGGAGCAGGCGGAGGTACCAGTGCGTGGTGCCCAGACCGTCGCTGATCCGGCGGAACGCGAGCAGCCCGTAGTCGGGGTCGGAGCCGCCGGCGAACCACGAGATCAGCACGGGCATGAGGTGCCGTTGGATGGTCGCGCGCCGCGACACGCCGGCGGTCAGCGCGGCGATGTGGGCGAGCGCTCCCCGCGGATCGGTGAAGCCGATCGCCGCCAGGCGGGCCTCGGCCTGCGCGCTCGTGAGCTCGAGGCCGTCCGCGGGCAGCGCGGCGACGGCCGAGAGCAGCGGACGGTAGAAGAGTCGCTCGTGCAGTCCGCGCACCCGGCGACGCGTGGCCTGCCAGGCCTCGGTGAGTTCGGCGCCGGTGCGGGCGAGCCCCGAGGCGCGAGCGAGCACGCGCCGCTCGGCGTCCTCGCGGGGCATCAGGTGCGTGCGTCGGAGCCGGGCGAGCTGCAGCCGGTGCTCGAGGACGCGCAGCACGCGGTAGTCGCGCGAGAACTCGGCGGCCTCCTCGCGGCCGACGTAGCCGTGCTCGGCGAGGGCCGCGAGGGCGGGCAGGGTGCCCGGCTGGTGGATCAGGTCGTCGCTCGCACCGTGCACGAGCTGCAGCAGCTGGACGGTGAACTCGATGTCGCGGAGGCCGCCCGGCCCGAGCTTCAGCTGGACGTCGACCTCGTCGGACGGGATGTGGTCGGTGACGCGCTCGCGCATGCGCTGCACGGACTCGACGAACCCCTCCCGGGACGAGCTCGACCAGACCTTCGGCGCGACGCCGGCCGCGTACCGCGCCCCGAGCCCGGCGTCGCCGGCCAGTGGTCGGGCCTTCAGCAGCGCCTGGAACTCCCAGCTCTTCGCCCACCGGTCGTAGTACTGCAGGTGCGAGTCGAGCGTGCGGACGAGCGCGCCGTCCTTGCCCTCCGGCCGGAGGTTCGGGTCCACCTCCCACAACGGGGGCTCGATGCCGGGCTCGCCGATCGCGCGCATCACGGTCATGGCGAGCTTGGTGGCGATCTCGAGCGCGCGCGACGTGCCGACCGTCGCCTCGTCGGCGGACTCCGCCACGAAGATGACGTCGACGTCGCTGACGTAGTTGAGCTCCCGGGCCCCGGCCTTGCCCATTCCGATCACCGCGAGCCGCGTGCCGTCGACCTCGGCCGCCGGGTACCGGCCGGGCGCCGCGGCCTCGCCCTCGCCGCGGGCGGCGAGGCGGCGCGCGAGGTGCAGCGCGGCCTCGATCGCCGCGCCCGCGAGATCGGCGAGGCCCGCGGCGACGGCATCGAGCGCCTCGACGGCGTCGGGGCGCGTCAGGTCCCAGATCGCGACCCTCGCCAGCAGGCGCCGGTAGCGCACGCGGAGCGCCCGGGCGCCGGCGTCGGACAGCCGCGCCGTCGGGACGTCGACCGCGGCGACGGCGTCGATGAGTTCCGCCGTGGCAACAGCCGCGGTCGGCGGCGCGACGGGTCGATCGTGCAGGAGCGCGAGCTCGTCGAGGTTCCGGAGGAAGAACTCGGCGAAGCCCCGCGAGGCGCCGAGGAGCCGTGCCGCGCGATCGAGCGACGCGGCCTCGCGCAGGATCGCGCCGACGGCATCCGGTGCCCGTTCGTGCAGCCGACGGAGCTCGGCGAGGGCCTGGTCGGGGTCCGCGGCGGCGGCGAGCGCCTCGACGAGGGCCTCCGGCTCGACGCCGCCCGCCTCGGCCAGCTCGGCGGACTGCGCCGCCGCGTGGTCGAGGTCGTCGAAGCCGGCGCGCGCGAGCGCGCCGAGGGTCGGGGCGGTGCGCGTCATCCGGTGCCGGCCGTCAGAGGATCTCGAGGTTGCGCTGCAGCTCGAACGGGGTGACCTGCGTGCGGTAGTCGCGCCATTCGGCGCGCTTGTTCGCGAGCACGTAGTTGAAGACGTGCTCGCCGAGCGTGTCGGCGACGAGCTCGGACGTCTCCATGTACTCGATCGCGTGGTCGAGGCTGGCGGGCAGCGGCCGGTAGCCGAGCGCCCGGCGCTCGCTGTCCGTCAGCGCCCACACGTCGTCCTCGGCCTCCGACGGGAGCTCGTAGCCCTCCTCGATGCCCTTGAGGCCGGCGGCGAGCAGCAGCGAGAACGCCAGGTACGGGTTCGCGGCGGAGTCGATCGCGCGGTACTCGACGCGCGCGCTCTGCCCCTTGTTCGGCTTGTAGAGCGGGACGCGCACGAGCGCGGAGCGGTTGTTGTGGCCCCAGCAGATGAAGCTCGGGGCCTCATCGCCGCCCCAGAGTCGCTTGTAGGAGTTCACGAACTGGTTCGTGACCGCCGAGATCTCGTTCGCATGGCGGAGCAGGCCCGCGATGAACTGGCGGCCGATCTTGGAGAGCTGGTACTGCGCGCCGGGCTCGTAGAACGCGTTCGCATCGCCCTCGAACAGCGAGAGGTGCGTGTGCATGCCCGAGCCGGGCTTATCGGAGAACGGCTTCGGCATGAACGTCGCGTAGACGCCCTGCTCGATCGCGACCTCCTTCACGACGGTGCGGAAGGTCATGATGTTGTCGGCAGTCGTGAGTGCGTCGGCGTAGCGGAGGTCGATCTCGTTCTGGCCGGGTCCGGCCTCGTGGTGGCTGAACTCGACGGAGATGCCGAGGTCCTCGAGCATCCGGACCGAACGACGGCGGAAGTCGTGCGCGGTGCCGCCGGGCACGTTGTCGAAGTAGCCCGCGGAGTCCACCGGCTGCGGCCCCTCGGGGCCGTACTTCGACGACTTGAGCAGGTAGAACTCGATCTCGGGGTGCGTGTAGAAGGTGAACCCGGCGTCGGCCGCGCGGGCGAGCGTGCGCTTCAGCACATTGCGCGGGTCGGCGACGGCCGGCTCGCCGTCGGGCGTCGTGATGTCGCAGAACATCCGCGCCGTGGGGTCGATGTCGCCGCGCCACGGCAGGGTCTGGAAGGTCGTCGGGTCGGGGTACGCGAGCAGGTCGGACTCGAAGGTCCGGCTGAGGCCCTCGATCGCGGAGCCGTCGAAGCCGATGCCCTCGGTGAAGGCGCCCTCGACCTCCGCCGGGGCGATCGCGACCGACTTCAGCGTCCCCACGACGTCGGTGAACCAGAGCCTGACGAACTTGACTCCTCGTTCCTCGATGGTCCGGAGAACGAAGTCGCGCTGCTTGTCCATGCACACCCTTCCTCGATGCTCTCAGCGTAGTCGGTCGGTCTCCCCCGTCCCGTCCGGATGACGCCCCTGCTATGCAAGACTGGCGCCATGTCCGACCACGCATCCGACGGCGCAGCGATCCCCTCAGAGGCCCCCGTGGCCGAGAACCCCTACGGCGGTGCCTCGAGGACCCCGAGCGGTCCGAAGCGCGTGCGGACCCGGCACTTCCAGACGGCCAAGCGCGACGGCATCAAGATCACCGGACTCACGAGCTACGACCAGCTCACCGCGCGGATCTTCGACGAGGCCGGCATCGACTTCCTCCTCGTCGGCGACTCGGCCGGCAACAACGTCCTCGGCTACGAGACCACGCTCCCCGTCACGGTCGACGAGCTCATCCCGCTCACGCGCGCCGTGGCGGGCGCGGTGGAGCGTGCGTTCGTCATCGCCGACATGCCGTTCGGATCGTACGAGAACGGCCCCGACGAGGCGCTGCACACCGCCATCCGGTTCATGAAGGAGGCCGGCGCCCACGCGGTCAAGCTCGAGGGCGGCGAGCGCAGCCAGAAGCAGATCCGCCGCATCGTCGGCGCCGGCATCCCGGTCATGGCTCATATCGGCTACACGCCCCAGAGCGAGCACGGGCTCGGCGGGCACATCATCCAGGGCCGCGGCGAGGGTGTGAAGCAGCTGCTCGCCGACGCGCAGGCCATCCAGGACGCCGGGGCGTTCGCCGTGGTGCTCGAGATGGTGCCGGCCGACGCCGCGCGCCAGGTCACCGAGCTGCTGCACATCCCGACGATCTCCGTCGGCGGGGGCCCGCACTGCGACGGCCAGCTGCTCGTCTGGACCGACTGGGCGGGCCTGACCACGGGACGCATCCCTCGCTTCGTGAAGCAGTACGCGAACCTGGCGGGCGTCCTCGGCGACGCGGCCCGCGAATGGGCGGCGGATGTCGCGTCCGGCGCCTACCCGACGGAGGAGCACTCGTACTGACGGGGGCGGCGCGCGGCGCCGGGGTTCACTCCTCGGCGGCGTCCTCCTCGGCCCACTTCGCGCTGTTCGCACGCAGGATCTCGAGGGCCTGCTCGGCCTCGGCGCGCGTCTCGAACGGACCGACCCGCTCGACCGCCGGCGAGACGAGCCCCTCCTCGACCTCGCCGGTGTTCAGGTTGTACCAGAACTGATGCTCGACGTCCCTCGACATAGGCTGATCCTATGCCCAAGGACTCCGCCGGCCACCTGATCCCCGGCCGCCTGTCACCCCTGCGCGCCGTGCCGGCGTCCGTCGCCCGCCCGGAGTATGTGGGCCGCCCGGCGCCTTCCCCGAACACGGGCGGCGATCGCTACTCCCCCGACGAGGTCGAGCGCATCCGCGCCGCGGGGCGCGTGGCCGCCGGTGCGATCGAGGCCGCCGCCGAGGCGATCCGTCCCGGCGTCACGACCGACGAACTCGACCGCATCGCGCACGAGTACGTCGTCGCGCACGGCGCCTACCCCTCGACGCTCGGCTACCGCGGCTTCCCCAAGTCGTCGTGCACGTCGGTGAACGAGGTCGTCTGCCACGGCATCCCCGACGACACCGTGCTCGCCGACGGCGACCTCGTGAACCTCGACGTGACCGCCTATCTCGACGGCATGCACGGCGACCTCAACGCGACCTTCCCGGTCGGCGAGCCCGACGAGGCGGCGCGGTTGCTCGTCGAGCGCACGCGCGAGGCGCTGGCCCGAGGCATCCGTGCGGTCGCCCCCGGCCGTCAGGTGAACGTGATCGGACGCGCGATCGAGTCGTACGCGAAGCGGTTCGGCTACGGCGTCGTGCGCGACTACACCGGTCACGGCGTGGGCCGTGCGTTCCACACGGGGCTCGTCATCCCGCACTTCGACGACCCGGCCGCGACGACCGTGATCGAACCCGGGATGGTCTTCACGATCGAGCCCATGCTGACCCTCGGCACCACCGAGTGGGACCTCTGGGACGACGACTGGACGGTCGTCACCCGCGATCGATCGCTCACGGCCCAGTTCGAGCACACCCTCGTCGTCACCGAGCGCGGCGCGGAGATCCTCACGCTGCCGTAGTCGCAGCGCCTCGTCCGGGCCCCACGACGACGCCCGGCGACGGTCGGTCGCCCGCCGGACGGTATCGTGGCGCCTATGGCGACTGGACGGGCGATCGGCATCGACATCGGCGGCACCGGGATCAAGGGCGCGGTGGTCGACCTCGGCACCGGGGAACTCGTCACCGAGCGGATCAAGGTCAAGACCCCTCCCGGCGGCCGCCCCGCCGATATCCTGCGGGCGACCGGCGAACTGCTCGCGGAGGTCGCAGCTCGCGGCCACACCGGCCTCCCCCTCGGCGTGTGCTTCCCGGCGATCGTCAAGCACGGCCGCACGCTCTCCGCGGCGAACGTCTCCGACGAGTGGATCGACCTGGAGGCGGAGCGGCTGTTCGAGACGGAGCTGCGGAGCGAGATCCACTTCATCAACGACGCGGATGCCGCCGGCTACGCCGAGGCCCGGTTCGGCGCCGCGAAGGGCGAGGACGGCCTCGTGATCCTCACCACGCTCGGCACCGGGATCGGCTCGGCGCTGATCTTCGACGGCGTGGTCGTGCCGAACAGCGAGCTCGGGCATCTCGAGGTCGACGGCCACGACGCCGAGTCCCGCGCGGCGTACTCGGCGATGGAGCGCGAGGACCTCTCCTGGGACCAGTGGACGGAGCGCCTGCAGCGCTACTACTCCCACGTCGAGTTCCTCTTCTCGCCCGACCTGTTCGTCGTCGGCGGCGGCGTGTCGAAGCACCACGAGCGGTTCCTGCCGCTGCTCGACCTGACGACCCCCATCGTGCCCGCCGTGCACCGCAACAACGCGGGCATCCTCGGCGCGGCGGCGCTCGCCGCGAGGTTCTGAGCGCGCCCGTCGGGCGAGATGCGAGCGGGCCGGCTGATACGCCGGGTTCTGTTCACCGGGCGCTTGCGCGACACCGGCTGGACGGCCATCTCTCTCGGAGTCGCGTTGCCGCGACCCTCCAGCGGTCCACCCGGGAACGGGACGGGCCGCCCCATCGTTCCCTGTCTGACCTTGCTCCGGACGAGGTTTACCGAGCCGACCGCGTCACCGCGGCCGCTGGTGGGCTCTTACCCCACCGTTTCACCCTTACCGCCCGCTCGCGCGGGAGGCGGTCTGCTTTCTGTGGCACTGTCTCGCGGGTCACCCCGGGTGGGCGTTACCCACCGTCCTGCCCTGCGGAGCCCGGACGTTCCTCGGCGCCCGATCGCTCGGGCGACGCGACCGTCTTGCCGACCCGCTCGCCCCTCAAGGCTACCGCGTGCGACGCGCGGAACGGCTCAGAGGCCGGACTCGGCCGTGCGGACCAGGATCCGGTCGCACTCGGGGCACTGCACGACCTCGTCGTCGGCCGCACGGCGCACCGCCTCGAGGTCGGACCCCGTCAGCGTGATCGTGCAGCCGCCGCAGGTGCGCTGGCGCAGGAGCGCCGCGCCGATGCCGCCGCCGCGGACCCGGCGGTCCTCGTAGAACCGCAGGAGGTCATCCGGCACCGTGCCCGCGATGGTCGCGCGGTCGCGCTCGGCCTGCTCGCGCTCGGTCCCCAGGCCGCCGGCCGCCTCGTCGCGAGCCGCCTCGAGCGCCGCCACCGACTCGGCGAGCTCCGCGCGCTCACGGTCGATCCCGGCGACGCGACCCTCGGCCGCCTCGACCTTCTCCATCACGACGAGCTCGGCGTCCTCGAGGTCGCTGAGGCGCTTGCGCAACGACACGAGCTCGGCCTCGAGCGCCTGCACGTCCTTCATCGACGAGGTGTGCGTCAGCCGATCGGCATCGCGGGCGATGCGCTTCTCGACCACCTCCACGTCCGACTCGATCCGGCCGAGCTCGGCGCGCGCGTCCTCGAGCGCGCCGATCGCCTCCGCCCGACGACCGCGGACGGCCGTGTCGCGCTCGCCGAGGGCGGCGAGCTCGGCGGTCTGCGGCAGCGAACGGAGCCGGTGCGCGAGCTGCTGCAACCGAGTGTCGATGGCCTGGAGGCGGAGCAGCTGCTCCTGGTCGGCGGGGCTGGCCTTCACGTGGTGCTCCTCGTCGGGATCTGGTCGGTCGTGGGCAGGGTCGGGGAGATCGTCGCGGGACCGGTCACTGGACGACCTGGAAGTCCCACGGATCGGTTCGGAGGTCGCTGACCACGACCTCGAGAGCGGGGTGCGCGTCGCGCAGCTCGCGAGCCGCGGCATCCAGCCACAGCCATTCGCTCGCCCAGTGCGACACGTCGAGCAGCCCGGGACCGCCGCCGAGCATCGCCTGCTCGCGCGCCTCCGACGCCGGGTGGTGCCGGAGGTCCGCGGTGACGTACGCGTCCGCCGAACGGACCGCCTCGTGGGCCAGCAGCGAATCGCCGGCGCCGCCGCACACCGCGACGACCTCCACCGCGTCCTCGAACCCGCCAGCGGCACGCACGCCGGTCGCGGTCGGCGGCAGGAGCTCGGCCAGCCGGCGCGCGAGCCGTCCGAGCGTGGTCGGCTCGGCGAGTCGCCCGACGCGGCCGAGCCCGCGCGCGGCATCCGTCGCATCCGGCACGATCGGGACCGCGTCGACCAGGCCGAGCCGCTCGGCGAGCACCGCTGAGGTGCCGGACTCGACGACGTCGGCGTTCGTGTGCGCCCCCACGAGGGCGCAGTCGGCACGGATGAGCCGCGCGAGCAGGGCGCCCTTGTAGCGGTCCTCGGCGATCGACGTGACGCCGCGGAGCAGGAGGGGGTGATGCGCGATCATCAGGTCTGAGCCCGACGTCACGGCCTCGTCGACCGTCGCCGCGACCGCATCGACCGCGAGGAGGACGCGCGACACCTCGCGGGACGGGTCGCCGGTCACAAGGCCCGGCGCATCCCACGGCTCCGCGCCGGCGACGGGCCACAGGCGCTCCACGGTCGAGAGGACGTCGGCGAGGGTGGCTGGCACGCGCCCCAGCCTACGCCGAACCGGCGCGCACGCCCGGACCGCGGTTGCCGCGCCGGCGGGCCCTCAGTAGCATCCGCCGCATGGCCGACCTGACGACCACGGACCTGCTTGCACGCTACTCGGACGTCGTCGTCCGGGGCGGGCTCAACCTCAGGCCGGGGCAGACGCTGGTCCTCCGGGCCCTCGTCGAGCACGCCGCGCTCGTGCGCGCCATCGTCGATGCCGCCTACGACGCCGGTGCGGGCTTCGTCGACGTCGAGTACCAGGACGACCACGTCCGCCGCTCGGGCATCGTGCACGGTGCCGGGCCGGCGCTCGCCGCGGGGACGTCCCGCGACCGCGCCGCGGCCGAGCGCCTCGAGCAGCCCGGCGTCGCGTTCCTCCGCATCACCGGCAACCCCGACCCGCACCTGATGGACGACGTCGACGCGGCCGCCGTGGTCGGGGCGCTCCCCGTCGAGCTCGCCGCGCGCGAGCGCGCCGCCCTCATGGCCGGCGGCCTGCAGTGGTGCATCGTCGCCGCACCGAACGCGGGGTGGGCGCGGGCCGTGTTCGGGGAACCCGACGTCGACCGGCTCTGGCGGGCGGTAGGCACCGCGGTCGGGCTCGACTCCGACGATCCGGTCGCCGAGTGGCTGGCGCACACCGCACGGCTGCGCCGCCGTGCGGCCGCGGTGGACGCGCTCGACCTCGCCGCCGTCAGGTACTCGGGCCCGGGCACCGACCTCGAGATCGGGCTCATGCCGTCATGGCGGTGGATGGCCGCCACCATGCAGACGACGGACGGCGTGGAGTTCAGCCCCAACGTCCCCACCGAGGAGGTGTTCACCTCCCCGGATCCGGCACGCGCCGAGGGCACGATCGCGACGACCCGTCCGTTCCTGCTGCTGCCGAGCGGCGTGCTGGTCGAGGGGCTGGCGCTCACCTTCGAGGGCGGTCGGATCGTCGACGCCGCCGCCGACCGCGGCCTCGACGCCGTGCTCGCGCAACTCGACTCGGATCCGAACGCGCGACGGCTCGGCGAGGTCGCGCTCGTCGACGGCGGTTCCCGGGTCCGTCGCGCGGGGGTGCTGTTCCACGACATGCTCTACGACGAGAACGCGGGCTCGCACATCGCCTGGGGCCAGGGCTTCCCGATGGTCGTGCCCGACGGCGACGAGACGGGCGGGGTGAACCGCGTGGCCGCGGTTCACACGGACGTGGTGGTCGGCGGCCCGGGGGTCTCGATCGCCGGCGTGACGGCCGATGGCCGAGTGGTCCCGCTGATCACGGACGACGTCTGGGTGCTGCCGGTCTGAGCGGCGGAACGGGTGGGCCCTGCCGGGCTCGAACCGACGACATCCACGGTGTAAGCGTGGCGCTCTACCAACTGAGCTAAAGGCCCTCGCCGCGTGCGGCGGCACTTCGATCGTAGCGTCGCGCGGATGCGGCATCCGCTCGCCCTCGGTTCACGCGAGCGTCTCGAGGGCCTCGCGGTACGCCTCGAGGGGGCGTGCCTCGCCCGGCGCCGCCTCGAACGACGCGCGGATGACGCCGTCCGCGCCGATCACGAAGGAAGCACGCCGTGCGAACCCCGCGCGCTCGTCGAACGCGCCGTAGGCGCGCGCCACCGCGCCGTGGGGCCAGAAGTCGGACAGCATGCCGAGGCCGACGCCCTCGTCCTCGGCCCAGGCCTGCAGCGCGTGCTTCGAATCGATCGAGACGACGAAGAGCTCGGCGCCGGCGTCCCGGAAGACGGGCGCCGCGGCATCCAGCTCGCCGATCTCCCGTGTGCACACGCGCGAGAAGGCGAACGGCACGAACGCCAGCACCACGGGTCGGACCCCTCGCCGGTCCGCGAGGCGCTGCGGAGCACCGTGCCGGTCCGGCAGCTCGAACTCGGGCGCGATCGCGCCGGGACCGAGGATCACGGGGCTCCTCACGGTCGGGGTCTGGACGCGCGCCAGCCTAGCCCGCCATGCGTCGCCGTAGAATCACTAGGATGGCGTGGTGCCCCCCGACCGTGACCCGGTCTTCGTCGTGCGCAACGCACGGACCAGAGGCACGATCTGCTGAAGAGAGAGGTCGAGTGTGACTGTCAACGACCAGGACCCGTACTCGGTCGAGGCGATGGACTCCGATCCGGAGGAGACCAACGAGTGGGCGGAGTCGCTCGACTCCCTCGTCGCCGAGAAGGGCCACCAGCGCGGGCGCGAGATCATGCTCAGCCTGCTCAAGCGCTCGAAGGAGCTCCACCTCGGCGTCCCGATGGTGCCGACGACGGACTACCTGAACACGATCGCCCCCGAGAACGAGCCCGAGTTCCCCGGCGATGAGGACATCGAGCGCCGCTATCGTGCGTGGATCCGCTGGAACGCGGCGATGCTCGTGCATCGCGCTCAGCGCCCCGGCATCGCCGTCGGCGGTCACATCTCCACCTACGCGTCGTCGGCCGCGCTCTACGAGGTGGGCTTCAACCACTTCTTCCGCGGCCAGGACCACCCGGGCGGCGGCGACCAGATCTTCATCCAGGGCCACGCCTCCCCCGGCACCTACGCCCGCGCGTTCCTCGAGGGCCGGCTCTCGACCGACCAGCTCGACGGGTTCCGCCAGGAGAAGTCGCACGCGCCGAACGGCCTCTCGTCGTATCCGCACCCGCGCCTCATGCCGGAGTTCTGGCAGTTCCCGACGGTGTCGATGGGCCTCGGCCCGATCAACGCGATCTACCAGGCCCAGGCGAACAAGTACCTCACCAACCGCGGCATCAAGGACGCCTCCGACCAGCACGTCTGGGCCTTCCTCGGCGACGGCGAGATGGACGAGGTCGAGAGCCGCGGACAGCTCCAGGTCGCGGCCAACGAGGGGCTCGACAACCTCACGTTCGTCATCAACGCGAACCTGCAGCGCCTCGACGGCCCGGTCCGCGGCAACGGCAAGATCATCCAGGAGCTCGAGAGCTTCTTCCGCGGCGCGGGCTGGAACGTCATCAAGGTCGTCTGGGGCCGCGAGTGGGACGACCTCCTCGCGCGCGACCACGACGGCGCGCTGCGCAACCTCATGAACGTCACGCCCGACGGCGACTACCAGACCTACAAGGCCGAGTCCGGCGCGTACGTGCGAGAGAACTTCTTCGGTCGCGACCCTCGCGCGCTCGAGCTGGTGAAGGACCTCAGCGACGACCAGGTGTGGGGCCTCAAGCGCGGCGGTCACGACTACCGCAAGGTGTACGCGGCCTTCAAGGCCGCGGTCGAGCACAAGGGCCAGCCGACCGTCATCATCGCGAAGACCATCAAGGGCTACGGCCTCGGTCCCGCCTTCGAGGGCCGCAACGCGACCCACCAGATGAAGAAGATGACGCTCGACAACCTGAAGACCTTCAGGGACACCATGCGCATCCCGATCTCCGATGCGCAGCTCGAGGAGAACCCGTACCTCCCGCCGTACTACCACCCCGGGAACGACGACGAGGCGATCCAGTACCTGCACGAGCGCCGCCGCGAGCTCGGCGGCTACCTGCCCGAGCGCCGGGCCGCCCACACGGCGATCTCGCTCCCCGACGACTCGGCGTACGCGATCGCGAAGAAGGGCTCCGGCACGCAGGAGGTCGCCACCACGATGGCGTTCGTCCGGCTGCTGAAGGACCTCATGCGCTCGAAGGACTTCGGCCACCGCATCGTGCCGATCATCCCCGACGAGGCCCGTACGTTCGGCATGGACGCGTTCTTCCCGAACGCCAAGATCTACAACCCGATGGGCCAGCACTACACGTCCGTCGACCGTGAGCTGCTCCTCGCCTACAAGGAGAGCCCGCAGGGCCAGATCATCCACGTCGGCATCAACGAGGCCGGCGCGCTGGCCGCGTTCACCGCCGTCGGCACGTCGTACTCGACGCAGGGCGAGCCGCTCATCCCGATCTACGTCTTCTACTCGATGTTCGGGTTCCAGCGCACGGGCGACGCGATGTGGGCGGCCGGCGACCAGATGGCGCGCGGCTTCATCATCGGCGCGACCGCCGGGCGCACCACGCTCACCGGCGAGGGCCTCCAGCACGCCGACGGGCACTCGCCCCTGCTCGCGTCGACGAACCCGGCCGTCGTGTCCTACGACCCGGCGTACGGCTACGAGACCGGCCACATCGTGCGGTCGGGCCTGCAGCGCATGTACGGCGGCGACCACGAGGACCCGAACGTCATGTACTACTTGACGGTCTACAACGAGCCGCTCGTCCAGCCGGCCGAGCCGGACGGCGTCGACGTCGAGGGCATCGTCAAGGGCATCCACCGCGTCGCCGAGGGATCGGGCGACGGGCCGAAGGCCCAGCTGCTCGCCTCGGGCGTCGCGGTGCCGTGGATCCTCGAGGCGCAGCACCTGCTCGCGCAGGACTGGGGCGTGTCGGCCGACGTCTGGTCGGTGACCAGCTGGTCGGAGCTCGCGCGCGACGGCCTGGCCGCCGAGGAGCACAACTTCCTGCACCCCGAGGCCGACCGCCACGTGCCGTACCTCACGCAGAAGCTCGCCGGGGCGCGCGGCCCGTTCGTCGCCGTGTCCGACTACATGCACGCGGTGCAGGAGCAGGTCCGCCCGTACGTCCCCGGTCAGTACGCGACGCTCGGGGCCGACGGCTTCGGCTTCTCGGACACCCGCCCGGCGGCACGTCGCTTCTTCAAGATCGACGGTCCCTCGGTCGTGGTCCGGACGCTGCAGATGCTCGCCGAGCGCGGTGAGGTCGACCGGTCGCTGCCGACCCAGGCGATCGAGCGCTACCGGCTCCACGACGTCAACGCGGGCACGACCGGCAACGCCGGCGGCGAGAGCTAGCAGGCGTCGAGACGGTGGCAGCGAAGCCCAGGACCAAGGCGGAGACCCTCGCGTGGTTGCGAACCATCTCGGGTGAGCTCTCGACTCAGACGCTGAAGCGCCTGGAGGACACGCTGCCCTGGTACGGCGAGATGCCGCCGAGCCGCCGGTCGGCGGTGGGCCTCGTGGCCCAGGCGGGCATCTCGTCGTTCATCGCCTGGTTCGACGACCCGAAGTCGACACCGTGGATCGCGGCGGACGTCTTCGGCGCGGCGCCGCGCGAACTCCTGCGCTCGGTGAGCCTGCAGCAGACGCTGCAGCTGATCCGCGTGACCGTCGAGGTCGTCGAGGAGCGCGTGAAGGACGGCGGGGAGCCGCTGCGGGAGGCGATCCTGCTCTACTCGCGCGAGATCGCCTTCGCCGCCGCCGACGTGTACGCCCGCGCCGCCGAGGCGCGCGGCCTCTGGGACGCGCGGCTCGAGGCGCTCGTCGTCGACTCGATCCTCTCGGGCGAGTACGACGACGAGCTCCCGAGCCGCATCGCGGCGCTCGGCTGGCACGGTCACGGCGAGGTCGCGGTGCTCGTGGGCACGGCCCCGAAGCTCTTCGACGTCGACCAGGTGCGCCGGGCCGCCCGGCACATGCACGCGGACGTCCTCATCGGCGTCCAGGGCAATCGCCTCGTCGTGGTCATCGGGCGCGCCGAGCCGCGCGGCGGCGAGTCGGAGGATGCGGTCGGCACCGCGCCCGCGCTGTCGTTCATGGAGATCGCGACCCAGCTCGAGGCGAACTTCGGGCCGGGCCACCTCGTGCTCGGGCACGAGGTGCCGAACCTCGTCGATGCGTCGAAGAGCGCGAAGGCGGCGCTCGCGGGCTTCGCCGTCGCCCGCTCGTGGCGGCACGCGCCGCGGCCGGTGCACGCCGACGACCTGCTGCCCGAGCGTGCGCTCGCCGGCGACCCGCTCGCCCGGGCGACCCTCGTCCACCGCATCTACCGCCCGTTGCAGGCGCACTCGACCGAGTTGCTCACGACGCTCTGGAGCTACCTCGACAACGGCCGGTCGCTCGAGGCGACGGCCCGCGAGCTGTTCGTGCACCCGAACACGGTGCGCTATCGCCTGAAGCGCGTCTCCGACGTGATCGGCTGGGATGCCACCGGCGCTCGCGAGGCCCTGATCCTGCAGTCCGCGCTCATCATCGGTTCCATGAGCGACCACGAGTCGACCCCGCGTCGTCGACCGTCGAGCTGATCGACGGTATGTGCCGCCGAGACAAGGGTCCGACGAATACCTTGTGGCGAGTGCACACACATCGCCCGGCCGTGATTGGCAGACTGAGACGGTGATCGTCGTCGTCTGCCCTGGTCAGGGCTCCCAGACCCCCGGTTTCCTCGCTCCCTGGCTCGCCGAGCCCGCCTTCGCCGAGCGCCTCGCCGGCCTCTCCGAGGCGGCGGGCGTCGACCTCGCGCTGCACGGGACCGAGAGCGACGCCGACACGATCCGCGACACCGCGATCGCCCAGCCGCTCATCGTCGCGGCCGGCATCCTCGCCTTCGACGCCCTGACGGCCGACGGCCGTGGCGCCCGGGTGGGCGGGGTGGCGGGCCACTCCGTTGGCGAGATCACCGCGGCGGCCGCCACGGGCGTCCTGGGCGACGCCGACGCGATGCGCTTCGTCGGTGAGCGCGGTCGCGCGATGGCGGATGCCGCGGCGCTCGTCGCGACGGGCATGAGCGCCGTCATCGGCGCCGACGAGGCCGAGCTGCTCTCGCGCCTCGACGAGCTCGGACTGGAGCCCGCGAACTTCAACGGGGGCGGCCAGATCGTCGTCGCGGGCGCCCTCGACGCGCTCGAGCAACTGAAGGCCGAGCCGCCCGCAGGGGCCCGCGTCATCCCGCTGCAGGTCGCCGGCGCCTTCCACACCCGGTACATGCAGCCGGCCCGCGACCGCCTCGCCGGCGTCGCCGCCGCATTCTCGCCGGCCGACCCCGCGCTCACGCTGTGGACGAACCGCGACGGCGCAGCCGTGGCATCCGGAACCGAGTTCGTCGACCTGCTCGTCGGCCAGGTCGCCTCGCCCGTCCGCTGGGACGCGTGCATGGCGTCCTTCGCCGACGCCGGCGTCACGGGGATCATCGAGCTCGCGCCGGCCGGCGCCCTCGTCGGCCTCGCCAAGCGCGCGCTGAAGGGCGTGCCGACGGTCGCCGTGAAGACCCCCGCCGACCTGCCGGCCGCGATCGACCTCCTCGCGCAGACCGCCTGACCCCCGCCCACGACACGAGAGCACGACACGAGAGAACGCATGACGCATCCCACGCTCAGCCAGTCGACCGGACCCGCCTACACCCGCCTCTACTCGGTGGGCGCCGCGCGGGGTGAGAACGCCGTGCCGAACGACGACCTCGTCGGACCGATCGACTCCTCCGACGAGTGGATCCGCCAGCGGACGGGGATCGTCACGCGCGTCCGGGCCGGCGCCGACGTGCTCGCGGTCGACCTGGCGACGGATGCCGCGCGCGAGGCGATCGAGCGCTCCGGCCTGCCCGCCGACCGGATCGACCTCGTGATCGTCGCGACCATCTCGAACGTGCAGCAGACGCCGTCGATCGCGGCGGTCGTCGCCGACCGGGTCGGCGCGAACCCGGCGGCCGCGTACGACATGAACGCCGCGTGCGCCGGCTACGCCTACGCGGTCGCGCAGGCCGACGCCCTCATCCGAGCGGGCGCCGCCCACTACGCGCTCGTGATCGGCGCCGAGAAGCTCTCCGACGTCGTCGACCCGACCGACCGCACGATCTCGTTCCTCCTCGGCGACGGCGCGGGCGCCGTCGTCGTCGGTCCGAGCGACGAGCCGGCGATCGCTCCCACCGTCTGGGGTTCCGACGGCTCGAAGGCGGGCGCCGTCGGCATGAACCACACGCTCGTCGAGTTCCGCGACGGTGCCGCCGAGTGGCCGACGCTCCGCCAGGAGGGCCAGACGGTCTTCCGCTGGGCCGTGTGGGACATGGCGAAGGTCGCCAAGCAGGCGCTGGACGCCGCGGGCGTCACGGCCGACGACCTCGCCGCCTTCATCCCGCACCAGGCGAACATGCGCATCATCGACGAGTTCGCCAAGCAGCTGAAGCTCCCCGACTCGGTCGTGATCGGGCGCGACATCGCGACGACCGGCAACACGTCGGCCGCGTCGATACCGCTCGCGATGCACCGCCTGCTCGAGGAGCACCCCGAGCTCTCCGGAGGCCTCGCCCTCCAGATCGGCTTCGGCGCCGGACTCGTGTTCGGAGCCCAAGTGGTGGTTCTGCCCTGAGCCGCCGACCCCCGTCCATCTAGACTGTGTCTCGGTCATACGAGACACCCCCTGCAAGGAGAAGAACCATGGCATCGACCCGCGAAGAAGTGCTTGCCGGCCTGGCCGAGCTCATCAACGACGAGACCGGCATCGCCACCGACACGGTCGAGGCGGACAAGTCGTTCACCGACGACCTCGACATCGACTCCATCTCGATGATGACGATCGTCGTCAACGCCGAGGAGAAGTTCGACGTCAAGATCCCCGACGAAGAGGTCAAGAACCTCAAGACCGTCGGCGACGCCGTCGACTTCATCGTCAACGCGCAGGCCTAGTGACGTGCGGACGGGCCGGCGTCCGCCGGCCCGTCCGTTCCGTTCTACCCTGGCGTTCCCATCGCCCCAATCGGAGTGACTTCGTATGACCAAGAAGATCGTGATCACGGGCATCGGTGCGACCACGCCGATCGGCGGCACCGCCCGTGACAGTTGGAAGGCCCTGCTCGCCGGCGAGTCCGGTGCGCGTACGCTCGAGCAGGAGTGGGTCGGGCAGTACGACCTGCCCGTGACCTTCGCGGCGTCGGCGAAGGTGAAGCCGGCCGACGTGCTCGAGCGCCACGAGATCAAGCGGCTCGACCCGTCCAGCCAGTTCGCCCTCATCGCCGGGCGCGAGGCCTGGGCCGACGCCGGCGCGCCCGAGGTCGCCCCCGAACGGCTCGCCATCGACTGGGCGACCGGCATCGGCGGCGTCTGGACGCTGCTCGACGCATGGGACACCCTGCGCGAGCGCGGCCCGCGCCGCGTGCTGCCCATGACCGTGCCCATGCTCATGCCGAACGGCCCCGGCGCCGCGGTCGGCATGGACCTGCACGCCCGCGCGGGCATCCGCACCGTCGTGTCGGCCTGTGCCTCGAGCACCGAGTCGCTCGTCAACGCATGGGAGCACCTGCAGGACGGCGTCGCCGACGTCGTCATCGCCGGCGGCTCCGAGGCGGCGATCCACCCCGTCACCATCGCGTCGTTCTCGTCGATGCAGGCGCTCTCGCGCCGGAACGACGACCCGGCGGTCGCGTCGCGACCCTACGACGTGGGCCGCGACGGCTTCGTCATGGGCGAGGGTGCGGCCGCGCTCGTACTCGAGACCGAGGAACACGCGAAGGCGCGCGGCGCACGCATCTACGCCGAACTGCTCGGCGGAGCGATCACGAGCGACGCGTACCACATCACCGCACCCGATCCCGAGGGGTCGGCGGCAGCGCGCGCGATGAAGGCCGCGATCGAGGGCGCCGGCGCGAGCCTCTCCGACGTGCGGCACGTCAACGCGCACGCGACGAGCACGCCAGTCGGCGACATCGCCGAGTACAACGCGCTCCGTCGCGTGTTCGGCGACGCGCTCGACGGCATCGCCGTGACCGCGACGAAGGCATCGACCGGGCACCTCCTCGGCGGTGCGGGCGCGATCGAGTCGATCTTCACGGTGCTCGCGCTCCACGAGCGCACCGCTCCCCCGACGATCAACCTCGACGAGCAGGACCCCGAGATCGCGCTCGACGTGGTGACCTCGCCGCGTCCGCTCGGCGAGGGCGACCTCATCGCGATCAGCAACTCGTTCGGGTTCGGCGGGCACAACGCGGTCGCCGCGTTCCGCGCCGTCTGAGGAGTCGTCTCGCCGACCGTCCGGCGACGAGCGGATGCCGCGGCATCCGTCGCACGCATCGGGCCCCGCACGCCTCTCGGCGTCGGGGCCCGATCCGGTTCACCGCCAGCAGTTTCGCTCGTACGCCTCCGGGACCTCGGTCGACCGGTCGACGCGTCACGCCACCGCGCGGTGCGCGTCAGCCCACGCGATGCAGCCAGACGACAGGCGCGAAGTCGCTCGCATGCCGGAACGGCTCGAGCTCGTCGTCCCACGCCTGGCCCAGCGCAAGCCGGAGTTCGCGGTGGAGCTCGCCGGCGTCGAACGCGGCGACCTCCATCGCGTAGCGGATCCGGTCCTCGGGGATCACGACGTTGCCCGCCGAGTCGGTCTGCGCGTAGTGGACGCCGAGGTCCGGGGTGTGCATCCAGCGGGCGCCGTCGGAGCCGGGCCCCGGGTCCTCGCTGACCTCGAAGCGCAGCTGCTCCCAGCCGCGCAGGGCTGAGGCGATCCGGGCGCCCGAGCCGGGCTCGCCGCTCCACGAGAACTCGGTGCGAAGCGTGCCCGGCAGCACCGGCTGATCGGTCCACTCGAAGTTCACGGGCGTGCCGAGGGCGCGACCGACCGCCCACTCGACGTGCGGACCGACGGCCCGCGGGGACGAGTGCACGAACAGCATGCCTCGCGCGGCGCGCTGGGCCCGCGTGACCTGTTCCGCCATCTCCTGCTCCGTTCTCCTGAGGTGCGTCTTCCCCTACGACCTCTGGAACGATGCGCGATGGCTCGGCGTGTTCGGTTGCGACGAGCGAGTCGTCGAGTCGAGTATGCCCCGCTTCCCGCGTGCTGACAAGGGAGTCCGCGGCGATCCGCGCCTCGGGCGACCGGCGTGCCGCTAAACTCCCTACTCGGTGAGTGGTTCCGACCGACGGTGAGGAGGCGACGTGGCCGTCCGCGATGCCCTGCTCGTGCTGCTGATGAACGGACCCGCCTACGGATTCCAGCTGCACGGCGACCTCGCCGCGCGCACCGGCGGCCGGCGCGAGGTGAACGTCGGCCAGACCTACGCGACGCTCGATCGGCTCACGACCCAGCGACTCGTGGAGTCGGCGGGCTCCACCGACGACGGACTCCCCCTGCACCGGCTCACGGCGGCGGGGCGGAAGGCCGCCGACGCCTGGCTGCAGGGCGCCGACGGCGCCGGGACCGACCCGTGGCACGAGAGCGTCGACCGGGTGCTCATCGCGATGTCGCTGCCCTCGGTCGACGCCCGTCCGGTGCTCGACGCCGAGCGGGTGCGGTGGCGCGAACAGCGCGACGTTGCGGAGGCATCCGGCTCGGACCTGGTCGACGCGCGCGCGCGGCTCGCCCGCGGCGCCGCAGCTGCGGAGATCGCCCGCGCCGACGCGATGCTGACGTGGCTCGACGACCTGGCGGCATCCGATCTCGACTCCGCGGCGTTCGCACCGAGCACCGAGCGACCGAAGCGCGGCCGCCGTCCGTCGCGGCCGCCTCAGGCCCCGTCCGACGCATAGCTCGGGGCCACGACGAGGTCGAGCGGGAACTCCACGGGCGCGTCGCCGAAGAGGAGGCGGCCCGCCTCGGTTGCGGACTCCCGGACGGCCTCCGCGACGGCGTCGGCGAGCCCGGCCGGTGCGTGCACGATGAGCTCGTCGTGGAGGAAGTAGACGAGGTGCGGCGCGCTCCGGAAGACGGGCCCGGACGCCTCGGCGATCGCGCCGGTCTCCTCCATCGCTGCGATCCGCGTCCGCACGCCCGCGAGCCAGCAGAGCGCCCACTCGGCGGCGGTGCCCTGCACCACGAAGTTGCGCGTGAAGCGACCCCAGTCGCGGGCGGACGAGCGGGCCCGCCGCTCCTCGGCTTCGGTGGCATCCGGTTGCGATGCGGCGGCCTGCGCGGCGTGCCACGACGGGGGCGGCTGCGGCGACGACCGACCGAGCAACGTGGTCACCTGCCGGCCCGCTTCACCGTCGCGCGCGGCCCGATCGACGAGGCCCATCGCGAGAGGATAGGCCCGGGCGAGCTGCGGCACCAGTCGCCCGCTGTCGCCCGTGGTCGCGCCGTACATCGCGCCGAGCAGCGCGACCTTCGCCTCGTCGCGGGTGGCGACGACGCCGGCGTCGACGATCGAGCCGTACAGGTCGCGCCCGCGGCCGGCCGCCGCCATCGCCGGGTCGCGCGCGAGCGCGGCGAGGATGCGGGGCTCCAGCTGCGAGGCATCCGCGACGACCAGGCGCCACCCGGGGTCGGCGACGACCGCGGCGCGCACGGCCTTCGGGAGCTGCAGCGCCCCACCGCCCGACGTCGCCCAGCGACCGGTCGCGGTGCCACCCGCGACGTACTCGGCGCGGAAGCGACCGTCGAGGACCCACTCGTCGAGCCAGGCCCACCCGTTCGCCGACAGCAGGCGCGCGAGCCGCTTGTAGGCCAGCAACGGCTCCACGGCGGGATGACGGTGCTCGCGAAGCTCCCACTTGGCCGTCGAGTCCACGCCGATCCCCGCCGCCCGGAGGGCCCGGAGCAGGTCGGCCTGCGAGTCGAGGCGGAGCGCCGGCGCGTCGAGCTCGCGCCGCACCGCCGCCGCGAGCTCCTCCATGCGCGCAGGCTTGCGCCCGACCGCCGGGCGCGGTCCGAGCGCCGCCTCGAGCACGCCCTCGTGGACGACGCGGCGCCAGGGCAGGCCGGCGGCGTGCAGTTCGGCGGCGATGAGCGCACCGGCGGACTCCGCGGCGAGCAGCAGCCGCATCGCCGAGGGCCGGTCGGATGCCGCGGCCAGCGCGACCTGCCGGTCGTGCTCGCCGACCAGCTCTGCGGCCGTGGCCGGCTCGCCCCGTACGGCGGGCGTGACGTCGAGGTCGAACAGCGCGGGTCCTCGGTCGACGGCCGGCACGGACGTGGCGTCGAGGTCGACGCCGCCCTCTGCGGGACCCTCAGGCAGCCACGCGGGGCGGTCGCGCACGATCGACCCGACGGCGGCCACCGCGGTCGACGAGGCGAGGACCGCCCCGCACAGCCGCAGGTCGTGGCAGCGAGCCACCCGGACACCCGCGGCGAGGAGGATCGGCGCCCACTCGCGTGTGTCGCGCCACACCCAGCGCGGCGAGGCCTCGCGCTCGAGCCGGGCGACCTCGCGCGGCGCCTCGCCGGCCGGGACCACGACGCGCAGGTCGCCGTCGGGGTCGAGCAGCTCCACGCGCCCCGCGCCCGTCGTCGCGATCGCGATCCGCACGACTCGATTGTGCCTCGGGCCGCCGACAGCGGCCTCGCCGGCCCCGGTGCGCGATGCACGAGGCGCCATCGGCGGCACGGGTGCCGGCCGGGATCGGGTGTCGGTGGCATCCGACACCATGACCTCATGCGAGGACGGCGGGCGACATGGTCGCGGTGAGATTCGGGTGCGGCCACGGCGCGGAGGCCGGCGACCCCGGCGCGGTCGAGCTGCGGCGCGCGTGCCCGGTGTGCATGCTCGTGCACGAGACGCAGCGCAGCCGCGGCGAGCTGCTGGGGCGGGTCGCACCCGCGCAACGACGCCGCCTCGCGGCCGAGACGCGCATCGGCGCCGAGTACGACTGGAGCTGCATCCGCGGCCACGACCGGTACCGGGCGAGCGTGGTCGACGTGCTGACGGGGACGGGGTGCGCGAAGTGCCGCGCGAACGCCGCGGCTCCCGGCGCCGCACGCGAAGCGGGCATGCCGTTCATGAAGCACGGGCTGCGGGTCGGCACCTCGATGACCGAGCAGCGGCTGCGGGTGCTGCTCGGCGAGCGGATCCGACTGCACCATCGCGCGAACGCGGTGCGCACCGCGCGCATGTTCCACGGCCGGCAGGAGGTCTGGCCCGACATCCTCGTCGCCGAGCTCCGCGTCGCCATCGAGTACGACGACCCGGGTCGGTCCGGGCGTGCGCACCGCGGACTCAAGGAGGGCTCGGACGTCGAGAAGGACGAGGCGCTCCGCGAAGTGGGATGGGAGGTCATCCGGATCCGCGGCGGCGGGCTCGAGCCGTTGGGGCCGTACAGCATCCCGGCCCGCGGCATCACCCCGGCCGTCGCCGACGAGGTCGTGCGACTGCTTCGCCGCATCCGGGGCGACGCCGCCGTCGACGCGCTGCTCGTCCGTCCCGCGGCGGCGACCTGACCGTTGCCGGCGCGCCATCCTGACCCGTGCCGACCCGGCGTCCCGACCGTTGCCGGGTCGTGATGCGGCACACTGGCGCCCGAACACGGGCCGCCGATAGGGTGAGGACCGTCTCCGCTTGACCCGGGTGGAGACGTCGTCGTGCAGAGAGGCCCTCGGTGCTGCTCCCCTTCCTCATCGTCGGAGGCCTCGGCCTCGCCCTGCTCCTGATCTCGCTCGTCATCGGCGACGTGCTCGATCACTTCGAGATCGGCGACGGCGCGATCTCCGGCACGGCACTCGCCATCGGCATGACCGTGTTCGGCGCCGCCGGGGCGCTCACCGCCAGCAGCGGCCTCGAGCTCGTCTGGGCGTACGTCGTCGCCGGCGTGCTCGCCGTCGCCGCGTACGTCGTCGCGGTGCTCACCGTGCGCTCGCTCGCCCGGAGCTCGGACGGCGTGCCCGCATCCGCGGTCGGCCTCACGGGAGTCGCGACGGCGTCGATCTCGCCCGCCGGCGGGGAGGTGAGCCTCGACGGCCCCGGCGAGATCGAGCGGCGCCTGGCCTATGCCGACGCGGCGATCGAGGAGGGCGCGCGCATCCGCGTGATCGCCCACGCCGGGAGCCGCGTGAAGGTCGTGGCCGACCGGCCCTGACCCTCGGCGTCGCGCCCGAGACATCCGTCGCCCTGCACCATCGCACCAGCATCGCTGCACCCCGCACCATCGACCCGAATCGGAAGAACCATGACCCCTGAGATCATCCAGATCGGCGCGATCCTCGCGATCGTCGTCGCGTTCCTCGGCCTGCTCGGCTTCATCGCCGGCCGCATCCGTCGCGTGCCGCCGAACGAGGCGCTCGTCATCGTCGGGCGCGCCGGCGGCCGCGCCACCCCCGAGTCGGCCGGACAGCGCGTCGTCATCGGCGGGCGCACCTTCGTGTGGCCGATCCTGCAGCAGGGCTTTCCGATCTCGCTGGAGCAGCGGCAGATCGGCATCACGGTCGAGGGCGTCGACCGCAACCGCATCAAGATCGCCATCAAGGCGTCGATCAACTTCAAGGTCAGCGGCACCGAGGAGGGCGTGCGCCGCGCGGCCCAGCGCTTCCTGTCGCAGCAGGACCTGCTGACCGAGATCATCTCGGAGTCGCTCGAGGGCTCGCTGCGGTCCATCGTGGGCGACATGACCATCGAGCAGATCATCTCCGACCGCAAGTCGCTCTCCGACCGCGTCGTCGCCGAGACGAAGGCCGACCTCGCCGAGCAGGGCCTCCAGGTCGACCTGCTCAACATCAGCGACATCTCGACGCCGGGCAGCGACTACCTCGCGAACCTCGGCCGCGCCGAGGCCGCCCGTGCCCGCCAGGTCGCCGAGGTCAGCGAGGCCGAGGCCGCACGCGCGAGCGAGTTCGCGCGCATCGAGGCCGCCGAGCAGATCGCCGAGCGCCAAAAGGCCCTGAGCCTCAAGCAGGCCACGATCAAGGCCGAGACGGATCGTGCCAACGCCGAGGCCGAGGCCGCGGGCCAGCTCGCGAAGGCCGAACAGGACAAGCTCGTCGCCGTCGAGGAGCGCGATGCGCTCTCCGAGCAGGCGCTCGTCACGCAGGAGCGTCTCGACATCGAGATCCGCAAGCCCGCGGAGGCCGAGGCCTACGCCGAGGTGCAGCGCGCAACCGCGAAGCGCGACGCGGCGAACGCGAGCACCGAGGCCGAGGCGTTCAAGCGCACGAAGATCGCCGAGGCGAACAAGGTCGCCGCCGTCCAGGACGCCGAGGCGGCCGCGACCGCCGTCCGCTTCGCCGGTGAGGCCGAGCGCGACCGCCAGGTGGCGCTCGCCGCGGGTATCCGCGCCGAGGGCGAGGCGCGCGCCGACGCCATCCAGGCCGAGGGAGTCGCCGAGGCCGCGGCGACCGACGCGAAGGCCGAAGCGCTGAAGAAGTACGGCGAGGCCGCGCTCGCCCAGGAGATCATCTCGCGCCTACCCGAGATCGTCCGCGCCGCGGCCGAGCCGATCGCGAACATCGACACGCTCACCGTCGTCTCGACCGACGGTGCGAGCGCAATGACGAAGACCGTGGGCCAGGTGCTCGGCGAGGGCACCGAGGTGGTGAAGTCGCTCACCGGGCTCGACGTCGGCTCGATCCTGGCGGGGCTCGCGGGCGGTTCGATCGTCGCGGCCAACGACGGGACGAAGCAGAGCGCGAGCTGATCGGGGTTCGAGCGACGACGCACACGTGGGCCGATCCGGTGCTCCGGATCGGCCCACGTGCGGTTCAGCCGGTGCCCGCCACCGGGCGCATCGAACCTCGAGGCGGATCGAGTCGTACCCTGTCTCGTTCCAGGGGTGCTCCGCCCCGGCGGTGATCCGCAGGTGCGCGATCGCCGCGAACTCGAGCCGGATCGTGTTCGACGGCGGCACGTTCATCGAGCTGCGCGAACAACGGACGGGATCGACACCGTCGTCCCGTCGGACGGAGCCATGCAGACTCCGGGGCCGAGCACAAGTCCCGCCCGCATCCCTTGACGATCGCAAGAATCGATTCGTAGGTTCGAAGCATCCGACGGCCGGTCCGACCGGGTGCCGTCACGCGTCGTTCAGGCAGCGGTGATTGGAGGCCCCCATGGGGAATCTGCACTACGACGGCAAGTCGTTCGAGATGGACGACCGGCTCCTCGCGCACCTTCAACTCATCATCGGCGTGAAACTCCGGCGAGGCGAGAACTTCCTCATGAGCTGGAAGGCGCCGGCCTCGAGCGGCGACGGTCGCTACGCACTCTGGATCGACAACGGGGTGCCCCTCTACTGCGAGTACCACGGCGGCCGGATGCCGAAGCTGAACATGGCGTGGGCGGAGAAGCTCGCCGATTCGGCCTCGAAGGGCGGGGGCCTGGTCATCATGGCCGAGGACGTTCCGCTCATGCCCGAGGGGCCGGAACTCGAGGCCCACCCGGACAGCCGCGCCTGAACCGAGCATGAGCGGGTCCCGTCCCGATGGAGACGGTCGCGCACGCCCCACGATGACGCGTCGCCGGCCCGGTGTCCCCGGTGCATGCGAAGATCCGCTCGACGGACGAGCGGTGGGAGGGCGGCATGCGGGGCGAGGCGACCGTGCTCCGTGCGGGCACGCCTCGACACGGTGCTCGACGAGGTGCGCGATCGGTTCGGCGCGACGTCCGTGGCCCGAGCGGCACAACTCGGTCGCGACCCGGGCTGGTCGACGCCGGTGCTGCGCGAGCACGAGTGACCGGCGCGCGGGCGGTTCGAGGTAGGGCGGACGGGACTTGAACCCGTGACCGATGGATTATGAGTCCACTGCTCTAACCGGCTGAGCTACCGCCCCGTGAGCGACCTCAGTCGGGCAGGATGACCGGGATCGACTCGGTGACCGGATCGGTCACGCGCTCACCACGATACAGACTCTCGAACGTGTCGAGCGTGCGGGTGATGTCGTGCGCCTTGATGAGCTTCAACGATTGCGACTTCATCGCGTTGTACTCGTCGGGCGACGCCTCGAGGACGAGGCGCAGCTTCTCGGCCAGGTCGTGCGGGTTGCTCGGCTCGAAGAGGTAGCCGTTCTGCCCGTCGTGGACGAGGTGCGGCAGCGCCATCGCGTTGGCCGCGACCACGGGGAGCGCCGAGGCCATGGCCTCCATGGTGACGATGCTCTGGAGCTCGGCGATCGAGGGCATGGCGAGCACGGAGGCGCGGTGGTAGGCCTCGCGCAGCTCTTCGTCGGTGACGTAGCCGGTGAAGGTCACGCGGTCGGCGATGCCCAGCTCGACGGCGAGGTGCTCGAGGTTGCGCTTCTGGTCGCCGCCGCCGACGATGTCGACCTTCGCGTCGAGCTCGGCGGGCAGCAGCGTCACGGCGCGCAGCAGCACGTCGATCTGCTTCTCACCGGTCACGCGGCCGACGAAGACGATGCGGTTCTCGGTGCGGGGCTCCCAGTTGGGCGAGTACTTGTGGGCGTCGATGCCGCACGAGATGGCGTGCACGCCGCGCAGGCCCGTGTAGCGCTCGAGGAAGTCGGCGGCGCGGCGAGTGGGCGTCGTGACCGATTCGGCGCGTCCGAACGTCCGGCGAGCCGCCTTCCAGGCGAGCCCGACGGCCCAGTCCTGCCATGCCTTCGGGATGAGCGTGAACTCGAGCATGTTCTCGGGCATGAAGTGGTTGGTGCCGACGATGCGGATGCCGCGCTTCGCGGCCTCGATCGACAGTCCGCGACCGACGACGATGTGCGACTGGAAGTGCACGACATCGGGCTTCACCTCGTCGAGGATGCGCGCGCTGTTCTGCTTGATCCGCCACGGCAGCGCGAAGCGGAGCCAGTCGTGCGGGTACCAGCGCCAGCTGAGGAGCCGGTGCGCCGTGAGCTCCTGTCCCTCGTGGACCTCCTTCCACGTGCCGTGCTTGCGGCTCGCGGCGGGGGCGACGATGTGCACGTCGTGACCGCGCTCGACGAGTCCGGCGGCCAACCGCTCGGCGAACCGGGCGGCGCCGTTGACGTCGGGCGCGAAGGTGTCGGCGCCGATCAGGATCCGGAGCGGTCGCTCCGAGCCGGGACCGGCGGTCACGCTCGATGAGTCGGACACGTGGTGCTGTACCTCGCTGTTCGTGGAACGGGGTGGTGGGCCGGGCGCCGGGCCCGGAAGTGAGGGGGCGGGCCGCGCGGGCTGGGTTCATCCGACCCTAGTCTACGAGAGCGGGTCCCGCAGCGACGATCCCGCGCGCCGCTGCGTGCTCGGATGAGCAGCCCCGGCGCCGCGGCCGGCGTGGTCAGAGTCTCGTTTGGGGGTGGTTCTTCGCGAGCAGGAACACGCCCCAGATCGCGACGGCGCCCGTCACCGCGAACGTGACCATCGCCCACGGCGGCGCCTGCGACGCCTCGTCGAGCACGACGATGCCGATGAGCACGGCGACCATCGGGTCGACGACGGTGAGACCGGCGATGACGAGGTCGGGTGGCCCGCTCGCGTAGGCGTTCTGCACGAAGTACGCGCCGAGCCCTGTGGCCGCGAGCAGCGCGACCACGCAGAGCAGCGTCAGCCAGTCGAACTCGCCCTGCTGGACGCGGGAGAGCACGACCTTGGCGAGCGTCGCCACGAACCCGTAGATGACGCCGGCCATGATCACGTAGAACACCGCCCGGATGCGCCGGCGGAAGAGCGCGAACGTGATGCCGGCCAGGGCGAGCACGACGGCGAGGACGATGAGGATCGTGACGAGCTGCCGCGTCTGCACCGGCTTGTCGACCGCCGTGAACGCGGCCACGCCCACGAAGACGAACACGCCGCCGACGCACATGACGATCGCGGTGATCGACTTGGAGTTGAGTCGCACCTGGTTGATGCGCGAGTTCAGGATCGACGTGATGACGAGCGCCAGTGCGCCGAGCGGCTGCACCACGATGAGCGGCGCGAAGTAGAGGCTCGAGAGCTGGAAGACGATCGCGAGGCCCAGCATGAGGGTGCCGAGCACCCAGGAGGGCCGCGCGAGCAGCAGCGCGAGCTGCCTGCCGTTCAGCCCCTTGCCGAGCGTGTCGGCGGTGTTCGCCTCGACCTTGACCACGCCGCGGTGCTGGAACTGGGCCCCGAGCGACAGGAAGACCGCCCCGACGAGCGCGAGCGGGATGCCGATGAACTGCGTCGGATCGAGCGGGATCAGCTCGGTGAGTTCGCTGAGGTCCGGATCCACCCCTCGACCCTACCGGCTCGCCCGTCGATATCCTTGGCGAATGGCCGTGCTCCCGATCCGAATCACGGGCGACCCCGTGCTCCACGCACCGGCGTCGCCGGTCGAGACCATCGACGAGGAGATCCGCACCCTGGTGCGAGACATGTTCGAGACGATGGATGCCGCGCCCGGCGTGGGTCTCGCCGGCCCGCAGGTCGGCGTCCCGCTCCGGCTGTTCACCTTCGGCTGGACGGACGAGGACGACCGCGAGTGGCGCGGCGTCGCCATCAACCCCGAGCTGTGGATCTCGCCGCCCGTGCCCGGCATGCCCGACGAGGACGACGAGTCCGAGGGGTGCCTCTCGTTCCCGGGCGAGCGCTTCGCGCTGCGGCGCGCGGAACGCGCCATCCTGCGCGCAACCGACCTCGAGGGCGACCCGTTCGAGATCGTCGCCGACGGATGGCTCGCGCGCATCTTCCAGCACGAGTACGACCACCTCGACGGCGTGCTCTACCTGGACCGGCTCGACGACCACGACCAGCGCATCGTGCAGAAGATCACGCGCAAGCGCGGCTGGGGTCGGCCGGGGTCGAGCTGGACGCCGGGGGTCGACGACCTCGAGGGGTGAGCCGCGGCGTCCGGTCGGCCCGGCATGCGGGCGCGGACACCGGCACCGGCCTGATCAGGCGAAGAAGCGGATGCCGGCCGCCACCGCGGCGGCCACCGCGACCACGACGATGAACGGGGTGCGCACCGCGTAGAGCGCGGCGGCGACCACGAGCGCCGGGACGCGCGCATCGACGACGAGCCCCTGGCCGACCGCGAGCGTCTGCACGGCGATCAGCGCCGCGAGGAGGGCGACCGTGAGCAGGTCGGCGATGCGCGCCGGCCGCTCGCGTTCGAGGAACGACGCCGGCACGAGATGCCCGGCGAGCTTCAGGGCGAGCGTCGCCGCGGTCGCCAGCAGGATGACGTGCCAGACCGTCACCGGGCGGCCTCCCGCCTGCGGAACAGGTCGAACCAGCCGACGACGAGCGCGACGACGGCCGCGACGAGCACCGGGAGGCCGGGCGTGAGGACCGGGGTCGTGACGGTGGCCACGACCGCCGCGAGCACGGCGGTGGCGCCGGCCTGCACGCGCTCGAGCCGCGGCCAGAGCAGCCCGAGGAACGCGGCGGCGGCCGCGGCGTCGAGCCCGTACGCACGGGTGTCGCCGAGCGCGTCGCCGATGAGCGCGCCGAGCAGCGTCGTGAGGTTCCAGCCGACGAAGATCGCGAGGCCGGTCACCCAGAAGCCGACGCGCGCCGCGCGCTCGTTCGTCTGCGCGAGCGCGACGGCCGTCGACTCGTCGATCGTGAGCCAGGCGGCGGCGATCCGGTGCAACCGGCCGTGGTCGCCGACGACCGGCCGCATCCGCATGCCGTAGACGACGTTCCGGACGCCGAGGAGCGCCGACGCGGCGATCGCCGAGCCGCCCGCGGCGACCCCGCCGGCCCCGATCACGCCGACGAGTGCGAACTGCGAGCCGCCCGTGAACATCACGAGGCTGAGGAAGGACGTCTGCCAGACGTCGAGGCCCGAGGCGACCGACAGGGCGCCGAACGAGATGCCGTACGCGGCGGTCGCGAGCCCCACCGCGACGCCGTCGCGTCGCGCACCGCGGATCGAGGCGTCGACGTCGGATTCGGGCACGACCCCCATTCGACCCGCCGACGGCGGGTGCGCGCAAATCGGAGGACACCGGAACGAGAACGGCCCGGACCTGTCGGTCCGGGCCGGGGAAGCTCCCCCACTTGGACTCGAACCAAGAACCTATCGGTTAACAGCCGATTGCTCTGCCAATTGAGCTATGGAGGATCGCGCTGGGCGCAGAGATACTGTAGCAAAGCGAGCGCCGGACTCCCAATCCGAGCGGGCCTCAGCTCGCCTCGGTCGCGGCCTCAGTACCCGGCGTCGAGGTCGATGCATCCCTCGAACGCGGACCCGTCGACGAAGGCGGCGACGTTGTGCGCGATCCGGCTCGCGAAGAGCGGCACCGTCATCGCCTCGGTGTCGGCGACGTGGGGTGTCACGAGGCAGTTCGGCGCGTTCCAGAGCGGATGACCCGGCGGCAGCGGTTCCGGATCGGTCACGTCGAGCCCCGCTCCCCCGAGGCGTCCGGACTCGAGCGCCGCGAGCAGCGCATCCGTGTCGACCAGTCCGCCGCGGGCCACGTTGACGAGCACCGCACCGGGTGGCAGCGCCGCCAGCTCGGCCGAGCCGATCAGTCCGCGCGTCTCCTCGGTGAGGGCGGCGACGACGAAGACGATCTCGGCGGTGCCGAGGACGTCGACGAGCCGGTCGGTCGTCACGGTCCGCTCGGCGCCCGGCACCGCGGCATCCGCACGTCGCACCACCGTCGCCCGGACTCGGAACGGTTCGAGCAGGCGCAGCAGCTCGACCGCGATGCCGCCGGCGCCGACGATGACGACGTCGCTGCCGTACAGGCTGCGGCCGCGCTCGTCGACGTCCCAGGACGTCGCCTGAGCGCGTCGCGGGAACTCCCGGAGCACCGCGAGGGCGAGCGCGAGCGCGTGCTCGGCGACGGGTTGCGCGTAGGCGCCCTTCGCGCTGGTCCACTGCCGCCCGTCGCCGCGGTGCCGACGGAGGAGGCCGTCGAACGCGTCGACGCCCGCCCACGGCAGCTGCACCCAGGAGATCGACGGATGCGCCGCGAGCACCGCCTCGAGGCCGTCCTCGCCGGACGAGCTGGTCCAGACGAGGCCCCGCGTCGCGCTCGAGAGCGGGGCGACCCGTCCGCCTCCGACGGCGACGGCCCGGACGAACGCGGGATCGGCGTCGGGCAGGACCGCGATCGGCCCGACCTCGGGCGCGGCCGTCGGCGGGAGCGCCGCGACGCCCGGCCCGCTGCGCGTCGCACCCCGGACCGGTTCGTGACGCGGGCGGGGAACGTCGGCGGGGGTCACCGCGTTCCGTCGGTGGAGACGTCGTCCGTCACGGCGTGCCCGTCGTCGATCGCACCCGCGAGCGCCTTGACGTACGGGTGCACGGGGTCGTGCAGCACGTCCTCCATGGTGCCGTCGGCGACGAGCTCGCCGCGGTCGAGCACGGCGATGCGATCCGCCACGCGGCGCAGCACCGGCAGGTCGTGCGAGATCACGATCGCCGAGAACGTCTGGCCCGCGCGGAGCTCGGTGAGGAGTCCCGCGACGGCGTCCCGCACGGTCAGGTCGATGCCGGCGGTCGGCTGGTCGGCGATGAGGAGCCTCGGGCCGAGCACGAGGGCGCGTGCGAGCGCGACGCGCTGCCGCTGGCCGCCGCTCAATTCGTACGGGAACTTCTCGAGCATCCCGAGCGGGAGCCGCACGGAGTCGAGCATGGTCGCCACACGGGTCGCGAGCGCGGCGCGGTTGTAGCGGTGGTCGCGTTCCAGGATCGGCTCGCCGATGATCTCGGCGACGGTCCGGTCCGCGGGCAGCCGAACGGCCGCGTCCTGCGCGAGGTAGCCGACGTGGAAGCGCAGCGCGTTGAGCTTCCGCCGCGAGACGCGGCGGAGCGGCGTCCCGAGCACCATCGCCTCACCGCCGGTGATCACGGGCCGCACCTCGCCGCTCGCGAGCGCCGGCTCGAACGCGGCACCGGAGAGCACCCGGGCGAGCGTGGACGCCCCGCTTCCGGCGGAGCCGATGAGGCCCACGACCTCGCCGGGCGCGACCCGGAGGTTCACGCCGTGCAGGGCGACGTGGGCGGCGCTCGGACCGCGCCCCGGGTACTCGACCGACAGGTCGCTGACCACCACGGGATAGCCGTGCGCCGCGTCGCGGCTCATCGTGCCTCCTCCTCGCGGAGGCGTCGAAGCTGCTCCCGCCGGTCGGCCTGGGCGACCGGGTCGGGCACGGGCAGCGAGGCGAGCAGGCGCTGCGTGTACGGGTCGCGCGGCGTGCCGAGGACCTCGGCACCCGTGCCCTCCTCGACGAGCCGGCCGTGGTAGAGCACTGCGATGCGGTCGGCCAGCAGGTCGACGACGGCGAGGTCGTGGCTGATGAACAGCGATGCGAACCCGAACTCGCGCTGGAGCTCGGCGAACAGGTCGAGCACACGTGCCTGCACGGACACGTCGAGTGCGGACGTGGGCTCGTCGGCGATGAGCAGCTCGGGCTCGAGCGCGATGGCCCGGGCGAGGCTGGCGCGCTGCCGCTGGCCGCCGGAGAGCTCGTGCGGGTACCGATCCCCGTAGGACGCGGGAAGCTGCACGGCCTCGAGCAGTTCGTTGACGCGCGGCCGCGCATCGCGCGCGTCGACCGCCCGGTCGTGGATCACGAGCGGCTCGGCGACGCACTCGGCGATCGTGAGCAGCGGGTTGAAGCTCGAGGCGGGGTCCTGGAACACGAAGCCGATCCGGCTTCGGGTCGGCCGGAACCGCCGCTCCCGGATGCCGAGCATCTCGTGACCGAGCACCTGCAGCGACCCGCCCGTGACCTTCGTCAGGCCGGCGATCGCGCGTCCGATGGTGGTCTTGCCTGACCCGGACTCGCCGACGAGGCCGAGCACCTCGCCGGGGCGGATCACGAGGTCGACGCCGTCGACCGCGCGGAACGCCGGACGGCCGAACCGGCCCGGGTACTCGATCTCGAGCCCGCGCGCCTCCACGACCGGCGCCTGCTCGGCCCAGTCGGCGGGGCGGGCCGCGGCACGCTCGGCCGCGCGCGCGACGCCGTGGCCGACGTACGGCACCGCGGCGAGCAGCGCCTTGGTGTAGTCGTCCTTCGGGTCGGCGAACAGCGCGCGCGCGGCAGCCTCCTCGACGACCTGGCCCTGGTACATGACCGCGACGCGGTCGGCGAGGTCGGCGACGACGCCCATGTTGTGCGTGATGAGCACGATCGCGGTGCCGAACTCGTCCCGCACGCGGCGCAGGAGGTCGAGGATCTCGGCCTGGACCGTCACGTCGAGCGCCGTCGTGGGCTCGTCGGCGACGATGAGGCCCGGCTCGAGCACGAGCGCCATGGCGATGACGATGCGCTGCTTCTGGCCGCCCGAGAACTGGTGGGGGTAGTAGTCGACCCGATGCTCGGGGTCGGGGATGCCGACCCGACCGAGGATCTCGATCGCCCGCTTGCGCGCCTCCGCCTTGGAGAGCTTTCCGTGGGCGCGCAGGCCCTCCATGATCTGCCACCCGACGGTGTAGACCGGATTCAGCGCCGTCGACGGTTCCTGGAAGACCATGGCGACGTCGGTGCCGCGGATCGCCCGGAGCTGGGCACCCGTCAGTGAGATGACGTCGTGCTCACCCGTTCCCGCCCGGTTCGAGAGCACGACCGCGCCGCTCGTCGTCGCGGTCTCGGGCAGCAGCCCGAGGATCGTCTTCGCCGTCACGGTCTTGCCCGAACCGGACTCCCCCACGATCGCGAGGACCTCGCCGCGCTCGACGGACAGGCTCACGTCGTCGACGGCCTTGACCGCACCGGCATCCGTCGAGAACGAGACGCCGAGGTTCCTGATGTCGACCACCGTGCTCATCGCTTGACCTCGATCCCGTGCTCGTCGAACGTCTCCCCGTCCTCGAGGCCCGCGAGCCCTCCCGGACCCGCGTCGAGGGTGCCGCCCGGGACGACCGAGGTCTCGGCGACCTCGCCGGCCGCCTGCGCGACGCGCCGTCGTCCGCGCAGGCGCGGGTCGGCCAGGTCGTTGAGGCTCTCGCCGACGAGCGTGATGCCGAGCACCGTGAACACGATCGCGAGGCCCGGGAAGAGTGCCGTCCACCAGATGCCGCTCGTGACGTCGGACAGCGCCTTGTTGAGGTCGTAGCCCCACTCCGCCGCCGCCGTCGGCTCGATGCCGAAGCCGAGGAAGCCCAGGCCCGCGAGGGTGAGGATCGCCTCGGACGAGTTCAGCGTGAAGATGAGCGGGAGGGTCCGCGTGGCGTTCCGCAGGATGTGGCGGAAGATGATGCGCGGATTGGATGCGCCGAGCACCTTCGCCGACTCGACGAACGCCTCGGCCTTCATGCGCACGGTCTCCGCGCGGATGACGCGGAAGTACTGCGGGATGAACACGACGGTGATCGAGATCGCCGCGGCCAGGATGCCGCCCCAGAGGCTCGACTGGCCTCCCGAGATGACGATCGCCATGACGATCGCGAGCAGCAGGGACGGGAACGCGTAGATCGCGTCCGAGAGGACGACGAGCACGCGGTCGAGCCATCCGCCCAGGTAGCCGGAGATGAGCCCGAGGAACACGCCCACGAAGAGGGACAGGGTGACCGCGACGATGATCACGAGCAACGCCGTCTGCGTGCCCCAGATCACGCGCGAGAGCACGTCGTACCCGCCCACGGTCGTACCGAGCAGGTGCTCGGCCGACGGCGGCTGCTGGGCGCCGAACGGACCGTCCGGTCCGCGCAGCTGGTTGTACCCGTACGGTGCGATGAGCGGCGCGAAGATCGCCGTCAGCACGAAGACGCCCGTGATCAGCAGGCCCGCGACGAGCATGCCGCGCTGGAGGCCGACGCTCTGGCGCAGCTGGTGGACGACGGGGATCCGGTCGCGCCAGCGGTGGCCGGGACGTGCCGCGCCGGGAGTGGTGGCGGTCTCGGTCATGTCAGTACCTCACCCTCGGGTCGATGAGCGCCGCGAGGATGTCGACGATGAAGTTGGTGATCGCGACGATGACGGCGAGCAGCACGACGATGCCCTGCACGGCGACGAAGTCGCGGGCCTGCAGGTACTCCGCGAGCTGGAAGCCGAGGCCCTTCCACTCGAAGGTCGTCTCGGTCAGGACCGCACCGCCGAGCAGCAGCGCGATCTGCAGGCCGATGACGGTGATGATCGGGATGAGCGCGGGGCGGTACGCGTGCTTGCGCACCAGTCGGAGCTCGCTGACGCCCCGCGATCGGGCGGCGTCGACGTAGTCGGTCGCGAGGGTGCCGATGACGTTCGTCCGCACGAGGCGGAGGAACACGCCGGCGGTGAGCAGTCCGAGTGCGATGGACGGCAGCACGGCGTGCTGGAGCACGTCGGCCAGCACCTCCGGGTTGCCGGTGCGGATGGCGTCGACCGTGTACAGCCCCGTCGGGTTCGGGAGCAGCTGCATCTGGAGCTCCGCGCTCGTCGACGCCCGGCCGGCGACCGGCAGCCACTTGAGCCACACCGCGAAGACGAGCTTCAGGAGCATGCCGGCGAAGAACACCGGCGTGGCGTAGCAGAGGATCGCGAACACCCGGAGCAGCGCGTCCTGGCCGCGGTCGCGGAAGTAGGCGGCGACCATGCCGAGCGGGATGCCGACGATGAACGCGACGATGAGCGAGTAGAACACGAGCTCGAGGGTCGCCGTGCCGTAGGTCAGCAGGACCTCGAGCACGGGACGGTTGTCGCTGATCGTGGTGCCGAAGTCGCCGGTGAAGACCTGGCCGAGGTACTCGAGGTACTGCACGATGATCGGGCGGTCGTACCCGGCTGCATGGATGCGCTCCTGGAGCTGGGCTGCGGTGAGCCGGTCGCCGAGCGCCGCGGTGATCGGGTCGCCGGTCGCGCGCATCGCGACGAAGACGATCGTCACGAGGATGAAGACGGTGGGGATGATGAGCAGGGCGCGGACCAGGATGTAGCGCCCGAGTCCACCCCCCGCGGGTCGTTTCGTGCGCCGGGTGGGCGCGATGCCGCCGGAAGCCGGCGGCGCGGTCGCCGTTGAAGCCATGTTCGCCATTCTGGACTCGAATGCGGGCGGCCCGCTCCGTGAGAAGCGGGCCGCCCGTTCCTGTTCGTCTACGAGACTCTAGTGCCTCGTCGGATCAGCCCTTCGAGATGGCGCCGTAGCGGAACTTGAACGACGCGTCGAGCGTGTTCTCGGTTCCGTCCACGTCGGCGCCGACGACGGCCACCTGGGCGCCCTGGAGGTACGGGACCGTCGACAGGTCGGCGGCGACCTTCTCCTGGATCTCCTCGATGAGCGCGGTGCGGGCGTCCGCGTCCTCGGTGACCGACTGCTCGAGGATGAGGTCGTTGACCTCCTGGTTCGAGTAGTGGTTGCCGAGGAAGTTCTCGTTGAGGAAGAACGGGCTGAGGTAGTTGTCGGCGTCGGAGTAGTCCGGGAACCAACCCAGCTGGTAGGCCGGGTAGACGTCGGCGGTGCGGTCCTTCGAGTACTGCACCCACTCGGTGGTCTGCAGGTTCACGGTGAAGAGGCCGGATGCCTCGAGCTGGTCCTTGATCAGGGCGTACTCGTCGCCCGACGACGGGCCGTAGTGGTCGTTCGAGTACTGCAGGTTCAGCTCGACCGGGACCTCGACGCCGGCGTCCTCGAGGGTCTGCGTCGCCTTGTCGACGTCGGCACCGCCGTCGCCGTCGCCGTAGAGCTCCTTCAGCGGCTGGATGGCGCCCGTGAGGCCGTCCGGCACGTAGGAGTACAGCGGCGTGTAGGTGCCCTTGTAGACCTGGTCGGCGATCTCCTCGCGGTCGATGAGGTCGGCGACGGCCTGGCGGACCGCGAGCGCCTTGGCCTCGTCGGCCTCGGGGGTCTCGGCGCCGTAGGGCTGCGTGTTGAAGTTGAACACGACGTACCGGATCTCACCGCCGGGGCCCTCGACGACCTTCACGGCGTCGTTCCCGCGGAGGTCGTCGATGTCGGTCGCGGAGAGGCTCCGGAACGCGACGTCGATGTTGCCCTCCTGGACGTCGAGCTTCATGTTCGACGCGTCGGCGTAGTACTTGACGTTCACGACGTCGGTCTCGGGCGCGCCGAGGATGCCCTGGTACTCGGGATTGGCCTTGTACGCGACGAGGTTGTTGAAGTCGTAGCTCGTGATCGTGTACTGGCCGGCGAACGCCTCGCCCGCGACGATGTCGTCGTCGGAGGTGAGCGCGTCGGCCGCGAAGACCTCCTCGTCCACGATCGGGCCAGCGGGGCTGGAGAGGATCTGCGGGAAGATCTGGTCGTTCTCGCTCTTCAGCTTGAAGACGACGGTCGTGTCGTCGGGCGTCTCGATCGAATCGAGGTTGTAGAGCAGGGCCGACGGGCCGTTCTCGTCGGCGATCGCGACCTGGCGGTCGAAGCTGAACTTCACGTCCGAGCTGGTGAGGTCGTTGCCGTTCGCGAAGGTCAGGCCCTCCTTGAGGGTCACCGTGTACTCCGTCGGCGAGGTGAACTCGGCCGACTCCGCGATGTCGGGCTCGACGTCGGACGTGCCGTACGGCGAGTTCATCAGGAACGGGAACACCTGGTTCATGACCGCGAAGGAGCCGTTGTCGTACGAGCCCGCGGGGTCGAGGGTCGTCACCTTGTCGGTGGTGCCGATGGTGAGCGTGCCGCCGCCGGTCGAGCCCTCGTCTTCGCCCCCTGCGGAGCAGCCCGCGAGCGCGAGCGCCGCGGCGGAGAAGCCCGCTGCGAGCGCGAGGCCGCGCCGGCGGTTCGTGGATGCGGATGCCATATCCGTCTACCTCTTCCTGTCGGTGAGCGCGCGCGGGTTCGCCGCGTCGCGATCGTGTATCTCTCAGAGATAGCACCCGCCGCTGGACGCCGTGCCCGCCACGGGTGCCTTCGCGGCCCGAATGTGATCGATCTGCAACCTTGCCGGCCGGACGGCGCGAACAGGGTGAGCAGTCCTCGGCTCAGGATGGCGCCGATCGGCTGGATCGGTGCCGCGCTCCCGGGGTCAGTCGCCGCGCAGCGTGCGGCGCTCGCGCTCGATGTCGACGAGCGCGCGCTGGATCATCGCGTAGGTCGCCGTGTCGGCCCGGTCGGTCCGCTGCAGCCGGCCCAGCAGTTCCTGCTTCTGCCGGAGCAGCTCCCGGTCGACGAGGGCGCCGACGACGCCCTGCACGTAGGCAGTGAGCTCGGTCCCGTCGCGCTGCGGCACCGGGAGCACTGCGAGCTGCTGCACGATCGACGCGAACGGCGGCGGCACCTCGGCGATCACGCGGTCGACGATCACCGAGCGCGTCGCGACGGCCGCCGGCATCGCCGCATCCGGCGACGCGGCGGGCGCGACGGATGCCGCGGCGAGCACCGACGCGATGCCGTCGCGCACGACCGCGAGCGTGCCGTTGCCGAACCGGCAGTCCACGCCGTGGCGAAGCAGGTCGTCGCCCACCAGCTCGGGGTACTGCAGCATCACCTGCAGCGCGTCGCGCTCGAGTCGCGTCGCGGGGTCGTTGGGCAGCATCGTGATCGAGAAGGGCCGATCGGATGCCGCGGGGTCGCCCGGCTGCGCCGCATGCGCCGCAGTGGCCTCCCGCGGCGGCTCGGGGGCGCCGCCGGCGGGCCGACCGCCCGCTCCCCCGCCTGCACCGACCGGTCCGCGCGGCTCGACCTGGCGGCTGCGCGCATCGGGTCGGCCATCTCCCGGCGACCGGTCGCCGCGCCGCTCGCGCTCCGTGTCGCGCCCGCGCTCGCCGTCACGAGCCCGAGCGCCCGCCGACCGCACCGCCCGCCCCACCTCGTCGAGCTCCATGCCGAGCATGCGCGCGAGCTCGCGGGTGTACCCGGGCCGCAGCGCCGGATCGCGGATGTCCGCCACGACGGGTGCCGCCGCCCGGAGCGCCGCGACGCGACCCTCGACGGTCTCGAGGTCGAACCGCGCGAGCGTCGTGCGGATGACGAACTCGAACATCGGGGTCTTCGTCTCGACCAGCGAGCGCACCGCGGCGTCGCCGCGCGCGAGCCGCAGGTCGCACGGGTCGAGCCCGTCGGGCGCGACGGCGACGAAGGTCTGGGCCGCGAAGCGGCGCTCCTCGGCGAACGCGCGCATCGCAGCCTTCTGGCCGGCAGCATCGCCGTCGAACGTGAACACGACCTCGCCGATGCCCGAGTCGTCGCCGAGCACGCGCCGGAGCACCTTGATGTGGTCGACGCCGAACGAGGTGCCGCACGTGGCGATCGCGGTCGTCACGCCCGCGAGGTGGCACGCCATGACGTCGGTGTACCCCTCGACGACGACGACGCGGTGCGTCTTCGAGATCTCGCGCTTGGCCAGGTCGAGCCCGTAGAGCACCTGCGCCTTGTGGTACACCGCGGTCTCCGGCGTGTTCAGGTACTTCGGGCCCGGATCGTCGTCGAGCAGCTTCCGCGCCCCGAAGCCGACCGTCTGCCCCGTGACATCCCGGATCGGCCAGATGAGGCGGCCGCGGAACCGGTCGTACACGCCCCGGTCGCCCTGCGAGACGAGGCCGGATGCCGTGAGCTCCTCCGTCGTGAAGCCCTTGCCCCGCAGGTGCTTCGTGAGCGTCTCCCAGCTCTTCGGCGCGAAGCCGACACCGAAGTGCCGGGCGGCCTCGGCGTCGAAGCCGCGCTCGCCGAGGAAGCGTCGCCCGACCTCGGCCTCGGGGGTGCCGAGCTGCTCGAGGAAGAACTCCTCGGCGGCGCGGTTCGCGGCGAGCAGGCGCGCCCGGTTGCCGGCGCCCTCGGCGGGCCCGCCGCCGTCCTCGTAGTGCAGCTCGTAGCCGATGCGGCCGGCGAGGCGCTCGACGGCCTCGGTGAAGGTCACGTGGTCCATGCGCTGCAGGAACGTGTAGACGTCGCCCGATTCGCCGCACCCGAAGCAGTGGTAGAACCCGAGCTGGGGCCGCACGTGGAAGCTCGGGCTGCGCTCGTCATGGAAGGGGCAGAGGCCCTTCATCGAGCCGACGCCGGCCGACTTCAGCGAGACGTGCTCGCCGACGATGTCGGCGATGTTCGTGCGGGCCTTGACCTCCTCGACATCGCTCTGTCGAATGCGGCCCGCCATGTCGTCAATCCTATTCCGCGGATGCAGCGCGACGGCCCCGTATGCGCGTCATCGCTGCACGAGCCGTTCGTGCCACGACAGCGCGGACTGGTCGGTGAGGCTCGCGACCTGGTCGACGACGACCCGGCGACGCGCCGCGTCATCGGTCGCCGCCCGCCAGTCCTCGGCGAAGCCGGCGTCGAGGTGGGCGTCGCCGGTCGCCCAGAGCACGTCGGCGAGGTCGGCGAGCACCTCGCGCTGCTGCGAGTAGATCGGCTGTCGCGTGTTCCGCGACATCACGAACGCCGCCACGATGCCCTTGAGCACCGCGATCTCGGCCTGGATCGAACGCGGCACGACGACGTCGGCATCGAACCGGATGAGGCTCGCGACGGGGTGGTGGGCGCGGGTCGCCTCGGTCGCAGCGTGCGCGAAGCGGCCGATGAGCTGGCTCGTGAGGTTCTTCAGCGCGGCCTGGTCGCGACGGCTGCCCGTCCACTCCGAGATCCAGACGTCGAGCGAGTCGAGCCGGTCGAACGCGGCGATGAGCTCGTCGTGGCCGAACGCGCCGCCGATCCACTCGACCATCGCGTCGACGAGGTCGTCGTGGTCGACGCGTCGGCCCAGGGCGTGGACGTCGATGTACCCGCCGACGACGGCGTCCTCGAAGTCGTGCACCGAGTAGGCGATGTCGTCGGAGAGGTCCATGACCTGCGCCTCGATGCAGAGCCGGCGTTCGGGTGCGCCGCGACGCATCCACTCGAAGACGGCGACGTCGTCGGCGTAGAAGCCGAACTTCGTTCGCCCGCTCGGATCGCCCACCCCCGCGTCCTCGGGCCACGGGTACTTGCAGCTCGCGTCGAGGCTCGCTCGCGTGAGGTTGAGTCCGACGGAGCGCCCGTCGGGCGAGAAGACCTTCGGTTCGAGGCGCGTGAGGATCCGCAGCGTCTGGGCATTGCCCTCGAACCCGCCGATGTCGGCCGCCCACGCGTTCATGGCCTTCTCGCCGTTGTGGCCGAAGGGCGGGTGGCCGAGGTCGTGCGCGAGGCAGGCGGTGTCGACGACGTCGGGGTCGAGGCCGATGCTCGTGGCGAGCTCGCGACCGACCTGCGCGACCTCGAGCGAGTGGGTGAGCCGGTTGCGCGCGAAGTCGAGCCCCGAGGTGGGGCTCAGCACCTGCGTCTTCGCGGCGAGCCGGCGCAGCGCGCTCGAGTGCAGGAGGCGCGCGCGGTCTCGCGCGAAGTCGCTGCGGCGCCGGTTCTCGTGCTGCTCGGGCAGGAAGCGATCGGCGTCGCCCTCGTCGTAGCCGCCGAAGAGTCGGTCGCGCACGCGGTCAGCCGCCGCTCGTGTCGAGCTCGGCGTCGACGAGCGTCGCCCGGTCGTGGCCCGCGAGGTCCTGCGAGTCGAGCCAGCCGTCGGGCAGCGCGGGGTTCTTCGGCGTGCCCGCTCGGCCGCGCGGACCCTCGGCGCCCTCGCCCGGGTACGGCGTCGACCAGTCGAGCGTGCCGAGGAGGTCGTCGAGCTGCGCGAGCGACTCGACGGTCGCGAGCCTCGCGCGCAGGTCGCCGCCGACCGGGTAGCCCTTGAAGTACCACGCGACGTGCTTGCGGATGTCGCGGCAGCCGCGCTCCTCGCTGTCGAAGAACTCCGTCAGCAGCTCGGCGTGCCGCCGGAAGGTCCGCGCGACCTCGCCGAGCGTCGGCTCGGCCTTGGCCTGCTCGCCGCGGAAGGCCGCCGCGAGGTCGCCGAAGAGCCACGGGCGCCCGAGGCATCCGCGCCCCACCACGACGCCGTCGCACCCCGTCTCGTCGACCATGCGAAGCGCATCGTCGGCCGACCAGATGTCGCCGTTGCCGAGCACGGGGACGCTCGTGACGGTCTCCTTGAGCTTCGCGATCGCCGGCCAATCGGCATGGCCGGAGTAGAACTCGGACGCGGTGCGCGCGTGCAGCGCGATCGACGCGACCCCGGCGCCCTCGGCGATGCGACCGGCGTCGAGGTAGGTGAGGTGGTCGGCGTCGATGCCCTTGCGCATCTTCACCGTGAGGGGAACGTCGCCCGCAGCCTTCACGGCGCCCTCGACGATGTCGCGGAACAGGCCCGACTTCCACGGCAGCGCCGCTCCCCCGCCCTTGCGGGTGACCTTCGGCACGGGGCAGCCGAAGTTCAGGTCGATGTGATCGGCGCGGTCCTCCGCGACGAGCATCGTCACCGCTTCGGCGACCGTCTTCGGGTCGACGCCGTACAGCTGGATCGAGCGGGGCGTCTCGGACTCGTGATGCGTGATGAGCCGCATCGACTCGGGCGTGCGCTCGACGAGCGCGCGGCTCGTGATCATCTCGGAGACGTAGAGCCCGGCGCCGAACTCGCGGCACAGTCGGCGGAACGCCGTGTTGGTGATGCCCGCCATGGGCGCGAGCACGACCGGCACCTCGAGGTCGAGGCCGCCGATCGTGAGCGTGGGGGCGGGGGTCGTGGTCGTTGGCATCGTCATCGATTCTCCCAGACCGCGGGCCGGTTCCGCCCGGGCGCGCGGCGACCGCGCATAGGATTCGGGCATGGTGGCAGTGGGGAGGACGGTATGACGCGCTTCGCCGGGTTGGACGGGGTCGAGCGGGTTCAGGCGGATGCCCGAAACCGCGGCCTCGAGGTCGAGGTGATCGAGCGCCCCGCGGCGAGGAGCCTCGAGGAGGCCGCCGCGCTGATGGGCATCGAACCCGGCGACATCGTCAAGTCGCTCGTCGTCAAGCGCAGCGACGACACGTACGTGTTCGCGCTCGTCCCCGGCGGCCGAAAGATCAGCTGGCCGAAGCTCCGCGCCCTGCTCGCGGTGAACAAGCTCCAGCTGCCCGACGCCTCGCTCGCGCTCGCCGCGACCGGATACGAACGCGGCACGATCACGCCGCTCGGCTCGAGCATCGAGTGGCCGGTCGTCGCCGACGAGACCATCATCGGCCGCCGCGTCTCGATGGGCGCCGGCGAGCACGGACGCAGCGTGTTCGTCGATGCCGACGCGCTGATCGCCGCATTCGACGCGACCGTCGCCGACATCAGCGACCCCGAGTGACCGACGGCCCGGAAGGGTCTCGGAACGCGCTGCGCGCACTCGATCGCCGGGCAACGGGTCGCGAACCGCGCTGCGCGCTACTCGACCACCGGTGCCGCGGAGCCGGGCACGAGGCACACGTCGCCCTCGCACACCATGCCCGGACCGGTGCCGACCATCGTGAACGGCGAGGGCGCGACATCCGTCTCGGTCTCGGGGTTCACGCCGCGGCCCCGTCGCGTTCGCCGTCGACCTGCTGGAGCACCTGGGCGAAGACCTCGGGCGGCTGCGCGCCCGAGACGCCGTACTTGCCCTCGAACACGAAGAACGGCACCCCCTGGATGCCGTATGCGCGGGCCTGCGCGATGTCGGCCTGCACGTCGTCCCCGTAGCGACCCGTCTCGAGCACCTCGCGCGCCTCGTCGGCATCGATGCCGAGCTCGACCGCCCAGCCGACGAGCTCGTCGATGCGGTTCACGCGGCCGCCCTCGGTGAAGTACGCCTTGAGCAGGCGCTCCTTCATCTCGAGCTGCACGCCGTGCGCCTTCGCGAGGTGGAGCAGCTCGTGGCCCTTCAGCGTCTTGGTGTGCGCGACGGTCTCGAAGTGGTACTCGAGCCCGGCCTGCGCGGCGACGCCGGTCACGTGCTCGAGCATCTGCTCGACGCGGTCGAGCGGCATGCCCTTGGCCTTCGAGAGGTACTCGGTCGTCGAGCCCTCGAAGTCGAGCGGGGTGTCCGGCGAGAGCTCGAACGAGTGGTACTCGATCTCGACCTCCGGCGCGTCGTCGCCGAGGGCGGCGATGCCCGCCTCGAGGTGGCGCTTGCCGATGTAGCACCAGGGGCAGGCGATGTCGGACCAGATGTCGATCTTGATGGGGGAACTCACGATGTATGCGAACGGATGCTTCGGCGCGCGTATTCCCGCACCGGCACGAATCGGCTGCAGCCCGTGCCGGCCGCGTCGACCGCCTACACGCCCTCGGGCGCCACGGCGGTCGGCGCGTCGACCGCGCCGCCGAAGCGGCGGTTGCGCGAGGCGTAGAGCTCGATCGCCGTCCAGAGCTCGATGCGGCTGAAGTCGGGCCAGAGCGTGTCGAGGAACACCATCTCGGCGTACGCCGACTGCCAGAGCAGGAAGTTCGAGGTGCGCTGCTCCCCCGAGCTGCGGACGAACAGGTCGACGTCGGGCATGTCGGGCACGTAGAGATGCCGCTCGATGAGCTTCTCCGACACCGCCGACGGACGGATGCGGCCGGCCGCGACGTCGTCGGCGATCGCGCGGACCGCGTCGACGAGCTCGTTGCGTCCCCCGTAGTTCACGCACATCGTGAACTGCAGACCGGTGTTGCCCGCGGTGAGCCGCTCGGCGACCTGCAGCTCGTCGATGACCGACTTCCAGAGGCGCGGCCGGCGACCCGCCCACTTGATGCGCACGTTCCACTCGTTGAGCTGGTCGCGGCGGCGGTGCAGCACGTCGCGGTTGTAGCCCATGAGGAAGCGCACCTCGTCGGGCGACCGCTTCCAGTTCTCGGTCGAGAACGCGTAGACCGAGAGGTGCTTCACGCCCGCCTGGATGGCGCCGGCGACGACATCGAGCAGCACCTCCTCGCCGGCCTTGTGGCCCTCGATGCGCGTGAGGCCCTGCCGGTTCGCCCAGCGGCCGTTGCCGTCCATGACGATCGCGACGTGCTCCGGCACCGCGCCCTTGGGGAACGCGGGCGGGGTGAGGCCGGTCCAGTCGAGCGGGCGGTAGGGCACCGCGTCCTTGTGGGTGTAGGGCTTGGGGGTCACTCTGGAGCCGTTCCTCGGGAGACGTGGGAGAGGGAGCGCAGTCCGCGCTCGAGATGCCATTGGGCGTACGCGGCGACGATACCGCTCGCCTGCCCGCGGTCGCGTTGCGACGACGCCTCGGCGATCGCCCAGTCGCCCGCGAGGAGCGCGCCGAGCAGGTGAACGGTGCTCGGCGCGATGCGCGCCGTGCCGGGCGGGGCGCACGCCTCGCACACGACGCCGCCGAGCTGGACGACGACCGCCGTGTGCGGCCCGGGGGCCCCGCAGCGCGAGCAGTCCTCGAAGCTCGGCGCCCACCCGGCGATCGACAGCGCGCGCAGCAGGTAGGAGTCGAGCGTGAGATCGGGTCCGTGCTCGCGTCGCGACAGGGAGCGGAGCGCGCCGACGAGCAGCAGGTACTGCTGCAGCGACCCCTCGGCCTCGGTGAGGCGATCCGCGGCCTCGACCATGGCGTTCGCTGCGGTGTACGCGGCGTAGTCCTGGCTGATCTCGGCGCCGTACGCGCCGATCGACTCGGCCTGCGTGATCACGTCGAGGGTCCGGCCCTCGTAGAGCTGGAGGTCGGCGACCATGAAGGGTTCGAGCCGTGAGCCGAACTTCGACGCCGTGCGCCGGACGCCGCGCGCGACCGCGCGGATCTTGCCGTGGCGTCGCGTGAGCAACGTGACGATCCGGTCGGCCTCGCCCAGCTTGTGCGTGCGCAGCACGACGGCGTCATCTCGGTACACGGGCACCCGTCGATTCTCCCACCGACCGCCCCCGCGCGGCCCGTGCGCGCGCCGACCGTCGGTCCGTCGATGACGGATGCCGCCCGGCCGGCTCGGCGCACCGCGCGCCGCGGGAACGGCAGAATGGTCGGGTGACCACGTCGTCCGCACCCGTCCTCGTCACCGGCGGCACCGGCACGCTCGGCCGCGCCGTCGTGCGGCGGCTGCGCGACCGCGGCGACGACGTGCGCGTGCTCAGCCGCTCGGGCGCGCCGGGCACCCTGCGCGGCGACCTCGAGACCGGCGAGGGGCTCCGTGCCGCGCTGGACGGCGTCGTCGCCGTGCTGCACCTCGCCACGACGAGCCGCGACGACACCGAGATCACCCGTCGGCTCGTGGACGCGGCAGAGCACGAGGGCCGGCCGCGCATCCTGTACTCCTCGATCGTCGGGATCGATCGGATCCCGCTCGCCTACTACGGCGGCAAGCGCGCCTCGGAGCGGATCATCGCGGAGTCCCGCCTGCGTTGGACCACGCTGCGCGCGACGCAGTTCCACGACCTCGTCGCGACGCTGTTCCGCGCGCAGCGGTTCTCGCCGGTGGTGTTCGCGCCGGCGTTCTCGTTCCAGCCGATCTCGGTCGACGACGTCGCGACCCGCCTGATCGAGCTCCTCGACGACGACGTGCTGGGCATCGCACCCGACATCGGCGGACCCGAGGTGCGCACCGCACGCGACCTCGCACGCGCGTGGCTCGCCGCGCGCGGCTCACGCCGACCGACGGTCGCGTTCCGGCTCCCCGGCTCGCGTTTCGAGGCGTTCGCATCGGGCGCCAACCTGGTTCCGGGAGAGCCGTACGGGCGCATCGGATTCGAGGAGCACCTCGCCCGCGCGCGCTGACGCGAGCCGCGGCATCCGTCGTGGTAGAACCGGTGCATGACGGTCGCGCCCTTCACGATCCCGCTCTGGGCCGACCTCGCGGCGGTCGGCATCGGCGCCCTGCAGGGCGCGATGTTCGCCTCGCGGATCAAGGAGCACCGAATAGACCTGCTCGGCGTCGCGCTCATCGGCATCATCGTCGGACTCGGCGGCGGCCTGCTGCGCGACCTGCTGCTGAACCAGCTGCCGGCCGCGATGCGGAGCAACTGGTACCTCGTCGTCGCGACGGCCGCGGCGCTCGTCGGGATGCTCCTCATCCGGATCTTCGATCGGCTGAACTCGCTCATCATCGCCCTCGACGCGGTCACGATCGGCCTGTTCGCGGCGATCGGCACCACGAAGGCGCTCGCGTACGGCGTGCCCGAGGTGCCGGCGGTCTTCGTCGGCGTGGTCGCGGCCGTCGGCGGGTCGATCCTCCGCGACGTGACGCTGAACCTGCCCATCGCGCTCATGCACGTCGGCTCGCTCTACGCGGTCGCCGCCGCGGGCGGGACGGTCCTCCTCGTGACGATGGTGCTCGTCGGCGCCAACATCCTGGTCGCGGCGATCGCGTGCGTGGTCGTGACGACCGTCATCCGCCTGCTGTCGGTCCGGTTCGGGTGGAGCCTGCCCGAGCAGCGGGCGATCGGCAGCTGGCGCGTGTGGCGCCGGGCCTGACGCCGGCCCGCGATGCCTCCGTCGTGCGATGCGTCGACGGCGCCGCGTGATCGCGGGCGGGCGACGACGGATGCTGCAGCCCGCCCGCGCACGCATCGATCAGGCCAGCGCGGGCTCCTGGGCCTCCTCGCGCACGCGCACCGCGCGGAGCGCACGATTCACGGCCGACACGACGGCCTTGAGCGACGCCGTCGAGATGTCGGCGTCGATGCCGACGCCCCAGAGCGTGCGGCCCTCGACCTGGCACTCGACGTAGGCCGCCGCGATCGCGTCGCCACCGGCCGACATCGCGTGCTCGCTGTAGTCGAGCACGCGGACGTCGACGCCCTCGGCCGCGAGCACGGAGAGGAACGCGGCCACCGGCCCGTTGCCCGATCCGTCGGCGTCGACGCGCTCGTCGCCGTCGCGCAGGCCGACCCGGACCCGGACCTCACCGGTCAGGTCGCTCTCGCTGCGCATCGACAGCAGCTCGAAGCGGCCCCACTTCTCGTCGGGGCGCTCCTGCGGCGCGGGCAGGTACTCGTCGGTGAAGATCGACCAGATCTCGTCGCTCGTGACCTCGCCGCCCTCGGCATCCGTCTTCGCCTGCACGACCCCGGAGAACTCGATCTGCAGGCGGCGCGGCAGGTCGAGCGAGTGGTCGGTCTTCAGGAGGTACGCGACGCCGCCCTTGCCCGACTGCGAGTTCACGCGGATCACGGCCTCGTAGTTGCGGCCGATGTCCTTCGGGTCGACGGGCAGGTACGGAACGGCCCAGACCAGGTCGTCGACCGAGCCGCCTCGTTCGGCGGCCTTGGCCTCCATGGCCTCGAAGCCCTTCTTGATCGCGTCCTGGTGCGATCCGGAGAACGCGGTGTAGACCAGGTCGCCGGCCCACGGGCTGCGCTCGGGAACGGGCAGCTGGTTGCAGTACTCCGCGGTGCGCTTGATCTCGTCCATGTCGGACAGGTCGACCTGCGGGTCGATGCCCTGCGTGAAGAGGTTCATCGCGAGTGCGACGAGGTCGACGTTGCCGGTGCGCTCGCCGTTGCCGAACAGGCAGCCCTCGATGCGGTCGGCGCCGGCCAGGTAACCGAGCTCGGCGGCCGCGATCGCGGTGCCCCGGTCGTTGTGCGGGTGCAGCGACAGGAGGACGTTCTCACGGTACGCCAGGTGCCGGCTCATCCACTCGATCGAATCGGCGTAGACGTTGGGGGTCGCCATCTCCACGGTCGCGGGCAGGTTGATGATGACCTTCCGCTCCGGCGTGGGCTCGAAGATCTCGAGGACCTGGTTGCAGACGTCGACCGCGAACTCGAGCTCGGTGCCGGTGTAGCTCTCGGGCGAGTACTCGTAGTAGACGGTCGTGCCGGGCACGGTCGCCTCCATCTCGCGGCACTTGCGCGCACCGTGCAGGGCGATGTCGACGACCCCCTGCCGGTCGGTGCGGAACACGACCTCGCGCTGCAGCACGCTCGTCGAGTTGTAGAGGTGCACGATGGCCTGCTTCGCGCCGCGGATCGCCTCGTAGGTGCGTTCGATAAGGTGGTCGCGGGCCTGGGTGAGCACCTGGATCGTGACGTCCTCGGGGATCGCGTCCTCCTCGATGAGGCTGCGCACGAAGTCGAAGTCGGTCTGGCTCGCGCTCGGGAAGCCGACCTCGATCTCCTTGTAGCCCATCCTGACGAGCAGGTCGAACATGATGCGCTTGCGCTCGGGGCTCATCGGGTCGATGAGCGCCTGGTTGCCGTCGCGCAGGTCGACGGCGCACCAGCGCGGTGCCGTCTCGATGCGCTTGGACGGCCATGTGCGATCGGGCAGGTCGACGCGGATCTGCTCATGGAAGGGGCGATACCGATGGACGGGCATCGCCGACGGCTTCTGGTGGTTCTGCATTGGGTGCTCTTCTCGCTCTTCGGGGGTTTCAGCCGACGACGAACTCCGCAGCGAGGGAGGCCTGTGACTAGGACTCGCTGCGGCAGCTAAGGAGAAGCAGGCCGTGAAGCACGGACCTAGGCTAACACCGCCCGGGCCGGCGAGCGCAACCATGACGGCGAGGGATGCCGCGGGGCGGCGTCGCACCGGGGGCGGAGACGGGGCGGACGACGGTCCCCCACGGCCCGGCACCCGCCCCGCGGCATCCGCCCCGGTCAGCCGGTCATTCGATCGCGAGGGCCGCGACGGGCGAGACCGACGTCGCGCGCCGCGACGGCGCGAGCGAGGCCGCGAGGGTCAGCACGCCGGCCGCGACGACCAGCACGCCCACCACGCCCCACGGGATCGATGGCGCGATCACGAGCGGCTCGCCCTGCACGCTGCCGAGCAACGACTGCGCGCCCGCCCAGCCGTAGAAGATGCCGAGCACGAGGCCCGTGACCGTCGCGGCGGCGGTGAGCGCGGCCGCCTCGGCGAGCACCATCGTCCGCAGCTGACGGCGCTCGAAGCCGAGCGCACGGAGGAGACCCAGCTCGCGGGTGCGCTGCAGCACGCTGAGCGAGAGCGTGTTCACGAGCCCCACGGCGGCGATGAGCGCGCTGAAGCCCACGAGGACCCCGAACACGGTGACCGTCGCCGAGACCGTCTGCTCGATGCCGGCGCGGATCTCGGGCCGGTCCTCCGTCGCCGCGAAGAGCAGGTCGCGGTACGACTCCATGGCGACCGCGAACATCGTGACGAGCGTCACCCCGATGACGAGGCCGATCGTCATGCGCGAGCTCCGCTCGGGGTGGCGGACGGCGTTCTCGGCGGCGAGCCGCGCCGACGGAGCGGAGCCCAGGGCGCGGCCGACCAGGCGCAGGACCGGCGGCATGATCACGTGGGCGCCCAGCACGATGCCCGTGAACGAGAGCACGCCGCCGGCGAGCCCGACGAGCACGCCGAGCGGCGTCATGAGGCCGAGCGCGACGCCGGCCAGGAGGAGCAGCGTGCCGACGATCGCGAGCGTCGCCGCGGTCGCGGTGCGCCCGCGCCGGGCGGCGAGGTCCTCCTGGGAGCGGGCCGCCGCGTTGCCGAGCGCCTCGGAGGGGCGCACGGCGAGCACGCGGCGGGAGCCCGCCCATGCGGCGAGCCAGGTCGTCAGGATCGCGACGATCGCGGGCGGCAGCACGGCCGGATCGGCCCACGCGTACCCGGTCCTCGGCAGCACGTCCGCTGCAGCGGCCCACTCCGCGAGCCCGATCGCGACGAGGGTGCCGATCACGACGCCCAGCACGGCGCCGATCGCGCCGATCGCGAGTCCCTCCCCGGCGATCGCGCGGCGCTGCGCGCGAGCCGTCGAGCCCAGCAGGCGCAGCAGCGCGATCCGGCGGGTGCGGCCGGCGACGACCGTGGCGACGGTGTTCGCCGTCACGACGCCGCTGACGTAGACCGCGATGACGACGAACACCCAGGCGATGATCGTGAGCATCAGCGCGACGGTGCCGCTCGACCCGGTGACGTCGTCGGCGCGCATCGCCGAGCCGAGGTAGCCGGTGATCTGCAGCAGTGCCACGCCGAAGGTCGAGGCGAGCGTCGCGACGACCAGCGTCGGGCCGTGCTCGCGGCGGAGGCGGGCGATCACGCCGCACGCTCCATCGAGAGCATGTACGTGGCGATCTCCTCCGCGCCGGTTCGCTGCGCGTCGCGGACGATCCGCCCGTCGGCGAGGAACAGGATGCGGTCGGCGTGGCCGGCGGCGATGGGATCGTGCGTGACCATGGCGATCGACTGGCCGCGTTCGCGGCTCGCGTCCGCGAGGATCGTGAGCACCTCCCGGCCGGTCCGCGAGTCGAGGTTGCCCGTCGGCTCGTCGGCGAACACGAGGTCGGGCCTCGTGGCGAGCGCCCGCGCGATCGCGACCCGCTGCTGCTGTCCGCCCGAGAGCTCGTGCGGCCGGTGCCCGAGCCGATCGGCGAGCCCCAGGCGCTCGATCAGCGCGTCGATCTCGACGCGCTCCTCCCGGCTCGGTCGGCGCCCGTCGAGTTCGAACGGCAGCAGGATGTTCCCCTCGACGTCGAGCGTCGGCACGAGGTTGAACGCCTGGAAGACGAAACCGACGCGCCGTCGGCGGAGCACGGTGAGCGCGCCGTCCGGGAGCTCGGTGATGTCGGTGTCGCCGAGCCAGACCCGGCCGCCGGTCGGCGAGTCGAGCCCGGCCATGATGTGCATCAGCGTCGACTTGCCCGAGCCGGACGGGCCCATGATCGCGGTGAACTCGCCACGACGCAGGCCGAGCGAGACGTTCTCGAGTGCGGTGACCGTGCCGGCGCCCGTACCGTAGCGTTTGCCGAGGCCGGCGACGCGGGCGACGAGTCCGAGGTCTGAGGGTTGGATCTCCATATCGCCGACGCTACGGACACGCCCGGCCCGGTCGCGTCCGCCGATGGTCGCGAGGGCGTCATCCGCTCGGATGATGCCCGGTCGGCGCGGCTCAGCCGGTCGGCAGGTCGTGCTCGTATGCGAAGACCACGAGCTGCACGCGGTCGCGGAGGCCGAGCTTGCCGAGCACGCGGCTGAGGTGCGTCTTGACCGTCGCCTCGCTGAGGAACTCGGTCGCCGCGATCTCGGCGTTGGACAGGCCCTTCGCGGCGAGGGCGAAGATGTCGCGCTCCCGGGCGGTGAGGTCGGCCCACGCTGCGGGGGCGGGGCGGCGGCCGCTGCCCCGCGACGCGTGCGCGATGAGGTCCCGTGTCGCGTTGGCCGCCATGACCGCGTTGCCGCGGTGCACGGTCCGGATGGCGGCGAGCAGGAACTCGGGATCCGCGTCCTTCAGGACGAATCCGCTCGCACCCGCACGGATCGCTCGGGCGGCGTTCTCGTCGAGGTCGAACGTGGTCAGCACGAGGATGCGGGGCGCCGGCCGGCCGTCCCGCTCGGCGTCGGCGAGGATGCGCTCGGTCGCCGCGATGCCGTCGAGCTGCGGCATCCGCACGTCCATGAGCATCACGTCCGGTCGGCTCCGCTCGGCCAGGGCGATCGCCGCCCGCCCGTCGGCGGCGTCGCCGGCGAACACGAGGTCGGCCTGCGACTCGACGAGCATGCGGATGCCGGCGCGGAACAGGGCCTGGTCGTCGACCAGCGCGACACGGATGCCGGTCATGCGGCGGCCTGCGCGGGGATGCGCGCGGTGATGCGGAAGCGCCCGTCGTCGCGGAGGTCGGCGGCGAACGTGCCGCCCGCGAGTTCCGCTCGCTCGCGCATTCCGGGGATGCCGTGGCGGGGGCCGGGTGCCGCATCATGCATGGGCTCGACCCCGCCGGCCTGCGCCACGGCGTTCTCGACCTGCACGGAGACGCCGGCGGGGCTCCAGTCGAGCGTCAGGTGGACCGGAGCCGCGGTGTCGCCGTGGCGCAGCGCGTTCGTGAGCCCTTCCTGCACGATGCGGTACACGGCGATCTGGTGGCCCGCGCCGAGCGGCACCGGCTCGCCGCGGTCCGTGCGCCGCACGTCGAGCCCGGCGCCGCGCACCTGTTCGAGGAGGTCGTCGAGCGCGGGCTGCGGCGACTCGCCCTCGCGGTGCCTGAGCTCGCCGAGGAGGAGCCGGACGTCGCCGAGCGCGTCGCGCGCGACCGACGAGATGGTCTCGAGCGCGTCGAGCGCCGCCTCGGGCCTGGTCGGCGCGGCGAAACGCGCGCCGTCGGACTGCGCGATGACCACCGCGAGCGAGTGCGCGACCACGTCGTGCATGTCGCGCGCGATGCGCGAGCGCTCCTGCTCGACGACGTAGCGGTACTCGGCGTGCTCGCGCTCCCGCCGGTCGAGCTCGGCGCGACGACGCTGCGCACGGGAGTCGCGCACCGTGCGGACGAGCAGGCCGATCGTCCAGGCGAGCACGAGGCCCGCCAGCGCGGCACCGAAGAGGAGGCCGCCCCACAGCAGCCGTCCGAGGGGGTCCGCGGCCGGAGCGATGCCGGTCCCGCTCGCGATCGGCATCACCACGGAGAGGTACGCGGAGGCGAGCACCGCGCCCGCGCCGGCCGAACCGAGCCCCCACCAGCGCACCGCGGCGGAACCGTGCGCCGAGCTGGAGTAGACGATCGCGAACACGGCGGCATCCGCCGGCTGGAGCTCGCGCAGCATCAGCATCTGCGCGCACGCCGCGACCCAGGCCACGACCAGCGCGGCTCCGGGCGCCGCACGGCGGAGGACGAGGGCGGCCGAGAACAGCACGACCACGACGAGGTCGGGCCAGCCGCCCACGAGGGCGTACAGCGCGCAGACCGCGAAGAACAGCGCCGCGAGGATGCCGTCGACGATGAGCGCGCCGCGCCGGTTCGAGATGCTCACCGCCCCACGGTACGCCCTGTCCTCCGGCCGACCGCGGCGGCGGAGGCGGAATCATCCGCTCGGTTGACGCGGCCGTTCGGCGTCAGAACCCGAGGCGCCCGAGCTGCTTCGGGTCGCGCTGCCAGTCCTTCGCGACCTTCACGTGCAGCGCGAGGTAGACCTTCCGTCCGAGCAGCGCCTCGATCTGTGCGCGGGCCCGCTCGCCCACCTCGCGGAGGCGCGCGCCGCCCTTGCCGATGATGATGCCCTTCTGGCTGTCGCGCTCGACGTACAGGTTCGCGTACACCTCGAGGAGGTCCTTGTCCTCGCGCTCGATCAGGTCGTCGACCGTGACCGCGATCGAGTGCGGCAGCTCGTCGGAGACGCCCTCGAGCGCGGCCTCGCGCACGAACTCCGCGATCCGCTCCTCGGTGTCCTCATCGGTCGTGGTCTCGGCCGGGTAGAGCGGATGCTCCGACTGGGGCATCAACTGCAGCAGCTCGTCGACGAGCACGTCGAGCTGCTCCGCCTTCGGCGCCGAGACGGGGATGATCGCGTCCCACTCGCGCAGCTGCGAGACCGCGAGCAGCTGCTCGGCGACCTTCGCCTTGCCCGCGGCATCCGTCTTCGTGACGATCGCGACCTTCCTCGCGCGCGGGTACTGCTCGAGCTGCTCGTTGATGAACCGGTCCCCCGGACCGATCGCCTCGTTCGCCGGCACGCAGAACCCGATGACGTCGACGTCGCCGAGCGTCGACTGCACGAGCGAGTTCAGGCGCTCGCCGAGGAGCGTGCGCGGCCGGTGCAGCCCCGGGGTGTCGACCACGATGAGCTGGCCGTAGGGGCGGTGCACGATGCCCCGGATGGCGCGGCGCGTCGTCTGCGGCTTCGAGCTCGTGATGGCGACCTTCTCGCCGACGAGCGCGTTCGTGAGCGTGGACTTGCCGACGTTGGGGCGCCCCACGAAGGAGACGAATCCGGCACGGTAATCGGTCATGGGTGCATCCCCTCGTGGGTGGCCGGCTCCTCGTCGGCGAATGCCGCGCGGACGTCGATCAGGGCCTGGTCGGCCTCGACGAGGATCGTCGCGATGCGCTTGCGACGCCCCTCGGTGCGCTCGGCCTCGAGCAGCAGGCCGCTCACGCTCGCCCGATCGCCGCGGACCGGGAGCCGGCCGAGCTCCTTGGCGAGCAGGCCGCCGACGGAGTCCACGTCCTCGTCCTCGAGGTCGAGGCCGAACAGCTCGCCCAACTCGTCGACGGGCAGGCGCGCATTCACGCGGAATCGCCCCTCCGCGAGTTCCTCGACCTGCGCGGCCTCGCGGTCGTACTCGTCGGAGATGTCGCCGACGAGTTCCTCGATGAGGTCCTCGAGGGTCGCGAGGCCCGCGATCCCGCCGTACTCGTCGACGACCATCGCGAGGTGGTTCGACTCGAGCTGCATCTGTCGGAGCAGCGCATCGGCGCGCATCGACTCCGGCACGAACGCCGCCGGGCGTGCGAGGTCGGCGACGGTCAGCGCCGCGGCGTCGAGCGGGCGCTCGAAGCCGAGCCGGGCGAGGTCGCGGAGGTACAGCACGCCGACGATGTCGTCGACCTCGCGGTCGATCACCGGGATCCGCGAGTAGCCCTCCTTGAGGAACAGCGCCATCGCCTGGGGCAGGTGCGCCGTCGACTCGATCGTGACCATGTCGGTGCGCGGCACCATGACCTCGCGCACGAGCGTGTCGCTGAACTCGAAGATCGAGTGGATGAGCTCGCGGTCGCCCTGCTCGAGCACCTCGAGCTCGGTGGCCTCGTCGACCATGCTGAGCAACTGCTCCTCGCTGGAGACGCCGGCGAAGCGGATGCGGCTCGGCGTCACGCGGTTCCCGAGCGAGACCAGCGCGTTCGCGAACGGCCCGAGCAGGGCGCGGACGAAGCGGATGAGCGGGGCCGAGAGGCGCAGCACGGTGCCCGGGTGCGCGCGTCCGACGCTGCGGGGGCTCGCACCGACGAGGACGAACGAGACCGCGGTCATGACCGCGGCGGAGACGAGCAGGACCAGCCACACCTCGTCGATGAAGAACGTGAAGGCGAGCGTCACGAGCACGGCGGCCGTCGTCTCCGCCAGGATGCGCATGAAGTTCACCGCGTTCACGTGCGCGCCGGTGTCCTCGGCGATCGCGAGGAGCGAGCGGCGGGCGCGGGCGCCGATCGCGAGGTCGACGATGTCGGCGCGCGACATGACGCCGATCGCGGAGTCGACCGCGGCCATGAGACCGCCGAACGCGACGAGGACGAGCGCGGCCGCGAGGAAGAGCCAGGGCAGCATGGTCAGCGGCGGCGCTCCTGCATCGAGAAGCCGACGAGGATGTCGCGCTGGATCCCGAACATCTCCTTCTCCTCGTCGGGCTCGGCGTGGTCGAAGCCGAGCAGGTGCAGGATGCCGTGGGTCGTGAGCAGCAGCAGCTCGTCGAGCAGCGCGTGCCCGGCCGCCTTGGCCTGGGTCTCGGCGACCTGCGGGCAGAGCACGACGTCGCCGAGGAGGCCCGGCGGTGCCGGCTCCTCGGCCGTGCCCGGGCGCAGCTCGTCCATCGGGAAGCTCAGCACGTCGGTCGGCCCGGGCTCGTCCATCCACTGCACGTGCAGCTGCTCCATCGCGCCCTCGTCGACGAGCACGATCGCGAGCTCGGCGTCGGCGTGCACGTGCATCGCGTCGAGCGCGTAGACCGCGAGGCGCTGGAGGGCCGACTCGTCGACCTCGACGGACGACTCGTTGTTGATCTCGATGCTCACGGCTGCCTCTTCCTCGGGAGGTGGTCACGGGGGCCCGGCGCGCCGCGCCGCTCGGCGCCGCGGCGCTCGGCGCGGTTGGCGAACTCGCGCGCCTGCTCGCGTTCGTAGCGCTGCGCCTGCGTGCGCTGGTCGTACTCGGTGTATGCGTCGACGATGCGGCCGACGAGCGTGTGCCGCACGACGTCATCGCTCGTGAGCCGCGCGAAGTGGATGTCCTCGACGCCGTCGAGGATCCGCGTGACGAGGCGGAGCCCGCTCGAACCGCCCGGCAGGTCGATCTGGGTGATGTCGCCGGTGACGACCATCTTCGAGCCGAAGCCGAGGCGCGTGAGGAACATCTTCATCTGCTCGGGCGTCGTGTTCTGCGCCTCGTCGAGCACCACGAACGAGTCGTTCAACGTGCGGCCGCGCATGTACGCGAGCGGCGCGACCTCGACCGTGCCCGTCGCGAGCAGCTTCGGCACGACCTCGGGGTCCATCATCTCGTTCAGCGCGTCGTAGAGCGGTCGCAGGTACGGATCGATCTTCTCGGTGAGCGTGCCGGGCAGGAAGCCGAGGCGCTCCCCCGCCTCCACGGCGGGCCGGGTCAGGATGATCCGGTTGACCTCCTTGCGCTGCAGCGCCTGGACCGCCTTCGCCATCGCGAGGTAGGTCTTGCCGGTGCCGGCCGGCCCGATGCCGAACACGATGGTGTGCTCGTCGATGGCATCGACGTAGGCGCGCTGGCCCTCGGTCTTCGGCCGGATGGACTTGCCCCGGCTGGAGACGATGACCTGGCCGAGCTGTTCGGACGGTCGGGCATTCGGATCGGCGTCGAGCATGCGGGCCGAGCTCCTCACTTCGATGGGTGTCGGGTCGCCGCCGCCGCGGACGAGCTCGAGGAGCTCCTCGACGAGGCGGCGGACGCGGAGCCGCTCCTCGGCCTCTCCGCGGATGGCGATCTCGTTGCCGCGCACGTGCACGTCGACGCCGGGGTACTCCCGTTCGATCGTCGTGAGGAGGCGGTCCTGCGGCCCGAGGAGCCGCACCATGGCGATGCCGTCGATCTGCAGTCGCTCCTCGTCGGAGCGGGTCTCGGATCCGGTCGGCGGGAGGTCTCCCGCGTCGTCAGCCGCCAAGCGATCCCTCCCTGAGGCCGCCCCCGAGGACGTGGGCGTGCACGTGGAACACGGTCTGGCCCGCGTCGGGGCCGGTGTTGAAGACGAGCCGGAACTGCCCGTCGGCGAGCTCGTCGGCGATGCCCTTGGCCACCGAGACGAGTTCGGCGAGCAGCTCGGGGTCGTCGGCGGCGAGCTCGACGACGTCGCGATGCCGTCCGATGCGAGGCGTCACGATCACGTGGACCGGCGCCTGCGGCGCGATGTCGTGGAACGCGATGACGCGATCGGTCTCGGCGACCATCTTCGCCGGGATCTCGCCGGCCGCGATGCGCTCGAAGACCGTGGGCTCAGCCGTTCCGCTCATCCCTCCATCGTAGCGACGGATGGCTCACCACCGCCCGAGCGCGACCGAGAGGACCGCGATCGCGGCTGGGCCGGCGGTCGAGGTGCGGAGCACGGAGTCGCCGAGCCGCACGGGCTCGGCGCCCGCAGCCCGCAGCCGCTCGATCTCGGCCGGATCCATGCCGCCCTCGGGCCCGACGACGAGCGCGAGGTCGCGACCGTCGGAGCGGATGTCGGACAGCGGCGTCTCCGCGCCGGGCACGAGCAGCAGCATCCGCTCGCCCTCGAGTCGCGCCGGGAGCTCGCGCGTCGACGCGACCGGCTCGACCGCGGGGATGCGCGCCCGGAGCGACTGCTTCACGGCCTCGCGCACGATGGTCGCCCACCGTGCGCGGCCCTTCTCGGCCTTCGGCCCCTCCCACCGGGACACCGATCGGGTCGCGGACCACGGCACGATGCGGTCCGCGCCGAGCTCGGTCGCGGCCTGGATCGCGAGCTCGTCGCGGTCGCCCTTCGCGAGCGCCTGCACGAGCGTGATCCCGGGCGACGCCTCCGGCTCGTCGTCGACGGCCTCGACCTCGATCTCGAGCCGGCGCGCCTCGGCGACCGTGACCGGCCCGTGCACGACGCGACCCCGGCCGTCGCCGATGGACACCGACTCGCCCACGCGGAGCCGCGAGACCGTCACCGCGTGCCGCGCCTCGTCGCCGTCGAGCCCGACGGTATCGCCGGGCGCGACCGCCGCGAGGTCGAGCGATTCGTCGAGGTAGAGGTGGCTCATCGCGGCATCCGCTCGACGCTCAGCCCAGGAACCGGTCGCGCAGGCGGGCGAACAGACCCTGCTGGAAGTGGCCGAGCTGCGGCGGCTGCGCCTTGCGGTGCTTCGCCAGCTGCTCGACGAGTTCGCGCTCCTTGTGGCTGAGCTTCGTCGGCGTCACGACGTGCACGGCGACCTTGAGGTCGCCGCGACCGCTGCCCCGCAGGTGCGTGATGCCGCGATCCTTCACCGTCAGGATCTCGCCCGACTGCACCCCGGGCTTGAGCTCGAGGTCGACGTCGCCGTCGAGCGCGGCGACCTTCGCGGACGTGCCGAGCACGGCATCCGTCATCTGCACCTCCAGGGTGCAGAGCAGGTCGTCGCCGTTGCGGCTGAAGACCTCGTGGTTCCCGACCTTGATCTCGAGGTAGAGGTCGCCGTTCGGCCCTCCCGCGGGGCCGGCTTCGCCGGAGCCCGGCATCTGGAGGCGCACGCCGGTGTCGACGCCGGCCGGCACGTCGACCGGGACCGTGCGGCGGGCGCGCACGCGCCCCTGGCCCTGGCACGTCACGCACGGCGTGGCGATGATCGTGCCGTGGCCGCGGCACGACCCGCAGGGGCTCGACGTCATCACGTTGCCGAGCAGCGAGCGCACGGCGCGCTGGATGTGGCCGGAACCGCCGCAGATGTCGCACGTCACGGGCGAGGTGCCCGGCCGGCAGCACGACCCGTGGCAGGTCTCGCACACGACGGCCGTGTCGACCTCGATGTCGCGGTGGGTGCCGAAGATCACGTCGTCGAGCCCGACCTCGAGGCGGATCAGCGCGTCCTGGCCGCGCTCGCGACGGGACCGCGGGCCGCGGCTGGTCTGGCCGGCGCCGAAGAACGTCTCGAAGATGTCGCCGAATCCGCCGAACCCGCCGCCGGCGCCGCCGAAGCCGGCCTGGCCGCCCAGGTCGTACTGCTGGCGCTGCTTCGGGTCGGAGAGCACGTCGTACGCGTGCGTGACCTCCTTGAACCGCTCGGACGCCTCGGCGCCCGGGTTCACGTCGGGATGGAGCTCGCGAGCGAGCCGGCGGTACGCCTTCTTGATCTCGTCCGGGGAGGCGTCGCGAGCGACGCCGAGGACCTCGTAGTGGTCGGCCACGTGAGGCGGGTTCCTTTCGATTGCCGGTGACGGATGCCGCGTGGCGGCGCCGTGCGGTTCAGCTCTCGCCGAGCGTGCGGGAGAGGTAGCGGGCGACCGCGCGGACGGCGGCCATGCTCTGGGAGTAGTCCATGCGGGTGGGGCCGACGATGCCGAGCCGCGACACGTCGCGGCCGGGAACGGCGAACGACGTGGACACCACGGAGGTGTCGCCGAGCCCGTAGGCGGCGTTCTCGCGGCCGATGCGCACGGCGATGCCGTCGTCGGCGGCCATCTCGCCGAAGAGGCGGAGGATGACGACCTGCTCCTCGATCGCCTCCATGACGCCGAGGATGTTCCCTGCGAAGTCCTGTTCGGTGCGGACCAGGTTCGCGGCGCCAGCGACGACGAGCCGGTCGGCGCGCGTGATGTTCGCCTGGTCGGCGAGCGTCGCCGCGAGCGTGTGCAGCACCTCGGCGTGGGCGCGGTCGGCGTGCTCGGTCTCGGCGGACAGCGCCGCAGCGGCATCCGCCATCGTGAGGCCGGCGGCGACCTCGTTCAGCCGGTCGCGGAGGCGCGCGAGCGTGCCCTCGTCGACCGGTTGGTCGAGCTCGGCGAGACGCTGCTCGACCTGCCCGCTGTCGGAGATCAGGATGCAGAGCACGCGCGTCGGCGCGAGCGAGACGAGCTCGACGTGGCGCACGCGCGCCCGGGCGAAGCTCGGGTACTGCACGACGGCGAGCTGGCGGGTCAGCTGCGAGACGAGGCGGACCGTGCGGCCGAGCAGCTCGTCGAGGTCGTTGGACTCGCCGAGGAAGGTCTCGATCGCGTGCCGCTGGGTGGCCGAGAGCGGGCGGATGTCGGCCAGCCGGTCGACGAACACCCGGTAGCCCTTGTCGGTCGGGATCCGGCCCGAGGACGTGTGCGGGGCTGCGATCAGCTCCTCCTCCTCGAGGAGGGCCATGTCGTTGCGGATGGTCGCGGCCGAGACCCCGAAGTGATGGCGCTCGACGATCGTCTTCGAACCGACCGGCTCGCGCGACTCGACGTAGTCCTGCACGATCGCGCGGAGGACCGCGAGACTGCGTTCGGAGACCATGACCCTCGCTTCCCTCGACCGATCGGACCCGGACGACGCGTGCTTGGCACTCCGCCCACGTGACTGCTAATCATATCGCGGAAATCAGGGTCACCACCGTTGCCGCCCGGTCCGCCGCGCCGATAGCGTGTGCATCGTCCCGCACCCCGCACGGCCGCCCACGGCCGCGGCGAGTGCGCCTCCCCGTATCGAAAGGCTCCCGACATGACCGACTCCAACCTCCCGCCGCGTGATCCGAACGCCGCCCCGCAGCCGGCTTCCGCCGCTCCGCTCTCGCACGAGCAGGACGTGCAGTGGGGATCGTTCGCGCACCTCGGCGGCATCCTCGGCATCCTGCCGTCGCTCATCATCTGGCTCGTGTTCAAGGACCGCGGCTCGTTCACGAACACCGAGGGCAAGGAGGCGCTGAACTTCCAGATCACGCTCGTGCTCGCCACGATCGCCCTCTGGGTGCTGACCACGATCATCACCGTGGTGACCTTCGGGTTCGGCGCGTTCGTGGCCTTCCTGACCTACATCCCCTGGATCCTCGGCGTCGTCTTCTCGATCGTCGCGTTCCTCCAGGCCAAGGACGGCAACCACTACCGCTACCCCTTCGCGCTGCGCCTCATCAAGTAGCCGCGACGAGCCTTCCGACGCGCCGGTCGAGCCTCCCTCGACCGGCGCGTCGTCGTGTGCCAGCATGAGTGGACGTCCCCCGTTCCGGGCGCGATCACAGAGGAGCACGCATCATGTCCGACGCACCACCTCCCACCCCGCCCACGCCGCCCGCCGGCGGTCCGCCGCCGCCCCCGCCGGGCGGGCCGACGCCGCCGCCTCCGGGCGGGCCGACGCCGCCGCCCCCGGGCGACGCGTACCAGCAGAGCCAGTCGCTGAGCCCCGCCGACGAGAAGCTGTGGGCGACGCTCATCCACATCGGCGGCATCCTGTTCGGGTTCCTGCCCGCGCTGATCGGCTACCTGATCCTGAAGGACAAGGGCCCGTTCATCCGCGAGCACACCGCGACCGCGCTGAACTTCCAGATCACGCTGCTCATCGCGTACGTCGTCGGCTCGATCCTCACGTTCGTGATCATCGGCATCTTCATCCTGATCGCCGCCTGGATCGCGGCGATCGTGTTCGGCATCATCGCCGCGATCAAGGCGAACAACGGGGAGTACTACGTGTACCCCGTGGCCATCAAGTTCGTCAGCTGATCTCGGTACGCGCTCCGCGCTACTCGATCACCGTCTCGAGCAGGCGCCGCACCACGGCGTCCGCCAGCAACCGCCCTCGTCGGGTCAGCGTGAGCTTCCCGGCGAGGGCGGTTCGTGCGTCCACGAGCCCGTCGGCGATGAGACCGGCGACCGCCTGCCGACCGCCGGCGTGCAGGCTCGAGACCTCCATGCCCTCCCGGATGCGCGTCGCGAGGAGCACGCGCTCGGTCTCGCGGGTCGCATGGTCGAGGGTCTCCCGCCCGACCGCCGGCGAGATCCCGGACGCGAGGCGCTCCGCGTACGCCGCCGGATGCTTGGCGTTCCACCAGCGGACGCCGCCGACATGGCTGTGCGCACCCGGGCCGATGCCCCACCAGTCGTCGCCCCGCCAGTAGCCGAGGTTGTGCCGGGAGCGGTGCGCGGCATCCGTCGCCCAGTTCGAGACCTCGTACCACTCGTAGCCCGCCCGCCCGAGCAGGTCGTCGGCGAGCTCGTACATGTCCGCCTCGAGGTCCTCGTCGGGTGTCGCGAGCTCGCCCCGGCGGATCTGCCGAGCGAGCTTCGTGCCGTCCTCGACGATGAGCGCGTAGGCGCTCACGTGGTCGGGCCGCTCGGCCAGCACGGCCTCGAGGCTCGTGCGCCAGTCGGCGAGCGTCTCGCCGGGGGTGCCGTAGATGAGGTCGAGGCTCACGTCGAGTCCTGCCTTGCGCGCCCACCCGACGACGAGCGGGACCCGCGCCGGGTCGTGGGTCCGGTCGAGCGCGGCGAGGACGTGCGGCACGGCGGACTGCATGCCGAACGAGACGCGCGTGAAGCCGCCGTCCGCGAGCCGCCGCAGGTCGTCGGCGTCGACCGAGTCGGGGTTCGCCTCGGTCGTCACCTCGGCGCCGTCGGCGATGCCGAACGCGTCGCGCACGGCGTCGAGCATCCGGACGAGGTCGTTCGCCGGCAGCAGGGTCGGCGTGCCGCCGCCGAAGAAGACCGTCGACGCCGCGCGATCCGGGGCGCCGGATGTCTCGAGCACGTCCCGGGCGAACCGCGCCTCCGCCGCGGCCTGGTCGGCGAAGTCCTCCTGCCGGGCGCCGCGGAGCTCCCCCGACGTGTACGTGTTGAAGTCGCAGTAGCCGCAGCGCACGCGGCAGAACGGCACGTGCAGGTAGACCCCGAACGCGCGGGACGCGGCATCCGTCGTCGCACTCGCCGGCAGCAGGCCGTCAGCGGGCGCGGGATCGGCGAGCGGGAGGGGCCCCGCCATCAGACCGGGAAGGCGGGGTGCAGCGCTCGGAGCTCCCGCGTGGTGAGCTCGCGCCGGCGCCGCCGGACGAGCGGGCCGAACACGCGCCGCACGCCGCCGTTCGGCTCGAACGCCGAACGGATGGTGAGCCACACCGAGTCGTCGTCCCGGTGCTCGAGGATGAACGACTCCTCGCCGTTCTCCGACGCGTCGCCGGTCGTGCCGTACGCGAAGCCGATCCGGTTCGGCTCGTCGACGACGTACACGACGAGGACCGGCGTCGAGCGCGTGCGCAAGCGCCCGCGGCGCTGCAGCGTCGCCGTCATGCCCGCGCTGATGTACGGCGTGCCGTCGGGGCCGAAGCGCTGCTCGACGCGCGGCGTCGGCTGGTCAGCGAGGGGCGCGCCCGACTCGTCGTAGGCGATGCCGGTGTACTGCGCTCCCGTGCCGGGCGACGCGTCGACCACGGTGAACCCGGCACCCTGCTGGATGCCCCACGTCATGAGCGCCTCGGCCGAGGCCTCGAAGCGCTCGCGACCGGACCCCAGCCGTACCGAGTCCTCGGAGGGCGTGAAGCCCGCGGGCGGATAGCGCAGCAGGTCGGGGTCGAGCGTCGCGCCGATCGCGCCATAGGTGACGGACTGGTCGGTGAACGTGCTTCGCCGGGTCATCGCTCCCCCTACTTCTTGGCGTCCTTCTTCTCGGTCTCCCCGCTCAGCGCGGCGATGAACGCCTCCTGGGGCACCTCGACGCGGCCGACCATCTTCATGCGCTTCTTGCCCTCCTTCTGCTTCTCGAGCAGCTTGCGCTTGCGGGTGATGTCACCGCCGTAGCACTTCGCGAGGACGTCCTTGCGGATGGCGCGGATCGACTCGCGCGCGATGATGCGGGCGCCGATCGCGGCCTGGATCGGGACCTCGAACTGCTGTCGCGGGATGAGTTCGCGCAGGCGCCCGGTCATCAGCACGCCGTAGGCGTACGCCTTGTCGCGATGCACGATCGCGCTGAACGCGTCGACCTGCTCGCCCTGCAGCAGGATGTCGACCTTCACGAGGTCGGCGGCCTGGTCTCCCGCGGGCTCGTAGTCGAGCGACGCGTACCCGGCGGTCTTCGACTTGAGGTTGTCGAAGAAGTCGAACACGATCTCGCCGAGCGGCATGTTGTAGCGGATCTCGACGCGGTCCTCGCCGAGGTACTCCATGCCGAGCAGGGTGCCGCGACGCGACTGGCAGAGCTCCATGATCGTGCCGACGTAGTCCTTGGGGGCGAGGATCGCGGCCTTCACGATGGGCTCGCGGACCTCGGCGATCTTGCCGCCGGTCGGGAACTCGCTCGGGTTGGTGACCGTGACGGTCTTCTTGTCCTCGGTGGTCACCTCGTAGACCACGGACGGCGCGGTGGCGATGATGTCGAGGTCGAACTCGCGGCGAAGCCGCTCGGTGACGATTTCGAGGTGGAGCAGGCCGAGGAACCCGCAGCGGAAGCCGAAGCCGAGCGCGACCGACGTCTCGGGCTCGTACACGAGTGCGGCGTCGGAGAGCTTCAGCTTGTCGAGCGCCTCGCGGAGCTCGGGATAGTCGCTGCCGTCGATCGGGTAGAGCCCGGAGAAGACCATGGGCAGCGGCTCGGTGTACCCGGCGAGCGGCTCGGCCGCGGGCTTCGCCGCGCTCGTGACGGTGTCGCCGACCTTGGACTGCCGGACGTCCTTCACGCCCGTGATGAGGTAGCCGACCTCGCCGACGCCGAGCCCCTTCGTAGGCGTCGGCTCAGGCGCGCTCACGCCGATCTCCAGGATGTCGTGCGTCGCCTTCGTCGACATCATCTGGATCCGCTCGCGCGGGTTCAGCTGGCCGTCGACCATGCGGACGTACGTCACGACGCCGCGGTAGCTGTCGTAGACCGAGTCGAAGATCATCGCCCGCGCCGGCGCGTCGGCGTCGCCCGTCGGGGCAGGGATGCGCTCGACGACGCGGTCGAGCAGGTCTTCCACCCCCATGCCGGTCTTGCCCGACACGCGGAGCACGTCGTCGGGCGAGCCGCCGATGAGGTCGGCGAGCTCGCGCGCGTACTTCTCCGGCTCGGCCGCCGGCAGGTCGATCTTGTTCAGCACGGGGATGATCTCGAGGTCGTTCTCGAGGGCGAGGTAGAGGTTCGCGAGGGTCTGCGCCTCGATGCCCTGCGCGGCATCGACCAGCAGGATCGCGCCCTCGCAGGCCGCGAGCGACCGGGACACCTCGTAGCTGAAGTCGACGTGGCCGGGGGTGTCGATCATGTTGAGCGCGTAGCCCGTGCCGCCGAGCTCCCACGGCATGCGCACGGCCTGGCTCTTGATCGTGATGCCGCGCTCGCGCTCGATGTCCATGCGGTCGAGGTACTGCGCGCGCATGTCGCGGTCGGCGACGACGCCCGTGATCTGCAGCATGCGGTCGGCCAGCGTCGACTTGCCGTGGTCGATGTGCGCGATGATGCAGAAGTTGCGGATCAGCGCGGGATCGGTGGCGGCGGGCACCGGTGGGTGGGCGGCTCTCGGAGACATCCCGTCGATTCTCCCATGCGGGCGATCCCACTTTCGACGGATGCCGCCCGGAGGCCCCCGCACTACGCTGAGTCGCACCATGACCGTGCTCGATGCCCCACTCGTCGGACGGGTCCAGCCGTCCGCGCTCCGACCCGTCTTCGTCTCCCTGCGGGTCGGCCTCCACGTCCTCGTCGTCGGCCTGACGGTCTTCGTGCTCGCCCGGGCGGTCATCGTCGGCGGCGAGCAGCTCGTCGCGATCGCGATCCTCTCGATCGCCTTCATCGGCGCCTACCTCGTCGGGGTCGTGACGGCGCACTCCGTCGTGACGCCGTGGATGCGAGCCGCGTGGCTGGTCATCCTGCTGGGGCTCTGGCTCGGCCTCAGCGCCCTGACCCCGGATGCCGCCTTCCTGGCGTTCCCGCTGTTCTTCCTCGAGCTGCACGTCCTGCCCGCCCGCTGGGCGGTGCCGCTCGTCGGCGTGACCTTCCTCATCAGCGTGTGGAGCTCCACGTCGCAGCTCGGCTTGGAGGTCGGCAGCGTGCTCGGCCCCCTGATCTCCGCGGGCGTCGCGGTCATCATCGGGCTCGGCTACCGCGCCATGGCGGTCGAGACGCGCGAGCGGCAGTCGCTGATCCTCGACCTGCTCGCGACGCGGGAGGAGCTCGCCGCGGCGAGCCGCGAGGCCGGCACGCTCGCGGAGCGCGAGCGCATCGCCCGCGAGATCCACGACACCGTCGCGCAGGGCCTGTCGAGCATCCAGATGCTGCTGCACGCCGCCGAGCGCGACATCGCCGACGCGGGCACGCGCGACAAGCTGCGCCTGGCACGCGAGACGGCCGCCGACAACCTGCAGGAGACACGGCGCTTCATCCGCGAGCTCACTCCCCCGGCGCTCGACGAGCAGACGCTGCCCGGCGCGCTCCGCCGACTGGCGGACGCCACGAACGAGCAGGCGACGCAGTCGGGCACGCGCACGCGGATCGCGTTCTCGATGAGCGGCGACCCCGTCGCGCTGCCCATGTCGATCGAGGCGACGCTCCTGCGCATCGCCCAGGGGTCGCTGTCGAACGTCGTGAAGCACGCCGACGCCGGCCGTGCCGAGCTCACCCTCACCTACCTGGGCGACGAGGTCGCGCTCGACGTGGTGGACGACGGCGTCGGGTTCGACCCCTCCGTGCTCTCGGGCGCCGACGAGTCGGCGCCCTCGTTCGGGCTGCGCGCCATCCGCCGCCGTGCGGAGAGCCTCGGCGGCACGGTCGACGTGGAGTCGACGCCCGGGGGCGGCACCGCGCTCTCCGTGCGCATCCCGGTGGTGCCGGCATGATCCGGCTCCTGCTCAGCGATGACCACCCCATCGTGCGCGCGGGCATGCGCGCGCTGCTCGAGGCGGAGGAGGACCTGCACGTCGTGGGTGAGGCGTCCAGCGCCGAGGAGGCCGTCCGGCTCGCCGCCGAGCCCGGCATCGACCTCGTCCTCATGGACCTCCAGTTCCCGGGCGCCCTCCAGGGGGTCGACGCGACCCGCCGCATCCGGTCGCAGCCGGACGCCCCGCGCGTGCTCGTGCTCACGAACTACGACACCGACGCCGACATCCTCGGCGCCATCGAGGCTGGCGCGAGCGGGTACCTCCTGAAGGACGCCCCGCCGAACGAGCTCGTCGCCGCGATCCGGGCCGCCGCGGCGGGCGAATCGGCACTCGCACCGGCCGTCGCCTCACGGCTCGACGAGTCGCAGCGCGCGGCCGACCAGCGGCTGACGGTGCGCGAGGCCGAGGTGCTCGCACTCGTCGCCGTCGGCCGCACCAACCGGGAGATCGGCCAGTCGCTGTTCCTCAGCGAGGCGACCGTGAAATCCCACCTCGTGCACATCTTCACCAAGCTGGGCGTGGGCTCCCGCACCGCCGCCGTGGCGCGGGCGCGCGAGCTCGGGGCCATCCGGGCGGGCTGACGGATGCCGCGCGCACGAGTGGTGCTCGTCCACGGCATCCGCACGTCGGCGACGATGTGGCGCGGCCAGCTGGCGCGCTTGGCCCGCCACGACCTCGACGTCGTCGCGGTCGACCTGCCCGGCCACGGCGCCCGGCTCGGCGATCGGTTCGCCCTCGAGGACGCCATGGCGACCATCGGGGAGGCCCTCGGCGGACCGGTGCGGGGTGTGCCGCGCCTGCTCGTGGGCCTGAGCCTCGGCGGCTACCTCTCCATCGAGTTCGCGGCGCGGCATCCGGACGCCCTCGAGGGGCTCGTCGCCGCCTCGTGCGGAACCCGGCCGCGCGGCGTCGGCCTGCACGGCTACCTGCGCCTCGCCGACGCGATCGGGCGCCTGCCCGACCGGGGCCTGGCCCTCAACGACCGGATGGCGCGGCTCTTCCTCCCGGCTGACGCGGTCGACGACATCATCGCGGGCGGCGTCGCGCTCGACGTCATGCGGCCCGCGATCAGCGCGGTCCGGGAACTCGACCTCGAGGCCTCGATCGCGGCGATCGAGGTGCCGATCTGGTTCGTCAACGGTCGTCTCGATCACTTCCGGCTCGAGGAACGACGGATGCTGCGGGCCGCCGCCGACGCCCGGCTCGTGCACATCGAGGGCGCCACCCACCTCGTGAGCCTCGCCCGGCCCGACGCCTTCACCGCCGCCGTGCTCGGCGCGGTCGCCGAACTCGAGCTCCGCGAACTGCGGCGCACCGCCGCGCCACCGGCCCCTGCCGCTCCGATGCCCGCGTCGGCACCCCGCTGACGGGTCCGGCGCCATCCGGCGCTTTGGTGCCGCACGGGCGTTGCTGGTATCGTTGCCTGTTGGCTTGCGTGTGGGTCCCACCCCGCACGATGCGCCGCGACGGCCCCTCTACCGATTGCGGCAACTCCGGTACCCGCAGAACACACGAAAGACGAACCACGTGGCAAACATCAAGTCGCAGATCAAGCGCATCCGCACCAACCTGAAGGCGCAGGAGCGCAACAAGGCCGTGAAGAGCGAGCTCAAGACCGTCATCACCGCCACCCGCAAGGCCGTCGCCGAGGGCGACAAGGAGAAGGCGACCGCCGCCCTCCGCGTCGCGACCCGCAAGCTCGACAAGGCCGTGAGCAAGGGCGTGATCCACAAGAACCAGGCCGCGAACCGCAAGTCGGCCATCGCGAAGCAGGTCGCCGCGCTCTGATCCGAGTGTCGTTCGAGGGCCCCGTACCGGATGGTGCGGGGCCCTCGTCGTTCCCGGGGTGGGCGGTCCCGGGCGGGCGTCCCGGGCGGACGCTCCCGGGGCGCGTTCCCGGGAGCGGGCGTTCCTGGTCAGGCGTACCCGGCCGAGGTCAGGCGAGGGCGCGACCGCGTGCGGCGATGATGCCGACGAGTCGCTCGAGGGCGAAGACCGGGTCGCGCTCGGCGCCCTTCACGGCGGCATCGGCGGCGGCGAGCGCCTGCACCGCCGCGCCGAGGCCCTCGTCGCTCCAGCCGCCGAGATCACGGCGGGCGCGGTCGACCTGCCACGGGGCGAGGCCCAGCGACGAGGCGGACGCGCCGCGGGAGCCCGCGACCTTGGCCATCGTCCGGATCTTCATCGCGAACGCGGCGACGATCGGCACCGGGTCGGCACCGGAGTCGAGGGCGTGGCGCAGCGCGATGAGTGCGTCGCCGTGCCGCCCTGCGATCGCGGCGTCGGCGACCTCGAACGCGTTGGTCTCGACGCGGCCGCCGTAGTACTGCCGGACGGTCGCCTCGTCGATGTCGCCGGGAGCGTCGGCGATGAGCTGGCGGCACGCGGCGGCGAGCTCGCCGAGGTCGTCGCTGAAGGCGCCGACGAGCGCGCGCAGCGCCGCGGGCGCGATCCGCCGGCCCGAGAGGCGGAACTCGGCCGCCGCGAACTCCTGCTTGTCGGCGTCGCGCTTGAGCTCGGCGCAGACCACCTCGATCCCGCCGCCCTCGCCGCCGCGGAGCGCGTCGAGGAGCTTCTTGCCACGGTTGCCGCCGCGATGGCGGAGCACCACGGTCGTGCCCTCGGCGGGCGCGGCGAGGTACTCGAGCGCGTCGAGCAGGAACTCGTCGCTCGACTTCTCGACGCCGGTGACGCGGATGAGGCGCGGCTCGCCGAAGAGCGACGGGCTCGCGAGCGTGAGGAGGGTGCCGCGCGTGTAGCCGTCGGCCTCGAGGTCGCTGACCTCGAGCGACGGGTCCTCGGAGCGGAGCGTCTCGCGCAGCATGGTGAGCGCGCGCTCCGCGAGCACGTCCTCTCCGCCGGAGACGAGCACGATCGGCGCCGGCCGGACCTCGCTCCACCCCAGCTGCGGGATCGTGGTCGTCGACCTGCGGGTGCCCGGACGTGCCGCCACGGCTCTCCTTCCGTCGTGCCGTTCCAGTCTACGGAGCCTCGGCGACACCCGCGGCCCGCTCGCTCCACAGCTCGAACCCGCCCGGCACGGCCCGGAGTGCCGACGCTCCGGAGAGATCGCTGCGGACGGCCGCCGTGCGTGCATCCCGGAGCAGGTCGAGCAGTCCCGCGGTCGGGTGCCCGTAGCCGTTGTCCGCGCCCACGCCGATCAGGCCGACGGATGCCGCGAGCTCGCCGTAGAGCTCGGCGCTCTGGTCGGCGCTGCCGTGATGCGCGACCTTCACCAGGTCGACCCGGCCGAGGTCCGTCGTGCGCCGCAGCGCGTCCTGCGCCTCACGGCCGAGGTCGCCGAGCAGGAGCGCCCGGTAGTCGGGGGTCACGAGGTCGAGCACGACGCTCGCGTCGTTGCCGGGCACGGCGCCGGGGCGCGGCCACATCACGCGCCACCTGCCATCGCCGATCGCACCGGCGGAGCCCGCCGCGACCTCCGCGTGCGCGGCGCCGCCCGCGACGAGCGGGTCGAGCGCCCGCGCGGAGCGCGCTCCGTCGAGCGGGCCGTGGAGGACGCTCGCCACGCGCCCGGCGAGCGCCGGGGTGCCGGCCACGTGGTCGGCGTCCCAGTGGGTGAGGACGAGGAGGTCGATCCGCTCGACCCCGGCGCCCGACAGGCAGCGCTCGAGCGCGACAGGGTCGGGGCCGGCGTCGACGAGGAGCACCGCGTCGCCGATGCGGACGAGGACCGCGTCCCCCTGCCCGACGTCGCACTGCCAGACGTCCCAGTCGCTCGGTCGTGATGCGCTCGCGACCATCGGCGGGCCCGCGGCGAGGCCGATCGGAATCCCCAGGCTCAGGCAGAGCACGGCCGTCGCGGCGCGCCGCACCACTCGCGGACGGGCGCCGGACGGCGCCCGCCCGCCGATCGCGAGCACGAGGCCCGCGGCGATGGCGACCGCCGCGAGCGTCGCCCCCGGCACGTCGGCGGGCCAGGGCACGCTCGTGAGCGGCATCCGCTCGACCCCGCGGGCGAGGAGCGCGATCCAGGCCGCGGGCACCCACGCCACCTGCAGCGCAGCGACGCCCGCGGACGGGAGCAGTGGGAGCAGCAGGCACCCGACGAGCCCGGACATCGTCGCGATCGGCGCCGCGGGGGCGGCGAGGAGGTTGGCCGGCACGCCGTACACGGGGATCACCGGCTCGAGGAGCACGAGGACGGGCTGGCAGGCGAGCTGGGCGGCCAGCGGGATCGCGACGACCGCGGCGAGCGGGCGCGGCATCCACCTCGCGAGCGCGCGCGCCAGCGGTCCCGACAGCAGGACGAGGCCGGCCGTCGCGCACGCGGACAGCGCGAACCCGGCGTCGGCCGAGTACCACGGATCGATCGCGAGCAGCGCGATCACCGCGAGGCCGAGCGCCGGCGTCCCGCCGGCGGCACGAGCGGTGGCGCAGGAGGCGAGCACGACCACCGCCATGACGGACGCGCGGACGACGCTCGCCTCGGGGGTCACGAGCGCGACGAACGCCCCCAGCGCGACGAGGGCGGCGACCACGCGCGCCGCACGCGGGAGCCCGGCGATCCCGGCCGCCCAGAACGCCGCGGCCGTGATGATCGCGCAGTTCGCGCCCGAGACGGCGGTGAGGTGCGTGAGGGACGCGGTCGTCATCGCGGCCTGCAGCTCCTCGGAGACCCGCGAGGTGTCGCCGATCGCGAGGCCCGGCACGAGCGCGCCGCCGTCCCCGCCCAGGCGAGCGGATGCCTCGGCGAGCTGCTCGCGGAGCGGATGCGTCCAGGCGAGCCAGGGCGACGCCGGCGCCGATCCGACGATCGCGCTGGCCGTCAGGCGGAAGGCGCTCCGCGACGCGGACGGCAGCTCGGCCAGCCGCCCCTCCACGACGACCGTCGACCCGAATCCGAGCGCGACGCCCGTGTCGGGGAACGAGAGGTCGAGCCGGACCGCTCCTCCGGCGATGGCGATCGCTCGCGCATCGGAGGCGTCGGACAGCTCGACGAGGGTGGCCGCCGCACGGAGTCGCCCCTCGTCCGACCAGGGTCCGGGGCTCGTCCGACGCGGCGCGGCATCGAGTCGCACGGTCGCCCGGACGACCTCGCGCGAGGCCGCCGCGGACGCGACGGCCTCAGGCGATCGCCGCTCGAGCGCCGACCAGACGGAGCCGGCGACGAGGCCTCCGGCGGTCGAGGCGAGGAGCACCGCAGCAACCGCCGGCCGAAGGTCGTGCCTCGACCGCCCCGAGGCCGGGCCGTCGGCGCCTCGAGCACGGAGCAGCACGGCGACGACGAGCGCCGCACCGGCCACGCCCCAGCACGCGGCGGGCACGACCCACGGCGCCACGCCGGCGCCGGGCGCCGTCGTGGCGGCCCACGCGGCGGCCCACGCCGCGACGGCGGGCGGAAGCAGGCGGAGGTCGTGTCCGTGCACTCAGAGGCTCACGAGGTCCACGAGCCCGGAGTACACGGCGTCGCCGATGCCGGACACCTCCATCAGCTGGGAGACGTCGGTGAACGGGCCGTTCGACTCGCGCCAGTCGATGATGCGCTGCGCGAGTGCGGGTCCGATCCGTGGCAGCGTGTCGAGCGCCGCGACATCCGCCCGGTTGATGCTCACCCGACCTCCGTCGGCCGTGCCACCGGTGCCGGAGGCGACGGCTCCGGCGGGCGGCGGCGGCACCTCGCCCTCGCGAGGCACGACGAGCTGCTCACCGTCGACGAGGAGCCGAGCCAGGTTCACGCCCGCCGGATCGGCGTCGGCCGCGAGTCCGCCGGCGGCCGCGATCGCGTCGACGACGCGCGCCCCGACCGCGAGCTCGACGATGCCGGGCTCGGCGACCGCGCCCAGCACGTGGACGAGGAGCGCCGGCGTCGCGACCGGTCCGGCGGCGCCGGGGTCGGGGGCGCCCGCACCAGTGTCGCCGGCGGCGGCCGCAACGCCGTCGACGGTTCGCACGATGTCGCCCTGGACTCCCCCACCGCCCGAGCCGAACGAGAGCAGCGCCGAGACCGCGACCGCCGCGAGGAAGAGCACCACGGCCGCGCCGACCGCCACGCGAGACCTCGGCCGGGCCCGCCCTCCCGCGATCGCGGTGAGCGGGTCACGCGGCTCCGCACGGCGTTCGTCGGTCACGTCGCGACGCTACGGGGCGGCGGCGGCCGCCCCGGGCCTCGCGCGGGCGCGAGCACCCGCCGACCGAGGCCGCCGTCATGTGGAGGACGGCTCGCCGGCCGGAGTCGCGGATTACCCGCGCGTGGCGATGTTGACGAGCTTCGGCGCCCGCACGATCACGTTGACGATCTCGCGGTCGCCGACCGAGCGGGTCACCGCCGCCGACGCGCGCGCGAGCGCCTCGAGCTCGTCGGCGCCGATCTTCGGCGAGACCTCGAGGCGATCGCGCACCTTGCCGTCGACCTGCACGATCGCCGTGACCGACTCCTCCACGAGGAGCGCGGGGTCGGCCTTGCGCCACGCGACGTTCGCCACGGTCGGCTCGTAGCCGAGCCGCTCCCACATGTCCTCGGCCGTGTAGGGCGCGAACAGGTCGAGGATCATCGCCGTGACCTCGGCCGCCTCGCGCACCGCCGCGTCACCCGCCCCGGGACCCGAGTCGATCGCCTTGCGGGTGGCGTTCACGAGTTCCATGAGCCGCGCGACGATGACGTTGAACTTGAACGACTCCGCCAGGCCGGGCGCGTCGGCGAGCAGACGGTGCGTCACGCGACGGAGCGCCGCGTCGCCCGACTTCCACTCGACGTCGGGGCTCGAGGTGACCTCGCCCGAGATGCGCCAGGCGCGGGCGAGGAACTTCGCGGCGCCGACCGGCGAGACGTCCGCCCAGTCGATGTCGTCCTCCGGCGGACCGGCGAAGGCCATGGTCACGCGCAGCGCGTCGGCACCGTGCGCCGAGAGCTCGGACGCGAACTCGACCAGGTTGCCCTTCGACTTGGACATCTTGGTGCCGTCCATGATGACCATGCCCTGGTTGAGCAGGGACGTGAACGGCTCGGTGAATCCGAGGTAGCCGAGGTCGAAGAGCACCTTCGTCACGAAGCGCGAGTAGAGCAGGTGCAGGATGGCGTGCTCGACGCCGCCGACGTACTGGTCGACGGGCATCCACTTCTCGGCCTCGGCCGGGTCGAACGCCTTCGCGTCGTCGGTCGGGTCGAGGTAGCGCAGGTAGTACCACGAGCTGTCGACGAACGTGTCCATGGTGTCCGAGTCGCGGCGCGCCTCGCGACCGCACTGCGGGCAGGCGACCCGCGCCCACTCCTCGGCCGCCCCGAGCGGGCTCGCGCCCTTCGGGCTGAGGTCCAGCCCCGCGGCATCCGGAAGCCGCACCGGCAGGTCGGCCTCGGGGACCGGCACCTCGCCGCAGTGCTCGCAGTGGATGATCGGGATCGGCGTGCCCCAGTAGCGCTGTCGGGAGATGAGCCAGTCGCGGAGGCGGAAGTTCTTGGCCGCGCGCCCGACGCCCCGCTCCTCGAGGATCTCGATCGCGCGCCGGATGGCGTTGGACTTGCTGAGCCCGTTGAGCGGACCCGAGTTCATGAGGCGACCCTCGCCGGCCAGCGCCGTGCCCGTGCTCGCCGGGTCGAGCGGGGGCAGGTCGTCGAGCGGCAGCGGCACGCCGTGCTCGTCGACCGGGATCACGGGGATCACGCCCGTGACCGGCGCGTTCGTGTCGACCACGACGCGTACCGGCAGCTCGAAGGCGCGGGCGAAGTCGAGGTCGCGCTGGTCGTGGGCGGGGACCGCCATGATCGCGCCGTGCCCGTAGTCGGCGAGGACGTAGTCGGCCGCCCAGATCGGCAGGCGCTCCCCGTTCAGCGGGTTGGTCGCGTACCGCTCGAGGAAGACGCCGGTCTTCGGCCGGTCGGTCGAGAGCCGGTCGATGTCGCTCTCGGCGCGCACCGACTCCATGTAGTCCTCGAAGCGCGTCCGGACCTCGTCGGAGGCGCCGGCCGCGAGCTCCTCGGCCAGCGCCGAGTCGGGCGCGACGACCATGAAGGTGGCGCCGTAGAGCGTGTCGGGACGCGTCGTGAAGACCGTCACGGGCTCGTCGCGGCCCTCGATCGCGAAGTCGACGTCGGCGCCCGAGGATCGGCCGATCCAGTTGCGCTGCATGGTGAGGACCTTGTTCGGCCACTTGCCCTCGAGCTGGTTGAGGTCGTCGAGCAGGCGATCGGCGTAGTCGGTGACGCGGAAGTACCACTGCGTCAGCGCCTTCTTCGTCACGAGGAACCCGCAGCGCTCGCAGTGCCCGTCGACGACCTGCTCGTTGGCGAGCACCGTCTGGTCGTTCGGGCACCAGTTGACCTGGCCGTCCTTGCGGTAGGCGATGCCCTTCTCGTACAGCTTCAGGAACAGCCACTGGTTCCACTTGTAGTACTCGGGGTCGCTCGTGTGCAGCTCGCGGGACCAGTCGAACGACGGCGCGTACTGCTTGAACGAGCGCTTCTGCTGCTCGATGTTCGCGTACGTCCACGCCTTCGGGTCGGCGCCGCGCTTGATCGCCGCGTTCTCCGCGGGCAGGCCGAACGAGTCCCAGCCGATCGGGTGCAGCACGTCGAAGCCCTGGTGCCGCCAGTAGCGGGCCGCGGCGTCGCCGAAGCCGAACGCCTCGGCGTGGCCCATGTGCAGGTCCCCCGACGGGTACGGGAACATGTCGAGGATGTACTTGCGGGGGCGCGTGTCCCCCGGCTTCGCCGCGCGGAACGGCTCGAGCTCCTCCCACACCGGAAGCCACTTCGCCTGGATCGTCGCGAAGTCGTAGGTGCCTGCCTCGGCCTGGGTGGTGTCCTGCTCGTGTGCCACGTGACTCTCAATCGTGATGCGCGGGGGGTCGGGCGAGTCGCCCGGATGCGGGCGCGCGCGACGGGCGCCCGGGGACCAAGCCTACTCAATGCCCGGAGGCGTGCGTCGGGCGTTCGCGTCGGGCGCAGCGGCGGCACGGTCGCCGTCGGTGCCACCCGTCCAGGCGCCCGGCGCCTCGCCGCCGAGCGCCGCGATGAGCGCCCGCGCCTTGATGCGGGTCTCCTCGACCTCCTCGTCGGGATCGGAGAGCGCCGTGATCCCGCCGCCCGTGCCGATCGACGCCCCGTCGGGCGTCAGCACGATCGAGCGGATCACCATCGCGAGGTCCGCGGTGCCGTCCACCCCGAGGCATCCGAACGCCCCCGAGTACACCCCGCGGGGCCCGCGTTCGAGCCCGTGCAGGATCGACATGGCCGACAGCTTCGGCGCGCCCGTCATCGACCCGGCCGGGAAGGCCGAGCGCACGGCGTCGAGGGCGGTGAGCGGATGCCGCAGCCGCGCCGTGACCGTCGAGACGAGCTGGTGCACGTGCGGGTACTCCTCGACCTCGAGCAGGTGCGGCACCCGGACGGTGCCGAGCTCGGCGATGCGACCGAGGTCGTTGCGCATGAGGTCGACGATCATGAGGTTCTCCGCGCGCTCCTTCTCGCTCGCGTGGAGTTCGGCGCGGAGCGCGGCATCCGTCGCCGGATCTGCCGATCTCGGACGCGTGCCCTTCATGGGCTTCGTCGCGACCGTGCCGTCGGGCTCGACGAGGAGGAACTGCTCGGGCGACGCGCTGAGGAGGGCCACGTCGTCGATCCGGACGAATCCGCCGTGGTGGCTCGGGCTCGAGGCGCGGAGCGCGAGGTAGGCGGCGACCGGGTCGGGACGCACGTCGACGTCGACCCGGTTGGTGAGGCACAGCTGGTAGGCGTCGCCGCGCATGATCGCGGCCCGGCACTCGGCGATCATGCGGCGGTACTCGTCGGGCGAGTGGCGCCATCGGGTCGGGGCGGGTGCGCGGCGCGGGTCATCGGCCGCGACCTCGAGGGTCGAGGCGGCCGCGGTCGGGGCGGCGCCCTCGGCGGCGGGTGCATCGAGCGGGTCGATGTGCGGCTCCGTCCGCGCGATCGCCGCAGCCGTCTCCTGCACCCACTCGTCGGTTCCCGCCGCGGCCCGGTCGTCGTCCTCGATCCACTCGAGTCGGATGCGACGAGCGTCGTGCTCGAACACGATCACGCGGTCGGCGAGGAAGAACGCGACCTCGGGCGTGGCGGCGACCGCGGACGGGACGCCGAGCGTGCGCCCGCCGAACTCGTACCCGAACCAGCCGTGCCAGCCGACGGCCGCACGACGGCCCGACCGATCGGGTTCGGGTTCGAGGCCGCCGACCTGCTCGGCCAGCGCGGCGTAGACCGCGTCCGGCTCGGCGTCGGCGCCCGCGCGAACCACCGGTGCGTCGCCATCGGCCACCGCGATCACGCTGCGACCCGTCGTCGCGTCGTCGCCGCCGTCGAGCCACGCCACGCGTGGCGCGTGCGCCGCCAGCGCGGCGAACACGTCGGCCGGGCTGCGCCACGAGGGCAGCGCGAGACTCCGGATCCGACGCGGCATCCCCCAAGCCTAGGACTGCGCCGGCCGCATCCGGACCTCGCGGTCGACGAGGCCGGCAGGCGCCCCCGTATGCGAGATCAGCAGCACCGACCGCGCGTCGCCGGCGGCCGCGCCGAGCAGGTCTCGGAGCAGCGCGTCGGCCTGTTGCGGGTCGACGCTCGCCGTCGGCTCGTCGAGCACGAGCACCGGGAAGTCCGCGAGCATCGCCCGCGCCAGCGCCATCCGCTGCGCCTGGCCGCCGGAGACGAGCACGCCGCGCTCGCCGACGCGGGCATCGAGCCCCCCGCGCTCCGCCGCCCAGGGCCCGAGGCCGACGCGATCGAGCACCTCCAGCAGTTCTGCATCGGTCGCCGTGTCGCGCGCGAAGGCCAGGTTCTGGCGCAGGTCCTCGTCGAAGAGCCACGGGCGCTGCTCGACGAGGCCGACCACGCGCCGCACCGCGCTCGGATCGAGGTCGCGCGCCTCGACGCCGTCCAACCGGTAGGACCCGCCGTACTCGAGGAACCGGACGAGCACGTGCGCGAGCGTCGTCTTGCCCGCGCCCGACGGCCCGGTGACGAGCAGTCGCTCCCCCGGTTCGAGGTCGAGATCGAACGGCGCGAGCGAGGGTCGGGCGGATGCCTCGGCGGCATCCCGCACGTCGTCGACCGCGATCGCGGGCCAGCGCGCGCTCGCCCCGCGCAGGCTGATCGAGGGGACCCGCCGCCCGGCTCGCGACGCGGCCTCCGATGCCTCGCCGTGGGCACCGGACCACCGCGCCGGGATCTCCGCCGGGACGGCCGCCGAGACCGCATCGGCCACCCGGCGCGCGCTCGCCCGCACCACGCGGAGCGAGCCCACGGCCACGGGGATCGCGGCGGCGACCTCGGCGATCGCGAGCGGAACGAGGCAGAGCACGGCGAACGTCGGGCCGTCGATGCGCCCGCCCTCCAGGAGCGGCTGCGCCGCGCCGAGGCTCGCCGCCGCCGCGAAGGCACCCACGGCGCTCATCGCGGCCGCCGCGAGCCCCACCGCCGACGCACGGGCCCGGGTCGCGCGTTCGAGCCGACGGCCGAGCGACCGGATCCTCCGGCGACCGGCGTCGGCCGCGTCGTACGCGACGAGCACGTCGAGAGCCTGCACGTGCTCGACGATCGCCGCCTGCAGCTCGCCGCGGAGCGGCGCGAGCCGTTCGTCCGCGCGCGCGGCGAGCAGTGCCTGCGCGACCACGGCGCCGCCGACGCCGAGCACGAGGACCACGCCGACGGCTGCCGCGGCGCCGGGCGCGAGCCATGCGAGGCCCGCGAGTGCCGCGGCGAGCACCACGATCGCGCTGGCGACCGGCTGCACGATCCGGAGCGACACGTGCTGCAGCTCGTCGACGTCGACCACGAACCGCGAGAGGAGATCGCCGCGCCGCGAGGAGGCGAGCCCGTCGGGCGCGAGCGGCAGCATGCGTTCGAAGACCCCGACCCGGATGTCGGCGAGCTGGCGGAAGGCGGCGTCGTGGCCGGCGAGCCGCTCGAGGTACCGGAACACCGCCCGCCCGATCGCGAAGGCGCGCACACCGACCACGCCGAGCGAGAGGAACAGGATCGGCGGCTGCTCGGCGGCGCGTGCGATGAGCCACGCACTGGCGGCGAGCAGCGCGACGCTCGAGAGGCCGGCGAGCGCCCCGAGCAGCACCGACGGCAGGAGGCGGCGCAGCGGCGGGACGGCCTGCCGGAGGACGGAACGGGAACGGTCAGGCACGGACGACCTCCGGGATCCGGACGACGCGATCGGCCGCGTCGCCCAGTCCGCCCCGGTGCGTCGTGACGATCACGATCCGGCCTGACCGGGCGAGCTCCCGGAGCGCTGCGGCCATCGCGCGCTCGCGGTCGGGGTCGAGCGCCGACGTGGGCTCGTCGAGGAGGACGAGCGGCGCGTCGGTCGCGAGTGCACGATGGACGGCCCGCGCGACGGCGACACGCTGCGCCTGCCCGCCGGAGAGCCCCGCACCGGAGGGGCCGAGGCGCATCGACGCATCGACATCGACGCCCCCCACGGCGATCGCCCGCGCGAGCACGTCCGGATCGGCATCCTCCGAGCCGAGGCGGATGTTCTCCGCGACCGTGCCCTCCACGAGCTGCGGCGACTGCCCAGCCCAGGCGACGAGCCGGCGCGTCCCGGAGCCGAGCGCGACCCCGTCGAGCGCGAGCTGGCCCGTGCGGTCGGCGAAGCCGAGCATCGCGGCGAGCACCGAGGACTTCCCCGACCCGCTCGCGCCGGTCAGTGCGACGAGCTCGCCGCGCGCGGCGTCGAGGTCGAGCGGCGCGGAGACGGGCGCCCCGTCCCGGAGCACGACGAGGTCGCGGACATGCAGGCCCTTCCCCGCGTCCAATGCGCTCCGGCCGGCGTCGACGGATGCCGCGGCATCCGTCCGCGGCTCCGACGCACCCGCCGTCGCGCCGTCGAGCAGGTCGAGCGCATCCCGGGAGGCCTCGAGCCCCGCCGTCGCGGAGTGGAACGCGGCGCCGACGTTCCGCACGGGCAGGAAGACGTCGGGCGCGAGGATCAGCACGAAGAGGCCGGGCGCGAACGACATGTCGCCGGCGACCAGCCGCAGCCCGATCGAGACCGCGACGAGCGCGACCGAGAGGCTCCCGGCGAGTTCGAGCGTGAACCCGGAGAGGAAGGTCACCCGCAGCACCTTCATCGTGCTCGACCGATAGTCGTCGGTCACGGTGCGGATCCGACGCGCCTGCCGCTCGGCGCGGCCGAACACCATGAGCGTCGAGAGCCCGCCGAGCACCTCGAGGAACCCGCGGGAGAGCGCCTGCAGTCGGTCCCACTGGCGCCGCTGCACGACCTCGGTCGCCATGCCGATGAGCGCCATGAAGACCGGGATGAGCGGCAGCACGATGACGAGGATCAGGCCGGAGACCCAGTCGGCGGCCCAGACGGCCACGACGAGCACCGGCGTCGCGATCGCCGTCAGCACGAGCTGCGGAAGGTAGCGCCCGAAGTACTCGTCGAGCGCGTCGAGCCCCGGGCCCAGCAGCGTCGCGGCGCGCGCGGTCGACACGCCCCGCCGCCCGGTCCGGTCCTCGAGTCGAGCCAGCAGTGCGTCGCGCAGCTCGGCCTTGACGCGCATCGCCCCAGCGGAGCCCAACCATTCCCACAACCAGCCCGAGAGCGCGCGAACGGATGCCGCGGCCAGCAGCACGAGCACGATCGTGCTCGCGCCGCCCGGCAGCGGGCCCTCGATCAGGCCGACGACGAGGGTGGACAGGGCCCAGGCGAACGCGACGGTCGAGCCCGCCTGGAGCAGCGCGAGCGCGCCGCCCGCGGCCATGAACCCGCGCGCGGCGCGCGAGCGCCCGAGCAGCCTCGGATCGAGGGGTCGCACGTCAGTGCGCCGCGGCGTCGATCGTCTGCCGCGTCACGCGCTTGCGGAACACCCAGTAGGTCCAGCCCTGGTAGGCGAGGATCAGCGGCAGGAAGATCAGCGCCGTCCAGCTCATGACGGTCAGGGTGTACGGCGTGCTCGACGCGTTCTCGATCGTGAGGCTGTTCGCGGGGTCGTTCGAGGCGGGCATGACGTCCGGGAACAGCGCCGCGAACAGCGCGAGCACGGCCGCGCCGATGGTCACGGCCATGAGCGTGAACGCGACCCGCTCGGTTCCGCGGCCGTTCGCGAGCCACGAGCCGACCAGCGCCAGCGCCGCGACGGCCGCCAGGCCCCAGAACCACGCCGTGCCGTGCGCGAGGCCGGTCCACACCAGGAACGACGCCGCGACCACGATCGTGACGGCGCCGGCGCGCGCCGCGAGGCGGCGGGCACGATGACGGATGTCGCCGTCGGTCTTGAGCGCGACGAACACCGCGCCGTGCGTGAAGAACAGCAGCAGCGTCGTGAGGCCGCCGAGCAGGGCGTACGGGTTCAGCAGGTCGAACAACGTTCCCGTGTAGTTGTGGTCGGCGTCGAGCGGCACGCCCTGGACGATGTTCGCGAACGCGACGCCCCAGAGGAGCGCCGGCACGGCCGAGCCGACGATGATCATCCAGTCGAAGCGTCGCTTCCACGCGGCTTCGGGCCGCTGGTGGCGGTACTCGAACGAGACGCCGCGGGCGATGAGCGCCAGCAGGATGAGCAGCAGCGCGAGGTAGAACCCGGAGAAGAGGGTCGCGTACCACTCGGGGAACGCCGCGAACAGGGCCGCGCCGGCGACGATGACCCACGTCTCGTTGAGGTCCCACACGGGGCCGATGGTGTTGATGAGCACCCGGCGATCGGTGTCGTCCCTCCCGAGGAAGGGCAGCGACATCCCGACGCCGAAGTCGAAGCCGTCGAGCACGAAGTAGCCGACGAAGAAGGCGGCGACGATCCAGAACCAGAGCACTGCGAGATCCATGTCCGTCTCCTCCTAGTAGACCGTTGCCGCGTGTTCGACCTCACCCGTCTCCGGGTCGGGCGGCGCGACCTCGGGCGGGCCTGTCCGCACTGCCCGGATGATGAGCTTCACCTCGACGACGGCCAGGATGCCGTAGATCAGCGTGAAGGCGGTGAGGGAGATCAGCACGTCGAGGCCCGTGACGTTCGGCGAGACCGCCGACTCGGTGGGCAGGAGGCTGAACACGATCCACGGCTGCCGTCCCATCTCGGTGAAGACCCAGCCGACGATCATCGCGGCGAGCGAGAGCGGGAAGCTCCAGACGGCGACGGTCCAGATCCAGCGCTGCCGCGGCATCCGGCCCTTGCGGGTCAGCCACAGGCCGACGAGCGCGACCAGCACGTGCAGCATGCCGAGGCCGATCATCCAGCGGAAGGCCCAGTAGGTGACCCAGATGATCGGCGTGTAGTCGCCCGGGCCGTACAGCTCCGTGTACTCCGCCTGCAGGTCGTTGATGCCCTCGACGCAGCCGTCGAGCGAGTGCGTCGAGAGCAGTGAGAGCAGGTACGGCACGCGGATGGAGAACAGCTCGCTGCTGCCGTCCGGCGTGCCGAGCGTGAACAGCGAGAAGGAGGCGTCCGCGCCGCAGACCGAGTCGTAGGTCGCCTCGGCGGCCGCCATCTTCATGGGCTGCGTGGCGACCATCGCGAGGCTCAGCTGGTCGCCGAAGAACGTGGTGAGTGCGCCGGCGATCAACATGCCCCAGAGACCGAACTTCAGCGCGGGCCGCATGGTGTCGAGGTGCTGGTTGCGCGCCAGGTGCCAGGCGGCGGCGCTGATGATCAGGCCGGAGCTCACCATGAAGCACGCGGCGATCGTGTGCGGGAACGCGGCCAGGGCGACCGGGTTGGTCAGGAGCGCCCAGATGTCGACGAGCTCGGCCCGCCCGCGCTCGACGTTCATCTCGTAGCCGACCGGGTTCTGCATGAACGCGTTGGCGGCGATGATGAAGTACGCGGAGAGGATGGTGCCGATCGCCGTCGCCCAGATGGTGGCGAGGTGCAGCTTCTGCGGGAGGCGGTTCCAGCCGAAGATCCAGAGGCCGATGAACGTGGCCTCGAGGAAGAACGCGAGCAGACCCTCGAGCGCGAGGGGCGCGCCGAACACGTCGCCCACGAACCGGGAGTACTCCGACCAGTTCATGCCGAACTGGAACTCCTGCACGATGCCCGTGACGACGCCCATCGCGAAGTTGATGAGGAAGATCGTGCCGAAGAACCGCGTGATGCGGAGGAACTCGGCCTTTCCCGTGCGGACCCACGCGGTCTGGAAGATCGCCGCGGAGGTGGCGAGTCCGATCGTGATCGGGACGAAGAGGAAGTGGTAGACCGTCGTGAGACCGAACTGCCACCTGGCGAGCAGGAGCGGATCGAGCAACTCGTTCACTGTGCGGGGCCCCTTTCATGGGAACGATCGGCGACGAGATTCTTCTACAGAGCGTAGAGCATTTTTTCTACGCTATGTAGAACCCAGGCCCTCGTGCGCGGTATCCTCGACATATGGCAGGTCTCGGAGAGTTGGAGCGTTCCGTCATGGAGCAGCTCTGGGTGACCGATTCCGCGCTCACCGCCAATGAGTTGCGCGACCGACTCGCCCTCGTGTCGGCGCCCGGCAGGGCGCCTGCGACGACCACGGTCCTCACCGTCCTCTCGCGCCTCGAGCGCAAGGGCTTCGTCGGGCGGAGCCGCGACACCAGGCCGCATCGCTACGCGGCCCTGCTCTCCCGCGCGGAGCACACCGCCGAACTCATGCACGAGGTCCTCTCCGCGTCGTCCGACCGCGACGCCGCCCTCGCGCGGTTCGTCGGAACCGTGAGCGACGGCGAGGCGAACACCCTGCGACGCCTGCTCGACGACCTCGTGCGCCACTGACGTGATCGCCGTCGCCGCGGCGCTCGGCGCCCTCGCACTGGCGCTCGCCTGGCCGGTCCCCGTCGCGCTCGCGCGGGCGGAATGGCCGAGCCGCTCGCCCGCCACCGCGCTGGTGCTCTGGCAGGGCATCGCGCTCGGCGGCGGCCTCGCGATGATCGGCTCGCTCCTCGCCTTCGCCGCCGCTCCCGGCGGCTCGCTCCTCAGGGCTGCGACCGACCTCCTCCCGGCCGTGTTCCAGGGCCCGATCCCGGCCGCGTACGCGGTCGTGCAGATCGCCGCCTTCACGCTCGCCGTGGGGCTCGCGGTGCACCTCGCGCTGAACCTCGTCACGACCGCCGTGCGCGCCGAACGAGCGCGGCGCCGCCTGCACCACCTCGTCGACCTCCTCGCCGAGCCGGCGGATGCCTCGGGCGCCCGCGTGCTCTCCCACCCCGTCCCGGTCGCGTACTGCATCCCCGGCATCCGGACCGCCACCGTGGTCACCGAGGGACTCGTGGAGCTGCTCGACGAGGCTGAACTGCGATCGGTGCTCGCGCACGAGCGCGCGCACCTGGACCAGCTCCACCACCTCGTGCTGCTCTCGTTCCGGGCCTGGCACGCGGCGCTGCCGTGGTTCCCGATCGCCAACCGCGCCGAACGCGCGGTCGCCGTCCTGACCGAGATGCTCGCCGACGACGCCGCGCGTCGACGCGCCGGGGCCGACCCGCTCCGCCACGCACTCGAACGGCTCGGCGCGGTCGCCGAGCCGGGTCCCTACGCCGAGGCCGGCGGCGTCGCACCCGACGGCGAGATGCTCGCGGCGCGCCTCGAGCGGCTGACGCAGCCGGTCCCCCCGCTGCCCGGCACGGCCCGCGCCGCGGGATGGGCGGCGGCTGCGGCGCTGGTCTCACTGCCCGTGGGACTGCTCGCGGCCGTGGCGGCCTGACGCGGACCCCACCCCGCACGGCGACGGCCGCCCCCGGTCCCCGGGCAGCGCATAGGCTCGTGATCGTGAACGAGCTGCTCGACGGCATCCTCGACACCGTCGCGAGTGTCGACCCGGTCCTGCGCACGCTGCTCGCCACGCTCGGCGTCATGCTCGAGACCTCCGTCCTGGTCGGCCTCATCGTTCCCGGCGACACCATCGTGATCGTCGCGGCCACGGCGGTCGAGACGCCGACCGGCTTCTTCGCGCTCGCGTTCGGCATCATCATCGGCGCGCTCATCGGCGAGAGCATCGGATTCGCGCTCGGCCGCTGGTTCGGCCCGCACATCGAGCACTCGCGCCTCGGCCGGCGCATCGGCGCGCACAACTGGCGGCGTGCCAAGCGGTACCTCGCCCGCCGAGGCGGCCCGGCCGTGTTCATCTCGCGGTTCCTGCCCGTGCTGCACTCGCTCGTGCCCCTGACGGTCGGCATGAGCGACATGACCTACCGTCGCTTCCTCGCCTGGACGGTGCCGGCGTGCGTGATCTGGTCGTTCGCGTACGTGAGCGTCGGGTCCGCCGCGGCCGAGGGGTACCGCGAGCTCAGCGACGAGCTGCATTGGGCGGGCTACCTGTTCGTCGGGGCGATCGTCCTGTTCCTCGTGCTCGTCTGGGCCGCGAAGAAGGTGCTCCTCCGGTTCGAGGCGCGGCACATGGCGGACGCCGCCGCGCCGACCGTGCGCCCGGCGATCCCGCCGCACATCGCTCCCGACGAGCGGCGCGAGGGGCCCGCCGCCGAAGCGACGGACCCCTCGCCCGAGGATCCCCCGGCCTAGAACAGGGACTGCTCTGCGAGCCAGTCGCTCGCGATCTGCTCCGCCGACTGCTGCTCGTTCACGCTCAGCGAGTTGAGGGCGACGAGGTCCTCAGCGGTGAGCGCCGCGCTCACCGTATCGATGATCTCCGCGATCTCGTCGGTCACCTTGTCGCTCACGACGGGCACCACGTTCGAGGCGAGGAAGAGCCCCTCGGGGTCCTCGAGCGTCACGAGGTCGTTCGCGGCGATGTTCGGGTCGGCGCTGTAGATGTTCACCATCTGCACCTGGTCGTCGACCAGCGCCTTGAGGGTGAGCGGACCGCCGCTGTCCTCGATCGGGGTGAACGCCACGTCGACGCCGTACACCTCCTTCAGGCCCTCGGGGCCGTACGGACGGGTCTCGAGCTCGGAGTTGCCGCCGAGCGTGATGGACGCGTCGACGTCGGCGAGGTCGGCGAGACTCGTGACGCCGTACTCGTCGGAGAACGCCTGCGTCACGTTGTACGAGTCCTGGTCGGTCGCGGACGACTGCTCGAGGACGCGCAGCCCGTCGGGCAGCGAGGTCGACAGCTCCTCGTACACGTCGTCGCTCGTGGTCGCCGTGGTGTCGGGCACGTAGTACTGGAGCAGGTTGCCCGTGTACTCCGGGAACACGTCGATCGCACCCGACTCGATCTCGGGGATGTAGACCTCCCGCTGGCCGATGCGGAACTGCCGATCGACCGTGTAGCCGTTCTCCTCCAGCGCCTGGGCGTACAGCTCGGCGATGATCTCGTTCGAGTAGTAGTCCTGCGAGCCGACGACGATGGTCTCGCCCGTCGCCTCGCCCTCACCCGATCCGCTGTCGAGCGGATCGCCCGACGCACACCCTGCCAGGGCCACTGTCGCCCCGACCGCGACCGCTGCCAGTGCAACGAGCCGGCCTTTTCCTGCTGTGATCATTGTCGATTCCCTTCGGTGTCGGGTCGCCCCGTGGCCGCTCGCGACCGGGTCGGTCGCGAACGGAGATCTGCGGCCCGCGTCATGCGGACGCCGGCCGGGACCACGACGCGCTGCGTGAGCGCGAAGCATCCGTCGATGACGAGCGCCAGGAGGATCACGAGGATCGATCCGCCGAGCATCTCGCCGTAGTCGCGGGTCTTGAGGCCCGCGAAGATGAAGCGGCCGAGTCCCTCGTCGGCGATGTACGCCGCGAGGGTCGCGGTCGCGATGATCTGCAGCGTCGCCGATCGGATCCCGCCCACCACGATCGGCAGCCCGAGCGGGAGCTCGACCTTGCCGACGACCTGCAGTTCGCGCATGCCCATGGCCCGGGCCGCGTCGATCGTCCGCCGGTCGACCGACTCGAACCCCGCGTACGCACCCGCGAGGAGCGGCGGGATCGCGAGGATCACGAGCGCGATGACCGGAGCCGCGAGGCCGATGCCGATCCAGATGCCGAAGAGCGTCAGCACGCCGAGCGTCGGCAGTGCGCGGAGCCCGCCGGAGACCATCACGGCCGGCTCCCGGCCCCGACCGGTGTGACCCACGATCGCGCCGAGGGGCAGGGCGATGACCGAGGCGATCACGAGCACGAGCGCCGACACCCAGAGGTGCTCCCACGTGCGCTGCGGAATGCTGCCCGGCCCGGTCCAGTTGGCCGGGTCGACGAGCCACGCGAGGGCGTCGAGGAAGAGGTTCACGCCGGCTCCCCCACCGCGCGGCGCGCGGCCGCGGCGCGGCCGTTCACCCGGCCGGAGCGCGTCCACGGCATCAGCAGGCGGCCGGCGAGCACGCTCAGCGCATCGAGCCCGAGTGCCAGGACGATCGTCGCGACGATGCCCGTGATGATCTCGACCTGGATGCCGCGCTGGAACCCGTCGGTGAACAGGCTGCCGAGGCTCTGCACGCCGATGACGGCGCCGACGGTCGCGAGGCTCACGGTGCTCACGATGACGACCCGGAGCCCCGAGAGCAGCACGGGCCCGGCGAGCGGGAGCTCGACACCCCAGAACCGCCCGGTCGCCGAGTACCCCACGGCCGTGGCCGACTGCCGGATGTCGCGCTCGACCGAGTCGAACGCGTCGGCGGACGTGCGGACGATGACGGCGATGCCGTACAGCGTCAGGGCGATGACGAGGTTCACCGGCGAGCGGAGGCTGAGCCCCGTGAAGGCCGGAAGGGCGATGAACAGTGCGAGCGACGGGATGGCGTACAGCAGGCCGCAGATGGACAGCAGCACGCCCCTCGACCACCGGTAGCGGTGGGCGAGCCATCCGATCGGCACGGAGACCACGAAGCTCAGTATGATCGCCGGCACCGACAGTGCGAGGTGGACGAGCATGAGCTCGCCGACCAGGTCGAGGTTCGACCAGAGCCAGTTCACGAGGCCAGGACCCCTGCCGCCCTGCCGTCCGCGTCGACGACGATCCGGCGCCCGTCGACCTCGGTCACGTGGAGTGACCGCTTGCCGCGATCCGCGCCGACGAAGTCCGCGACGAACGCGTCCGCGGGGTGGGCGAGGATCTCGGCCGGCGACGCGGCCTGCGAGATCAGTCCGCCCTGCTGCATGATGACGACCTGGTCGCCGAGCAGGAACGCCTCGTCGATGTCGTGGGTGACGAACACGACCGTCTTGTCGAGCTCGCCCTGGAGCCGCAGCAGCTCCTGCTGGAGCTCGGCGCGGACGATCGGATCGACCGCGCCGAACGGCTCGTCCATGAGCAGGATGTTCGGGTCGACGGCCAGGCCGCGGGCGACGCCGACACGCTGCTGCTGGCCCCCCGACAGCTGCGCCGGGTACTTGTCGGCCAGCGAGCGATCGAGCCCGACGGTGTCGAGGAGCTCGAGCGCCCGGGCGTGCGCCGCCCGCCGCGACTCGCCGCGGAGCAGCGGCACGGTCGCGACGTTGTCGATCACCTTCCGATGCGGCAGGAGCCCCGAGTTCTGCATGACGTAGCCGATGCCGCGCCGCAGCCTCACCGGGTCGACGGTCGCGACATCCGTGCCGTCGATGAGCACCTGACCCGCGGTCGGGTCGACCATGCGGTTGATCATCCGCAGGAGCGTGGTCTTGCCGGAGCCCGAGGAACCGACGAGCACGGTGGTCTTGTGCGGTGGGATGACGATGTCGACGTCGCGCACGGCGACCGTGCCGTCGGGGAACTGCTTCGTGACGCCGCGGAACTCGATCATGCTGCCTCTCCGTCGGTGCCGTGCGCCGACCGGCGCTTGGGACTCCAGCCAAACACCTCCGACGCGGCGGGGCAACGGGTGACGCGGCGGTTCGCCGCGGATCGTCAGGCGGCGGGCGAGGCGACGAGCCGGTCCGCCAGGTGCCGGTCGAGGTAATCGCGCACGACGTGGCGGGCCTCGTCGAGGTAGCGCGCGTCGCCCGCGGCATCGCGCACGAACGCGCGGTGGATGAGCGTCGCGCCGATCTCGAGCGCGACGCCGAGCCGGAGTCGCACCTCGGCGTCGTCGACCACGCCGAAGTCGTGCTCGAGCAGCTTCGCGACGCGGTGCGCGATCTCGGGCTCGCCGTCGACCTCGGACGCCTCGCGGGGCGCCGCGTACACGACCGCGAACCCGGGCTCGTCGCGATAGAGCGACGTGCAGACGTCGAGCGCGACGTCGATCACGTCCCACCACGCCGCGAGCTCGGCACGCTCCACCGCCTCCGCGAGACGCTCGCGGTAGCGGCGCACGCTGCGTTCGCGCAGCGCGTGCAGGACCGCGACGCGGTCCGGGAAGTATCGGTAGACCGTGCCGATCGAGGCACCCGCCCGCTCGGCGACCATCTGGGTCGTCAACCGCTCGAATCCGAGTTCGTCGACGATCTCGGCGGCGGCGTCCAGCAGCGCGTCGAGCCGCTGGGAGCTGCGTCGCTGCGTGGGCTCGGTTCGCACCGAGCGCCTCCGCCCGTGATCGGCCCCCAGGATCAGGTCGATGTTCGGCACGGGTCCTCCTTGTTCGCCGCACCACTCTACCGGGCTCCCGGCGGAAGTCCCGACTCCGGTGGTCGGTGCGTTTGGCGTCCGTCCACCGGTCCATGAAAGACTGACGGGATGCCGGTGAGTTCCCCCGACCCGGCCGGCCCCCGGCTTCGACCGACCCGGCACGGTGCTGCACGCGTCGAGGACTGGATCCACGACGTGCGCGAGCGGTGGGCGCGCGGTCGGGGTCACGTGCCGACCGTCGTCCCCTACACCGGCTACGGATCGACCGAGTGGGTCCGGGTGTTCTGCCGGGTGCTCCTGTCCAAGCCGATCCGCCCCGACGAGACGTCGCGCCGACGCCGTCGTCGCCGCGAGCAGGGCATCCGCGGCTGGCGCAGCTTCACGAGCGTGCCCGTGGGCGACGTGCCCGTGTCGATCGAGGTCGGCGGCCAGCGCATCGAGGTGCTGTCCGATCGCGGCGGGGTCGTGGACACGAAGGTCCCGGTCCGCCTCGAGCCGGGCTGGACCCACGTCGTCATCAGCACCCACGGCGCCGAGCCCGTCGAGGCGCCGATCCGCGTCGTCGGGCCCGACGTCGACTTCGGCGTCATCTCCGACGTCGACGACACGGTGATGGTCACCGCGCTCCCCCGGCCCTTCGTGGCCGCCTGGAACACGTTCGTCCTCGACGAGCACGCGCGCAACCCGACGCCCGGGATGGCGGTGCTCTACGAGCGCCTCGCGCGGCGCCATCCCGGCTCTCCGGTCATCTACCTCTCCACCGGCGCGTGGAACGTCGCGCCGACGCTGACCCGCTTCCTCTCGCGCAACCTCTACCCGGCGGGCCCCCTGCTCCTCACCGACTGGGGTCCGACGCACGACCGGTGGTTCCGCAGCGGTCGCGAGCACAAGAGCGACAACCTCCGTCGCCTCGCCGAGGAGTTCCCCGACATCCGCTGGCTCCTCATCGGCGACGACGGGCAGCACGACGAGGACCTCTACGCCGCGTTCGCCGCCGAGCATCCCGACCAGGTCGCGGCGGTCGCGATCCGCGAGCTCTCCCCCGGCGAGGCGGTCCTCGCGGGCGGGCGCTCGAAGTCGGAGCAGCACGGCGCCGACGTCCCGTGGGTGTCCGCGAGCGACGGCGCGACGCTCGCCGACCGGCTCAGCGACGTCGGCATGCTCTGACGCCCGGGCCGGCGACCCGGAGCAGTCTCAGGCGACGGATGCCGCGGCGCGCCGGTCGCGTCGGATGCGCTCGAGCCCCCGGTTCACCTCGCGCGCCCAGAGGGGCCCGCGGTAGATGAAGGCCGTGTAGCCCTGCACGAGGGTCGCGCCGGCGTCGAGCCGCTCCTGGACGTCCTCCGCGGTATCGACGCCGCCGACCGACACCACGCACAGCTCGGCCGGCACGTTCCGGCGGATGAGCCGCAGCACGGCGAGCGAGCGGGCGGCGAGCGGGGCGCCGGACAGCCCGCCGGCGCCGATCGCCTCGACCTCGGCCCTCGGCGTGACGAGCCCGTCGCGCGAGATCGTCGTGTTGGTCGCGATGATGCCGTCGAGTCGGAGCCGGACGACCAGCTCGCAGATGCGCACGACCTCGGGGTCCTCGAGGTCGGGCGCGATCTTCACGAGGAGCGGCGTCCGGCCTGCCGCCGCACGCACGGCCTCGAGCAGGGGCGCCAGCGAGTCCAGCTCCTGCAGTCCGCGGAGGCCCGGGGTGTTCGGCGAGCTGACGTTCACGACGAGATAGTCGGCGTGCGGCGCGAGCACCTTCGTGCTCCGCACGTAGTCCTCGGTCGCCTGCTCGACCGGCGTCACCCGGCTCTTGCCGATGTTGACGCCCAGCACCGGCCGGTGCCGCAGGCGCGACAGCCGCGAGACGCGGCCGGCCGCGGCATCCGCCCCGCCGTTGTTGAAGCCCATGCGGTTGACCAGGGCGCGGTCGGGAACGAGGCGGAAGAGCCGAGGCCGCTCGTTGCCCGGCTGCGGGAGTGCCGTGATGGTGCCGACCTCGACGTGCCCGAAGCCGAGGTTGCCGAGGCCGACGACCGCGAGCGCGTCCTTGTCGAAGCCGGCGGCGACCCCGAACGGTGACGGGAAGCGCAGGCCGAGCGCCTCGACCGCGAGCTCGGGAGCCGGGCCCGTGACCCGCTCGACGAGCCTGCCGACGCCGAGCGTCGGGATGGCGCGGATGACGCGGAACGCGAGGTGGTGGGCGCGCTCGGGGTCCATGCGCGAGAAGCCGAGGGAGAAGAGGATGCGATACATGCCGGGATCAGGCTACCGGAGGGCACCGGCCGACCGGACCCGCGTCACTCGGCCGGACGTGCCGGAAGCCGCCCGTGCTCCTCGCGAAGCGCCTCGATCGCCGACTCGAAGTCGTCGAGCGACTCGAACGCCTGGTACACGCTCGCGAACCGCAGGTAGGCGACCTCGTCGAGCTCGCGGAGCGGCGGCAGGATCGCCAGCCCGATGTCGTTCGCCTCGATCTGGGACGCACCCGTCGACCGGATGGTCTCCTCGACCTTCTGCGCGAGCACCGCGAGGTCGGAATCGGTGACCGGCCGACCCTGGCAGGCCTTCTTGACGCCGAGCACGACCTTCTCGCGGCTGAACGGCTCGATCACGCCGGAGCGCTTGATGACCGCGAGGCTCGCGGTCTCGGTCGTCGAGAACCGGCGCCCGCACTCGGGACACTGGCGGCGGCGCCGGATCGAGAGGCCGTCGTCGCTCGTCCTCGAGTCGATGACGCGGGAATCGGGGTGGCGGCAGAAGGGGCAGTACATGGTGCTCCCAGCGTAGCGTCGCCGATCAGGACCGTTCGCCGAAGCGTGCCGTCACCGCCTCGCCGTGCGCCGGCAGGTCCTCCTCCTCGGAGAGCGTGGCGATCACGTGCGCGACCTCGCGGAGCGCCGCCTCGTCGTACCGGACGACCTGCTGCGGGCGGAGGAACGTCGCGGCCGAGAGCCCGGCGGCGTATCGGGACTGGCCGCCCGTGGGGAGCACGTGGTTCGAGCCCGCCGCGTAGTCGCCGAGGCTCACGGGCGAGTACGGTCCGATGAAGATCGCCCCGGCGTTGTCGATGCGGGCGAGCACGGCCTCGGCGTCGCGCACCTGGATCTCGAGGTGCTCGGCGCCGAACGCATTCGCGAAGTCGGCCGCCTGCTCGAGGTCGTCCACGAGGACCACGGCCGACTGGGCGCCCTCGAGCGCGACCCGAACGCGTTCGGAGTGCCGTGTCTCGGTGGCGCGCACGGCGAGGCGCTCGAGCACCCGCTCGGCGAAGTCGGCCGAATCGGTGACGAGCACGGCCGCGGCCAGTTCGTCGTGCTCGGCCTGGCTGACGAGGTCGGATGCCACGTAGTCGGCGTCGGCCGCATCGTCGGCGATGACCAGGATGTCCGTCGGCCCGGCCTCCGCATCGATGCCCGTGACGCCCTGCACGACGCGCTTGGCGGCCGCGACGAACACGTTGCCCGGACCGGTCACCCGCTGCACGGGCTCCAGCCCGAGGTCGGGCACGCCGTACGCGAACGCGCCGATCGCCCCGGCGCCGCCCATCGCGTACACCTCGTCGATGCCGAGGAGCGCGGCGACGCCCGCGATCGTCGGGTGGATGCGGCCGCCGTGTGCGGCCTGCGCGGGCGACGCGAGGGCGATGGAGCGGACGCCGGCCGCCTGCGCGGGCACGACGTTCATCACGACGCTCGAGGGGTACACCGCCTTGCCGCCGGGCACGTAGAGCCCGACGCGGCCGACCGGCTGCCACCGCTGCTCGACGACCGCGCCCGTCGCGAGCACGGTGCGCTCGGGGTCGGGCACCTGGGCCGCGCTCGCGGCGCGGACGCGTTCGACGGTGGACTCGACGGCGCGCCGCACGTCCGGGCGGAGCGCATCGCGCGCGGCCGCGAGCTCGTCGGCGCCGACGCGCACGGCCGCGGGCCGTACCCGGTCGAAGCGCTCGGCCTGGTCGAGCAGTGCGGCCTCGCCGCGTGCCCGGACGTCGTCGATGAGGGCGCGAGCGGGCTCGAGCGCGGCGGCGACATCGGTCGCCGCCCGCGGGACGAGGGCGAGCATCTCGATGGGAGACGGGCGGGTGCCGCGGAGGTCGATCGTGCGAAGCATGGTCCGCTCAGCGTACCGAGCGGATCCGGTCGACCGCTGGGAGCCGCGTCACGCGAGGCAGTTCGGACCCAGCAGGCTCTTCAGCTCGCCGTAGAAGTCCGCGCTCACCGCGACCGGGTACGGCAGCTCGAACACGCGCGCGGTGCGCCCCTTCGTGAGCTTCAGCCGGACCTCGGTGTCGCCGCGATGCCGGATCAGCACGTCGCCGAGCGCGGTGATCGTGTCGGTCGTCGCCCGCACGTCGGGCAGGGAGATCACGACCGGACCGGTGCCGTCGTCCTGGCCGACCTCGGGCTCGAAGACGCTGTACGCGTGCAGGTTCATGCCGTCGTCGCGCATGCTGACCCGGCCCCGGACGACGACGATCGAGTCGCCCTTCAGCGCCGGCGCGAACTCCTGGTACGCCTTGCCCATGAACATCACGGTGATCTCGCCCGAGAAGTCCTCGACCTGGATCATGCCGTACTGGTTGCCCGACTGCCGAGCCACGCGGTGCTGCACGCTCGTGACGAGCCCGGCGATCGTCGCGACGTCGCCGTCCTGCGTGCCATCCGAGCTCATCAGGTCGGTGATCGTGGTCGAGGCGTGCTTCGCGAGCGTCGCCTCGAGCCCGGCGAGCGGGTGGTCGGAGACGTAGAGCCCGAGCATCTCGCGCTCGAACGCGAGCTTGTCGCGCTTCGCCCACTCGGGACGGTCGGGCACGGGCGAGGGCGCCGCCTCCTTCTCGTGCTCCTCGAACAGGCTGTCGAAGTCGAAGCCGACGTCGCCGTTCTCCTCCGCGCGCTTCTCCTTCACGGCCGCCTCGACGGCTCCCTCGTGGATCTCGACGAGCGCGCGCCGCGTGTGCCCGAGCGAGTCGAACGCGCCCGCCTTCACGAGCGACTCGACCGTGCGCTTGTTCGCGACCTGCGTCGGCACCTTCTTCAGGAAGTCGTGGAACGTCTCGAAGCGGCCCTTCGCGTCGCGCGACGCGCGGATCGCGTCGACCACGTTGAAGCCGACGTTCCGCACCGCCCCGAGGCCGAACCGGATGTCGTCGCCGACGGCCGCGAAGAAGCCGATCGACTCGTTGACGTCGGGCGGCAGCACCTTGATGCCCATGCGGCGGCACTCGTTGAGGTAGAGCGCGAGCTTGTCGCGCGCGTCGCCGACGCTCGTGAGGAGGGCCGCCATGTACTCGGCCGGGTAGTGCGCCTTGAGGTACGCCGTCCAGTAGCTGAGCACGCCGTACGCCGCCGAGTGCGCCTTGTTGAACGCGTAGTCGGAGAACGGCAGCAGGATGTCCCAGAGGGTCTTGATCGCGGCATCCGAGTAGCCGTTGGCCTTCATCCCGCCGGAGAAGCCCTCGTACTGCTTGTCGAGCTCGGACTTCTTCTTCTTGCCCATCGCGCGGCGCAGGATGTCGGCCTGGCCGAGGCTGAACCCCGCGACCCGCTGCGCGATGGCCATGACCTGCTCCTGGTAGATGATCAGGCCGTAGCTCGTGTCGAGGATGTCGCGCAGCGGCTCCTCGAGCTCGGGGTGGATCGGCGTGATCGGCTGCAGGCCGTTCTTGCGGAGCGCGTAGTTGATGTGCGAGTTCGCCCCCATCGGCCCGGGGCGGTAGAGCGCGATGACGGCCGAGATGTCCTCGAAGTTGTCGGGCTTCATCTGCCGCAGGAGCGACCGCATGGGCCCGCCGTCGAGCTGGAACACCCCGAGCGTGTCGCCGCGCGACAGCAGGGCGTACGCGTCGGGGTCGTCGAGCGCGAGGTCCTCCAGCACCGGACGGAACCCGCGGTTGGCCTCGATGTTGTCGAGCGCGTCGTCGATGATCGTGAGGTTCCTGAGCCCCAGGAAGTCCATCTTGATCAGGCCGAGCGATTCGCACGCGGGGTAGTCGAACTGCGTGACGATCTGGCCGTCCTGTTCCCGCTTCATGATCGGGATGATGTCGATCAGGGGCTCGCTCGACATGATGACGCCCGCCGCGTGCACTCCCCACTGCCGCTTGAGGTTCTCGAGCCCGAGGGCCGTCTCGAAGACCGTCTTCGCCTCGGCGTCCGTCTCGATGAGGGCGCGGATGTCGCCGGCCTCCTTGTAGCGCGGGTGGTCCTTGTCGAGGATTCCCGAGAGCGGGATGTCCTTGCCCATGACCGCCGGCGGCATCGCCTTGGTGAGCTTCTCCCCCATTCCGAACGGGAAGCCGAGGACCCGGCTCGAGTCCTTCAGCGCCTGCTTGGCCTTGATCGTGCCGTACGTGACGATCTGCGCGACGCGCTCGTCGCCGTACTTGTCCGTGACGTACTTGATGACCTCGCCGCGCCGGCGCTCGTCGAAGTCGACGTCGAAGTCGGGCATCGAGACGCGGTCGGGGTTGAGGAACCGCTCGAAGATCAGGCCGTGCTGCAGCGGGTCGAGGTCGGTGATCCGCATGGCGTACGCCGCCATCGAGCCCGCACCGGAACCTCGACCGGGGCCGACGCGGATGCCGTTGTCCTTCGACCAGTTGATGAAGTCGGCGACGACCAGGAAGTAGCCGGGGAAGCCCATCTGCGAGATGACGCCGACCTCGTAGTCGGCCTGGCGTCGCACCTCGTCGGGGATGCCGCCCGGGTAGCGCTCGTGCAGGCCCTTCTCGACCTCCTTGACGAACCAGCTCTGCTCGTCCTCGCCCTCCGGCACCGGGTAGCGCGGCATGTAGTTGGCGCTCGTGTTGAACTGCACGTCGCAGCGCTCGGCGATGAGCAGCGTGTTGTCGCACGCCTCGGGGTGGTCGCGGAACAGGTGCCGCATCTCGGCGGCGGACTTCAGGTAGAACTCGTCGGCGTCGAACTTGAACCGGTTCGGGTCGTCGAGGGTCGATCCGGACTGCACGCAGAGCAGCGCCGCGTGGCTCTTCGCGTCGTGCGCGTGCGTGTAGTGCAGGTCGTTCGTCGCGACGAGCGGCAGGTCGAGCTGCTTCGCGAGGCGGAGCAGGTCGTCCATGATCCGCTTCTCGATGCCGAGGCCGTGGTCCATGATCTCGGCGAAGTAGTTCTCTCGGCCGAAGATGTCGCGGAACTCCGCGGCCGCCTGCACCGCCTCGTCGTACTGGCCGAGCCGCAGCCGGGTCTGCACCTCGCCCGAGGGGCACCCCGTCGTGGCGATGAGTCCCTTCGAGTACGTCTGCAGCAGCTCGCGGTCCATGCGGGGCTTGAAGTAGTAGCCCTCGATCGACGCCCGGCTCGAGAGCCGGAACAGGTTGTGCATGCCCTCGGTGGTCTCCGAAAGCAGGGTCATGTGCGTGTACGCACCGGAGCCCGACACGTCGTCGCCGCCGCCGTTGCCCCAGCGCACGCGCGTCTTGTCGCTGCGGTGCGTGCCGGGCGTGAGGTAGGCCTCGGTGCCGATGATCGGCTTCACGCCGGCATCCGTCGCCTGCTTCCAGAAGTCGTAGGCGCCGAAGACGTTGCCGTGGTCGGTCATCGCCACGGCGGGCATGCCCTCGGCCGCGGCGGCCTTCATCAGCTCGCCGACCCGGGCCGCCCCGTCGAGCATCGAGTACTCGGAGTGCACGTGCAGGTGGACGAAGGAATCGGCGGCCACAGGGCTCCTCATCGGTGGTGCTGCGAGGCGTGTCGGGGGGTCTTCACAGTGTAGGGCGGCCCGGCGACGTACGGTCCCCGGGCGCGCGGCATCCGCTGGCTCAGTCGCCGCCGAGCACGTCGAGCGCGTGCTGGAGGTCGGCCGGATACGCCGACTCGTACGTCGACCAGGCGCCGGTGCCGGGGTGCACGAACGACAGCTCCTTCGCGTGCAGCCACTGCCGGGTGAGTCCGAGGCGGGCGCTCAGCGTCGGGTCGGCGCCGTACATGGCGTCGCCGGCGCACGGATGCCGCTGGGCGGACATGTGCACGCGGATCTGGTGGGTCCGACCGGTCTCGAGGTGGATCTCGAGCAGCGACGCGTACGGGAACGCCTCGATGGTCTCGTAGTGGGTGATCGCGTGCTTGCCGTCGCTCGTGACCGCGAACTTCCACTCGGACCGGGGATGACGCCCGACCGGCGCGTCGATCGTCCCGGCGAGCGGGTCGGGATGCCCCTGGACCACGGCGTGGTAGATCTTCTCGACCTCGCGATCGTGGAACGCGCGCTTGAGCGCCGTGTACGCCGACTCCGACTTCGCGACGACCATCAGTCCGCTCGTGCCCGCGTCGAGGCGGTGCACGACGCCCTGCCGCTCGGGCGCGCCGGAGGTCGAGATGCGGTAGCCGGATGCCGCGAGGGCGCCGACCACGGTCGGTCCCTCCCACCCGAGCGACGGGTGCGCGGCGACGCCGGCGGGCTTGTCGACGACGACGAGGTGCTCGTCGTCGTGCACGATGCCGAGGTCGGGCACCGCCATCGGCACCACCTCGAGCGTCCGGGGCGGCGCCCAGCTCACCTCGAGCCAGGCCCCGGCCCGCAGCCGATCGGCCTTGTCGACCGGACGCCCGTCGAGGCTCGCCCCACCGGACTCGGCGATCTCGGCGGCCTGCGTGCGCGAGAAGCCGAGGAGCTTCGCCAGCCCCGCGTCCACGCGGACGCCCTCCAGCCCGTCGGGAACGGGCAGCGCGCGGTGCTCCACGTCAGGACTCGTGCGCCAGCTCGGCGGGCGCCCCGCCGCCTCGCGCCGTGCGCCGGGGCTCGCCGTCCGGGCGCGGCGCCTCCGCGGCCTCGCCCTCGCGGACGGGTCGCGACCCGTCGAGGCCGATGCCGCGGATCGTGAGGATCATGAACAGGATCATGCTCGACACGATCGCGATGTCGGCGACGTTGTAGATGGCCGGGAGCATCCACGGCGTCGAGATGAAGTCGATCACGTGCCCGATGCCGAAGCCCGGCTCGCGGAACAGGCGGTCGGTGAGGTTGCCGAGCACGCCGCCGAGGAGGAGGCCGAACACGAGCGCCCAGGCGACCGAGCGGATGCGTCGGGCGAACCAGATGATGAAGGTGATCACACCCGCGGCCAGGATCGTGAAGACCCACGTCATGCCGCTCGCGAACGAGAAGGCGGCGCCCGGGTTCCGGACGAACTGCCAGTGCAGCACGTCGCCGAGCACCTGGACCGTCTCGCCCTCGGCGAGGGTGGTCACGACGAAGTGCTTGCTGACCTGGTCGACGGCGTAGACCGTGAGCGCGACGCCGACCAGGATCAGCAGTGCGGTGACGCCGAGCCTGGCCCGCCGCTCAGCCGCCAAAGCCCTGGAAGGTCGGCGCGGGCTGCTCGCCGGACACGGTCTGGCCTCCGAAGCCGGCGCCGCCGACCTGGACCGGCTGCGCCGTGTCGAGGTCGCGCAGCTGGCCCTCGATGTAGCTCTTCAGCTTGGCGCGGTAGTCGCGCTCGAACACGCGGAGCTCGTCGACGCGCTTCTCGAGTGCGACGCGCTCCTGGTCGAGGATGCCCATCTGGGCGCGCTGCTTGGCCTCGGCCTCGGCGACGATGCGCGCGGCGGTCGCGTGCCCCTCGGCGATGAGCGCGTCGCGCTTCTCGACGCCCTCCCGCACGTGCTCCTCGTGGAGGCGACGGGCCAGCTGCAGCAGGTTGGTGGTACTCGTCTGCTCGTCGATCTCGGACTGCGGCACCGCGGTCTGGGTCGGTACCGCGACCGTCGGAGCGGACGTGACGGGCTCCGCGTACGTCGGCGCCGGTGCGGCCGCGGCGGCTCCGGCTCCCTCAGCGGCCCGGGACTCGGCGGCGTTCAGACGCTGGCGCAGCTCCTCGTTCTCCTGGTTCAGCCGGCGCAGTTCGACGACCACCTCATCGAGGAAGTCGTCGACCTCGTCCTGGTCGTAGCCCTCCCGGAACTTCGTCGCCTGGAAGCGCTTGTTGACCACATCTTCCGGAGTTAGCGCCATGGCTTCCCATCCCTCGAATCTGTCGAACTGTCGATCACGTTCAGCTAACGGTAGCAAAGAGAACCTGCGTGAGGCAGTGCGCCGGCTGCACGGCGCGCCCCGTCCGCGCTCGGGTTCACGCCGCCGCGGCAGCGCCCGCGGCGAGCCACGACACGACGGTCATGGCGATGATCACCACGAGCATCGCCACGCTCCATCCGAGGTCCAGCGCGACCTGCCCGAGGCGGATCGGCGGGATCAGTCGACGGAAGAACCGCACGAGCGGATCCGTGACCGTGTAGACGGCCTCGACGAGCACGAGCACGACGCCTCGAGGGCGCCACGACCGGTTGAACGTCCGCACCAGGTCGAGCACGAACCGCGCCCACATCACGAAGAAGTAGATGAGGAGGAGGGTGTAGACGAGGTTCCAGACGACGGCGAGTGCGCTCACGTCCGGGAGTCTACGCGTGGGTGAAGAACGAGGCGTCCACGTCGCCGTCGACCTCGCCCGCCTCGCCCGAGACGACGACATGCGCCGGCGAGAGCAGGAAGACCTTGCTCGTCACGCGCTCGATCTTGCCGTAGAGACCCTGCGAGAGGCCGCTGGCGAAGTCGATGAGCCGGCGCGCGTCGGCGTCCGACATCTGCGAGAGGTTGATGATGACCGGCACGCCCTCGCGGAAGGACTCGGCGATCACCTGGGCGTCTCGGTACTGGCGCGGGTGCACCGTGAGGATCTCGTTCATCTCCGCCTGCGGTGGTGTCGGTTGCACGTGGTGCTTTCGGAGCGGTGTGACGGGGGCCCCGCCCTTGGGAGCCGGCGTGGGCGCGGCGTGCACGACCGGCGCGGGAGCGGCGGCCGCCGGGGCGGGCTCGGGTTCGAGCTCCTCGTCGGCGAGTCCCAGGTAGACCATGGTCTTCTTGAGCGGGTTCGACATCGCTGCCTCCGTCAGTGGTTCCGTGTTTCGAGGCTAGCCTCAGGCCGGCCGGTTCCCCGTGATTGCGGTGCCGATGCGAAGGTGTGTCGCACCCTCGAGGATCGCGTCGGCGTAGTCGTGGGACATGCCCATGGACAGCGCGGTCGCCTCCGGAGCGACGGCGCGGATGCGCTCGGACAGCTCGCGGACGCGTGCGAACGCGGCGCGCGCGGGCTCGTCGAGGGGAGCGACGGCCATGAGGCCGAGCAGCCGGATGCCCGGCGTGCCGAGTACGCGCTCGACCATGGGGTCGAGCGCGTCGGGGGCGACTCCGCCGCGACCCGGATCGTCGGTCAGGTTGACCTGGATGAAGCCGTCGACCTCGGCCTCGTCGGAGCGGAGCGCCTCGACGAGCGAGTCGCGGTCGATCGAGTGGATCACCGAGGCGTACGAGCGCACCTGCCGGGCCTTCTTGCTCTGCAACTGGCCGATGAAGTGCCACGTGAGGTCGAGGTCCGCCAGCGCGCGGGCCTTGGCCTGCGCCTCCTGGTGCCGGTTCTCGCCGATGTCGCGGACCCCGTGACCCGCCAGGTCGCGGATGAGCGATTCGGGGTGGAACTTCGTGACGACGATCGTGGTGACCTCCGCCGGGTCGCGGCCCGCGAGGCGGGCTGCGTCCGCGACGCCGCCGCGGACCGCCTCCAGGCGCTCGGCGAGCCCGCTCACGCGGCGTCGTCCGAACGGGTCGGACGACGCCGCCGCACGTGAGCCGTCACTTCAGGAAGTCGGGGATGTCGAGGTCGTCCGAGTCGTCGCCGAACGCGGGGTCGGACACGATCTGGTCGGCAGTCGTGCTGGCCTCTCCCCAGTTCGCGGTCTCGACGAGCTCCTCGATGTCGATCTCGGTGATGCCCTCGACGGCGTCGCCGCCGAGGCCGCTGCCGGTCGCGCCGCCGACGACCCCGGCTCCCGCCCCCACCGCCGCCGGCACCGCCGCACTCGGCTGGCGGACCTCGGCCGGCCTCGGCGTCGGGTCGCCGCCGTCGAACCCGGCGGCGATGACGGTCACCCGCACCTCGTCGCCGAGGGTGTCGTCGATGACCGCGCCGAAGATGATGTTCGCCTCGGGGTGGACGGCCTCCTGCACGAGGCGCGCCGCATCGTTGATCTCGAAGATGCCGAGGTTCGAGCCGCCCTGGATCGACAGCAGCACGCCGTGCGCCCCGTCGATCGAGGCCTCCAGCAGCGGACTCGCGACGGCGAGTTCCGCGGCCTTGATGGCCCGGTCCGCGCCGCGCGACGAGCCGATGCCCATGAGCGCGGACCCTGCTCCCTGCATGACCGACTTCACGTCGGCGAAGTCGAGGTTGATCAGGCCCGGGGTCGTGATGAGGTCCGTGATCCCCTGGACACCGGCCAGGAGGACCTGGTCGGCCGTGGCGAACGCCTCGAGCATCGAGATGCCGCGATCGCTGATCTCGAGGAGGCGGTCGTTCGGCACCACGATGAGGGTGTCGACCTCCTCCTTCAGGCGTGCGACGCCCTGCTCGGCCTGCGTCTGGCGACGCTTGCCCTCGAAGCTGAACGGCTTCGTCACCACACCGATCGTGAGCGCACCGATCGACTTGGCGATGCGCGCGACGACGGGCGCTCCGCCCGTACCGGTGCCGCCGCCCTCGCCCGCCGTGACGAAGACCATGTCGGCGCCCGCGAGCGCTTCCTCGATCTCCTCCGCGTGGTCCTCCGCTGCACGGCGACCGACTTCGGGGTCGGCGCCCGCGCCGAGGCCGCGCGTCAGGTCGCGGCCGACGTCGAGCTTGACGTCGGCGTCCGACATCAGCAGCGCCTGGGCGTCGGTGTTGATCGCGATGAACTCGACGCCGCGTAGGCCGAGCTCGATCATGCGGTTGACGGCGTTGACGCCGCCACCGCCGATGCCGACCACCTTGATGACGGCGAGGTAGTTCTGGTTTGTCGACATGTCCGGCCCTCTCTGCGAACTCTGAACCCTGAACCTCTACTCGAAGGTTAAAGTTTTGCCGAGTATGCAATTCCTGAGTCGAAGGTAGGCGGCTCGCGGCGTCGGCCCGCACGGCGTCTCCGGCGTGTCGCGATCCGGCCCGTCGGATCAGCCGGTGACCGGATTGAGCGGCGCCGAGACGTCGTAACGGTCGACCTGCTCGGGCGGCACCGCCGCCATGAGGTCCTGCAGCACCGACGTCTTCAGCGCCGCGTCGTCGGCGCTGCCCCAGATCACGGTCGCACCGCTGTCGAGGACGAAGCGGACGTCGTCGGCCGACTCCGCGGACGCGGACGCGATCGCGGCACGCAGCTCCGCAGGGAGGCTCCGGAGCGCGAGGCCGGCGGCGCGGAACGCGGGCTCGTCGACGCCGCCCTCGACCTCGATCAGCGGGAGGTCGTCGGGCTGCGCGCCGAGGCGTTCGACGACGACGCCGGCCGCATCGACGGAGACGAGCCCGCCCGACCGGTCGAGGACGCCGACCGGCGTGCGCTCCACGATGCGGACCACGAGCGTGCCCGGCGGGACCGTCTCGGTCGAGTACGTCTCGATGAGGGGGAACTCCGAGAGCGCGCGCTGCACCTCGTCCGGGGCGATCAGCGGCAGCGGCGTGCCGACCCGGTCGCCGAAGGCGGCCTCGACCTCGGCGGCGTCGATCCGCGCGGTGCCCTCGACGCGGACCTCGCGGAGTGCCATGAGCGGCGAGTAGGCGATCGCGACGGCGGCCGCCGCGAGGCCGACCACGGAGGCCAGCACCGCGATCCAGGTGGCGCGGCGCAGGCGACTGCGCTTGGTGAACCGTCGCACCTCCTGCCGCTCGTATCGACGTCGCGAACGCTCGGCGGCCGCGAGCGCGCGGCGTGCCGCGCGCTCGTCGCGTCGCGTCGCGGGATCGGCATCACCGGCCCGCGGGCCGGCTCCGGTCGGGCCGCCGTCCTCCCGGATGCCGTCGACCGGCAACCGGATCGGCTCGGTCACGTTCCGGTCCCGGTCCGCCGCCGGCCGATCCGGCACCTCGCCGTGCCTCGGCCGCTCGGCTCGGGTCGTCGTGGCGACCGATCCCGGCGACCGCGACGCGGTCGATGCGGGCACGGACGCGGACGCGGGCGCGGAACGGTCGGCGGGCGCCGGCCGCGCCCGCGAGGCGCCGGCCCCGTCGAATCCCTGCGGCCGCTTCACGTGGGCCCGATCAGGCGTCGCGTCCGCGCTCGAGGGACCCGAGCAGTTGCGGGACGATCCGGTAGACGTCGCCGCAGCCGAGGGTGATGACGAAGTCCCCGGGTCGCGCGATGGACGCCGTGTGGTCCGCGGCCGCCTGCCAGTCGGCGATGAACGCGACCCGCTCGGGGTGCTCGAAGCGCTCGCTGACGAGCGCGCCGGTCACGCCGGGCTCCGGGTCCTCGCGAGCGCCGTAGACGTCGAGCACGACGGTCTCGTCCGCGTAGCGCTCGAGCACCTCGGCGAACTCCTTCGCGAAGAGCCGGGTCCGGCTGTACAGGTGCGGCTGGTGGACGGCGATGATGCGGCCGTCGCCGACGACCGTGCGCGCCGCGGAGAGCGCCGCGGCGACCTCGGTCGGATGGTGCGCGTAGTCGTCGTACACGCTGACGCCGTCGACCACGCCGTGCAGCTCGAACCGCCGACCGGTGCCCGCGAAGCGCGCGATGCCGTCGAGCGAGGCGGCCGGGTCGAAGCCGAGTCCGACGAGCACCGCGAACGCCCCCGCGGCGTTGATCGCGTTGTGCCGGCCCGGGATGCGCAGCGTCGCGCGGTACGTCTCGCCCGCGTGGTCGACGGCGAACGAGACGGGACCGTCGGTCTCGATCGAGTGCACGCGCACCGTGGCATCCGCGGCCTCGCCGAAGGTGAGCACTCGCTCGTGCGAGAGCCGCTCGCGCACCCGCGTCGCACCGGCGTCGTCGGACGAGATGACGACGAACTCGTTCGCGCGGTCGGCGAAGTCGACGAACGCCTGCTCGAATGCGTCGAGCGAGCCGTAGTGGTCGAGGTGGTCGGGGTCGACGTTCGTGATGAGCGCGACCGACGTGTCGTAGAGCAGGAAGGAGCCGTCGGACTCGTCGGCCTCGACGACGAACAGCTCCCCCGAGCCGGATGCCGCGCTGACCCCGAGCTCCTCGATGACCCCGCCGTTGACGAAGCTCGGGTCCTCGCCGAGCGCGAGCAGCCCGGTGATGATCATGCCGGTCGAGGTGGTCTTGCCGTGGGCGCCGGCGACCGACACGAGGCGCTGCCCGGAGATCACGGACGCGAGCGCCTGCGACCGGTGCAGCACCGGCAACCCGCGCTCCAGCGCGAGCTGGTACTCCGGGTTGTCCTGCCAGAGCGCGCCGGTCACCACGACGGTGTCGACGTCGTCGGGCAGGTTCTCGGCCGAGTGGCCGATCGCGATCGTCGCGCCGAGGTCGCGCAGCGCCTGGACGTTCGCGGAGTCGCGGGCGTCGGAGCCGGTGACACGGTGGCCCGCGCCGAGTGCGAGGCGCGCGATGCCGCTCATGCCCGAGCCGCCGATGCCGACGAAGTGCACGGCGCCGAGGTCGGCGGGGATCTCGATGGAGGGGTCGGGCTTGATCGTCACGGTGTCGCGATGCTTCCTGGAGAGGGGTTCGGTCGGTTCAACGTTACGCGCCCGCGGCGGCGGAGCCGCCGTCGGGGCGCAGCGCGCCGTCGACGAGCGCGATCATGCGGTCGGTGCCGTCGAGGGCGCCGACGGATGCCGCGGCCCGCGCCATCCGGTCGAGGCGGTCCCGGTCGGCGAGCAGGGGAACGAGCTCGTGCGCGACCCAGGCCGGCAGGAAGTCGGCGTCGTCCACGAGGATCCCTCCCCCGGTGCCGACGACCCCCGCCGCGTTGAAGCGCTGCTCGCCGTTGCCGACGGGGTAGGGGACGTAGACGGCCGGAATCCCGAGCGCCGAGAGCTCGCTCACCGTGGCGGCGCCCGCGCGGGAGACCGCGGCATCGGCGATCGCGAGAGCGAGGTCCATGCGGTCGGCGTACTCGACCATGCGGTAGTCGGCGAGGCCGGGGTCGGAGACCTCGGACTTCGCCCCGGTCACGTGCAGCACCTGCCAGCCGGTGGCCGTCAGTGACTCGGCGCTGTCGACCGTCGTGCGGTTGATGCGGCGCGCGCCGAGCGAGCCTCCCGTGACGAGCAGCACCGGTCGCGTCGGGTCGAGGCCGAACGATTCGGCGGCCTCGGCGCGGCGACCGGCTCGGTCGAGGGTCTCGATCTCGCGCCGCAGCGGCATCCCGACCACCTCGGCGCGCGGGAGCGGGGTGCCCTCGAAGGCGACGCCCACCCGCGCCGCGAACCGTGCGCCCAGGCGGTTGGCGAGACCCGGCCGGGCGTTCGCCTCGTGGATGACGACGGGGATGCCGGCGCCGCGTGCCGCGAGGTACGCGGGCGTCGCGACGTAGCCGCCGAACCCGACCACGACGTCGACGCCGCGAGCGGCGATCATCTCGCGCACGTCGGCGATCGACCGCCGGAAGCGCGACGGGAACCGCAGCGCCGCTCCGTTCGGCCGCCGCGGGAACGGCACCTTCTCGATCGTCAGCAATTCGTAGCCGCGAGCCGGGACGAGCCGCGATTCGAGCCCCTCCGCGGTGCCGAGCACGAGCACGACCGCTTCGGGATCGCGCTCGCGGATGCGGTCGGCCACGGCGAGCAGGGGGTTCACGTGACCGGCGGTGCCGCCGCCGGCGAGCAGGTACGTCGTCATCGCGTGCGGGTCGCGTTCGACGTGCGACGCGCCGATGCCCTCGCCGCGGCGCGCGCCGGCGCGCCGGGGTCGCGCGCGACCGAGAGCACCACGCCGATCGCGAAGAGCGTCGTGAGCAGGGCGGTGCCGCCGGCCGAGACGAGCGGCAGCGGGACACCGAGGACGGGAAAGACGCCGAGCACGACACCGATATTGACACACGCCTGGCCGACGACCCAGACGAGCACGGCCGCGGAGACCGTGCGCCCGAACGGCGTCGTCGCCGATCGCATGACCCGCGCGAGGGCGATCGCGAGCACGACGAACAGCCCGATCACGACCACCGCGCCGATCAGTCCGAGTTCCTCGCCGATGATGGCGAAGATGAAGTCGTTGTCGGCCGCGGGCAGCCACGACCACTTGGCCGCGGAGTTGCCGAGCCCCACGCCGAAGATCCCGCCGTTCGCCATCGCGAAGGTGCCGTGCTGGATCTGCCAGCAGTCGCCGAGGTTGTACTTCGCGCAGTCCTCCTCGAGGAACGCGCTGATCCGGCGCATCCGGCTCTCGCTGGAGACCGCCACCAGCGCGAACGCCGTCGCGCCGAAGAGCACGGGCACCGCGAGCAGCCGCAGCGGGACGCCGATGAGGAACAGGGTGCCGAGGAGCATCGCGGCCATCACCATGACCGTGCCGAGGTCGCCGCCGAGCAGCACCAGCCCGATCGCCGCGCCGCCGACGAGCAGGATCGGCAGGATCCCGGTGCCGAAGTCGCCCAGATGATCCTGCTTCTTCGTGACGATGAGCCCGAGCCAGAGCACGAGCGCGACCTTGATCAGCTCGGACGGCTGGAACTGCACGGGTCCGAGGTTCAGCCAGTTCGTGTTCCCCCCGACCTCGACGCCGAGCGGGGTCGCCACGACGAGCAGCTGCAGCACGCACGAGACGCCGAGCGCGAGCCAGGCGATGCGCATCCAGAACCGCTCCGGCATGCGGCTGGCGAGCAGCATGACCGGGACGCCGATCAGGGCGTACGTCGCCTGCTGCGCGGCACGCGACATGAAGTCGCCGTCGTTCGCGAGCGCGGACTCGACCTGCGACGACGAGAGCACCATCACGAGGCCGAGCACGACGAGGAAGAGCACCGTGCCGAGCAGCAGGAAGTAGTCCTTGGACTCCGGGCGGAACGCGCCGAGTCGGATCCGGGCCGCAAGCCCGGTCGGTTCGGTCCGCTCAGCCGGCCGGGTCGTCCGAGGCGGGCTGGTCATGCCCCTCCCCTCCGAGCCGATCGCGGACGGCGTCGTGGAAGCGCCGGCCGCGGTCGGCGTAGTCCGCGAACTGGTCCATGGATGCCGCCGCGGGCGCGAGGAGCACGGTGTCCCCCTCCTCTGCGACCGAGGCCGCGAGGGCGACCGCGTCGGGCATCACGCTCTCAGTGTCATCCGCGACGACCTCGAAGAGGGGCAGTCCGGGCGCGTGTCGGCGGAACGCCTCGACGAGCTCGGTGCGCTCGAGGCCGATGACCACCGCCGCGCGCAGGCGCGCGACGTGCCGCGCCACGAGGTCGTCGGCGTCGACGCCCTTGAGCAGGCCGCCGACGATCCACACCACGGGGCTGAATGCCCGCAGCGACGCCTCGGCCGCGTGCGGGTTCGTCGCCTTCGAGTCGTCGATCCAGCGGACGCCGCCGGACGTCGCGACCGTCTGGATCCGGTGCGCGTCGAGGTGGAAGCCCGCGAGCGCGTCGTGGATCGCGGCCACCGGCACGTCGATCGACCTCGCCAGCGCCGAGGCCGCGAGGATGTTGGCGACGACGTGCGGGACGGCGAGGCCGAGCGGCTCCAGCTCCTCGAGCGTCGTGAGCTCGAGTGCGGCCGTCCGGCGGTCCTCGAGGAAGGCCCGGTCGCACAGGATGCCGTCGACGACGCCGAAGTCGCTCGGGCCGGGCGTGTCCAGGCCGAAGCCGATCGCCCGGGCGCCCTCCTCGACCTCGGCCTCCTCGACCATCGACCGCGTCGCCTCGTCGGCGCGGTTGTAGACGCACGCGACCTTCGTGTTCGCGTACACCTTGGCCTTGGCGTCGCGATACGCCTCGGGCGAGCCGTGCCAGTCGTAGTGGTCGTCGGCGAGGTTGAGGCAGACGCTCGCGACTGGGTGCACCGCTCCGGGGCCGGTCGTGGGCAGGTGGTGCAGCTGGAAGCTCGAGAGCTCCACGACGAGCACGTCGTAGCCGATCGGATCGCGCACGGCGTCGAGCACGGGCACGCCGATGTTGCCGCACGGCGCGACGCGAGCTCCGCCGCCGGCGATGAGCGTCGCCGCCAGCTGCACGGTCGTGGTCTTGCCGTTGGTGCCGGTGACGAGCATCCACTCGGACGTGGTGACCTTGTCGCGGACGCGCCACGCGAGCTCGATGTCGCCCCAGACCGGCACGCCGGCCTCGGCGGCCCAGCGGAGCATCGGGTGCTCGGGCCGGAAGCCGGGCGAGACGACGACCAGGTCGGGGGCGGATGTCGCGAGCTCGTCGGGCACCCGATCGAGCGGATGCACGACGAAGCCGACCCCGATGACGTCGAGGATTCGGGCCCGCTCGTCGTCGGGCGCCGCCGCGTAGACGGTCACCCGGGAGCCGAGCTCGGCGAGCGTGTCGGCAACGGCGAAGCCGGTGACCCCGAGGCCGAGGACGGCGACGCGCAGGCCCTGCCACCCCTCGGAGTGCCAGCTGGTCAGCCCGTCCAGGCGTGCGGCGCCGGCCGCGGCATCCGTCACCGCTGCAGCCACTCGAAGTAGAAGGCGCCGACGCCCGCGGCGACGAAGAGGCCGCCGATGATCCAGAACCGGACCACGATCGTGACCTCGGCCCACCCCTTGAGCTCGAAGTGGTGGTGGATGGGGCTCATCAGGAAGATGCGCTTGCCGCCCGTGACCTTGAAGTACGCGCGCTGCACGATCACCGAACCGGCCTCGATGACGAACAGGCCGCCGATGATGAGCAGCAGCAGCTCGGTCTGGCTCGTCACCGCGAGCGCCGCGAGCGCGCCGCCGAGCGCGAGCGAGCCCGTGTCGCCCATGTAGATGTGCGCCGGATTGGTGTTCCACCACAGGAACCCGACCACGGCCCCGACGATCGCGGTGGCCACGATCGCGAGGTCGAGCGGGTCGCGCACGTCGTAGCTGCGGTACAGGTCGCTGGGGTTCAGGTTCTCGCTGAACCGCGACTGGTTGAACTGCCAGAAGCCGATGATGATGAACGATCCGATGGCGAGGATCGACGCACCCGAGGCGAGGCCGTCGAGTCCGTCGGTGACGTTCACGCCGTTCGACGCCGCTGCCGTGATGAGCACGATCCAGACGACGTACGCGATGATGCCGACCACGGTGCCGAGCACCATGAAGTCGAGTGGCAGGTCGCGGATGAAGGAGATCTTGGTCGAGGCCGGCGTCGCGCCCTCGGCGTTCGGGAACTGGAGCGCGAGCAGCGCGAACAGGGCCGCGACGATCGTCTGGCCGGCGATCTTCGCCCAGCCGCCGAGCCCGAGGCTCTGCTTCTTGCGCGTCTTCAGGAAGTCGTCGAGGAATCCGACGACGCCGAGGCCGACCATCATGAACAGCACGAGGAGCCCGGATGCCGTCGGCCCGTCCCCCACGAGCGTCGTCGCGACGAAGTACCCGAACAGGGTGCCGAGGATGAAGATGATGCCGCCCATCGTGGGCGTGCCGCGCTTGACGTGATGGGTCTTCGGACCGTCGTCGCGGATGAACTGGCCCCACCCGAGTCGCGTGAACAGCCGGATGAAGAGCGGCGTCAGGAACAGGGTGAACGAGAGCGACAGGGCTCCGGCGGTCAGAAGTGCTCTCACGCGAACCATTCTCCCAGTCGGTCGCCGAGGTGGCGGAGGCCCGCCGAGTTCGACGATTTCACGAGCACGGTGTCGCCCGGACGAGCCGACGCCGTCACGAGGTCGAACGCCTCGTCCGCCGACTCGACGTACGCCGACTCGCCATCCCACGACCCCTCGTTGATCGCCGTGATGTGCAGGCGCCTGGCGTTCTCGCCCACGACGACGAGCTGCGAGATCCCGAGCCGGACGGCGAGCAGCCCGATGCGGTCGTGCTCCTCGCCGGAGAACTCGCCGAGCTCGCTCATCTCGCCGAGCACCGCGATCGTCCGCGCGTCGGGCCGCTTGACCTGCGCGAGCGTCTTCAGCGCGGCCGCCATCGAGTCGGGGCTGGCGTTGTACGCGTCGTTGATGACCGTGATGCCGTCGCGCCCGCCCATGACCTGCATGCGCCACTGCTCGGCGAGGGTGACGCGCTCGAGTCCGGCCACGATCGTCGGCAGCGGCACGCCGAGTTCGAGGGCGGCGGATGTCGCGGCCAGCGCGTTCATGACGTGGTGTTCGCCGAGCACCGCGAACCGCACGCGGGCGGACTCCCCGCCGGGCACGGTGATCGTGAACTCGGTGCCCTGCGGGTGCACGACGATGTCCGTCGCCCGGACGTCGGCGCGATCGCCGAGCCCGAACCACACGACACGGGCAGCCGTGCGATCGGCCATCGGGACGACCCGCGGGTCGTCGGCGTTCAGCACCGCGACGTCCGTCGGGAGCAGGTCGGTGACCATCTCGGACTTCGCCTGGACGGTCTTCTCGATGCCGCCGAACTCGCCGGCGTGCGCCAGGCCGACCTTCAGCACGATGCCCACGTCGGGCCGCGCCATCCGGATCAGGCGCGCGATCTCGCCGACGCCCGACGCCCCCATCTCGGCGACCAGGAACTCGGTCTCGTCGGTCAGCTCGAGCATGGTCGTCGGCGCGCCGACCTCGTTGTTGTAGCTCTTGCGCGCGGCGACCGTCGGCCCGACCTGCTCGAGCACGGTGCGCAGCAGGTTCTTGGTGGTGGTCTTGCCGTTCGAGCCCGTGACCCCCACGATCTTCAGCCGGCCGAACGCGCGCACGCGCGCGACGACCTCGGTCGCGAGGGCGCCGAGGGCGTCGACGGAGTCGTCCACCACGATCTGCGCGACGGGCAGGTCGAGCACGTGCTCGACGATGAGGAGCACCGCCCCCTGCTCGACCGCCGCGGGTGCGAACCGGTGCCCGTCGTCGAACTCGCCGGGCTTGGCGACGAAGACGCCGCCCGGCTCGACCTCGCGCGAGTCGGTCGTCACGGCGCCCGTGACGACGGTGTCGGGCGTGGCCCCCGTCTCGCCGGGCTCGAATCTCCCGGAGGTCGCCGCGGCGATCTCCGCCATGGTCAGGGCGATCATCCGAGCCACCCCGCTTCCTGCAGTGCGAGCCGGGCGTCGTCCCTGGCCGAGTACGGATGCTTCACTCCCGCGACCTCCTGATAGTCCTCGTGTCCGGGGCCGGCGTACAGGATCGCGTCGCCCTCGCCCGCCAGGGCGAGCGCGTGCCGGAAGGCGGCACGCTGGTCGGCGATCTCGTGGATCTCGCGATCCGGGACGGCGGCCCGGGCTCCGGCGATGAGGGCGGCACGGATGGCCGCCGGATCCTCCCAGCGGGGGTGGAAGTCGGTGACGACCAGCACGTCGGCGCCGCGCGCGGCGATCGCGCCCATGTCGGCGCGCTTCGTGGTGTCGCGGTCGCCGTCGGCGCCGAACACCATCACGACGCGCCCGTCGGTCGTCCGACGGATCGCCTCGAGCGCCTGGGCGAACGCGTCCGGCGTGTGCCCGTAGTCGATGTACACGACGGGCCCGCGGTCGCCGGACACGCGCTCGGTGCGTCCGGGGATGTAGGCGTCGATCCCGTGCTCGGCGACGGCCGCGGCGATCAGGTCGACGTCATGGCCCGCCTCGACGAGCATGACGATCGCGAGCGCCGCGTTCGCGGCGTTGTACCGGCCGATGAGCGGGATGGCCGTCTCGATCGAACGCCCGTCGGGCGCGTCGAGCCGGAAGCTCGTGCGGGTCGGCGTCTCCTCGAGCACCTCGAGGTGCCAGTCGGCGTCGACGCCCGGCTCGGTGGCGAGCGTCGCGACCGGAATGCGAGACTCCGCGACGAGACGCTCGCCCCATTCGGAGTCGACGGTCACCACGCCGCGCCTGGCCCGCTCGGGCGTGAACAGCTCCCGCTTGGCGTCGAAGTAGTCGGGCATCGACGCGTAGTCGTCGAGGTGGTCGTGGGAGAGGTTCGTGAAGCCGACGACGTCGAACACGATGCCGTCGACGCGGTGACGAGTGAGCGCCTGGGCGGAGACCTCGATGCCCACGGCACGGACCTCGACCTCGCGCATGCGAGCGAGCAGCGCATGGAGCTCGCTCGCCTCGGGGGTCGTGAGCGAGCTCGTCACGGCCTCGTCGCCGATCCGCCGCTCCGCGGTCGAGGTGAGCCCGGCGACGACGCCGAGCTGTCGGAGGATCGCGTACAGGAGGTAGACGACGCTCGTCTTGCCGTTGGTGCCGGTGACGCCGAACAGGGTCGCAGGGTTCTCGGCGGTGCGGTGGATCCATGCCGCGACCTCGCCGAGGGCGGCCCTCGCATCGGGGGTCACGAGCACGGGCAGGCCCGCGTCGCCCGCGCGCTCCGCGCCCGCGGCATCCGTCAGCAGGGCCACGGCGCCGTTCGCCGCCGCCTGCGCGGCGTAGTCGGCGCCGTGCGCGTTGCGGCCCGGGACGCCGACGTACAGGTCGCCGCCGTGCACCGCGCCCGACGCGATCGCGACGCCGGTCACGTCGAGGTCGTCGATCCCGCCGCGCACCTCGAATCCGAACGCGTCCGCGAGGCCGCGGAGCGATCGAGGACTCGGGTGCTGCGGCCGGAGTGCCGTGGGAGGCGATCCGGTCACGAACCCAACTTTCTCACCAGGTTGCTGGCAGCTCGGGCGCCTGGGCGCCGGACGGAACGGTCCGATACTTCTTCAGCACCTGGCTCATCACCTGCTGGAAGACGGGAGCCGATGCGGCGGACGAGTTCATCTTAACGGGGTTCATGATGCTGACCGAAACGACGAACTCGGGGTCGTCCGCCGGTGCGAAGCCGGACACCGAGACGAGGTAGCCCGACTGGTAGCCGCCGTTGCCGTCCGGGACCTGCGCCGTGCCCGTCTTCGCGGCGACACGGTACCCCGGGATCTCCCATTGGTCGGCGAGCCAGCCGTCGCGGTACACCTGCTCGAGCATCCGGCTCGTCTCGTCGGCGGCCTGCTCCGACACCACGCGACGCCCCTCGTCGGAGGGCTCCTCGGTGAGCGTGCCGTCGTCCTGGCGACAGCCCTCGACGAGCGTCACCGGCATCCGCACCCCGCCGTTGGCGAGGGCCTGATAGGCGCTCGTGATCTGGATGGCGGTCGTCGTCAGGCCCTGGCCGAACATGGTCGCGTACTTGGTCTGGTTGTCCCACGTGTCTGGCCCGCCGTGCAGGTCGCCCGGCTCCTCCCCCGCGAAGCCCACCTCGGAGACCGCCCCGAGCCCGAAGTCGAGCATGTCCTGGTACCGGCGCTCATCGCTGACCTTCTCGCCGAACATCGACATGGCGGTGTTCGACGAGTCGATGAGCATGCCCGTCATCGTGTAGTTCGTCGGCCCGTGGTAGTGGCTGTCGTTGATGTTCGCGCCGTTGGCGGGGAGGTATCGGTAGTCGGCGGTCACGCCGCTCGTGGGCGACCCCTTCCCGGCGTCGATCACGGAGGCCGAGGTGAGCGCCTTGAACGTCGAGCCCGGCTCGAACGGCGCCGAGAACGCCCGCGACCCGCGGTCGTCGGCGTCGACCGAGCTCGGCGAGTTGGGGTCGACCGTGGGGACGTCGGCGACCGCGAGGAGCTTGCCCGTCTTCGCCTCCATCACCGTGACCGTCGCCCAGTCGGCGCCGGTCTCGGCCACGCGTGCGGCGGCGATCCGCTGCACGAAGTACTGCAGGTCGGCGTCGATCGTGAGCTGCAGGTCTCCGCCGTCGTGGGCGGCCGAGTTCACGACCTCGGACCCCGGGATCGCGACCCAGTCCTTGAGGCTGTGCAGCCAGGTCATCTCGCCGTCCTCGCTCGCGAGGCAGGCGTTCTCGGAGTACTCCAGGCCGGCGCCGGCCTCGCCCTCGTCGGTCACGAAGCCGAGCAGGTTTCCCCCGACCGCACCGTTCGGGTACCGGCGACTCGGCACCTCGGCGGAGTAGACGAACGGGATGCCCAGCGCCTTGACCCGCTCGTACGTCTCGGTGTCGACCCGCTTGGCGACGTACGAGAAGTCCGCACCCGGGTCGGCGGCGAGCTCCTCCTCGATCTGCGCGCGCAGCTCGGCTCCGGGACGGCCGATGACCTCGCCGAGCTCGCCGAGGGCGTCGTCGAGCGTCACGTCGACCTCCTCGCCGTCGTCGCCCTCGCGCTCGAACGTCTGGGTGGCCATCGCCTGCTTCGGCGAGATCGTGATGTGGTAGCGCATGACGCTCTCCGCGAGCACGGTGCCGTTCGCGTCGACGATCGCGCCGCGCTCCCCGTAGATCACGCGCGTCTCCGATCGGACGTCCTCGGAGGCCTCGTTCAGCTCGGCCGCCCGGACGACCTGGATGTCGACGAGCCGGACGACGAACCAGCCGACGATCAGCACCAGCGCGAGCCCTGCGGCGACGACGCGTCGCATCGGGTGGCGGCTCACGCGGTTCATCGGCTGGTTCGCTCCGTCCGGTCTCGGGTCGTGGTCGGGTCGGGCGACGTCAATGCGTCGCGGGAGTCGGCAGGCCGCCGGTCAGCGCGGGCGGCGCGGCGGGCGTGCCGTCCGCGGGCGTCGCGGGCTTGCCGCCTCCCTTCTCTCCGGCAGTCTCCCCCGCGGCCTGCTCGGTCACGAGCGGCACGCCGTCGATGAGCGCATTGGGCACGAGTGCTGCGGACGAGGTCGCGGTGCCCGCGGCGGCCGTCGGGTCGCCGACCACCGCGCCGTCGGAGAGGCGGAGGTAGACGGGCGCCCCGTTCGGGACCATGCCGAGCGCCTCGGCGTTCGCCGCGAGGAACTGCGGCGACTCGAGGCGATCGAGGTCGTCCGAGAGCTTCTGCTGCTCCCGCTGCAGCTGCGCCTGCCGGAGGAGCTGCTCGTCCATCTCGTAGGCGCCCTGCGTCATCGCGATCGACAGCAGCAGCTGGACGACCGCGATCGCCCCGATGGAGGCGAGCGCGACGACGGCGTAGGCGAGCCTCGGCCGGGCGCGCCGCGCGCCGGGCTCGGGTGCCGGGCGGAGCCGCGGCGTCGCCGCGGGAGCCCAGCGCCGGGCGGGTCTGGTCAGGGCCGGCAGTGCGCTCACGACGGCCTCCTCACTCGTTCTGCGGCGCGCAGGCGCACCGGCTTCGCACGCGGGTTCTCCGCCTGCTCGGACTCGCTCGCGAGCTCGGCCCCCCTGACGAGGAGCCGGAACTGCGGGCGATGCTCCGGAAGCTCCATCGGCAGCCCGCGGGGCGCCGTGGAGGAGGATGCCGCGGCGAGGACCCGCTTGACGAGCCGGTCCTCGAGCGACTGGTAGGACAGCACGACGATGCGGCCGCCCACGGCGACGAGATCGAGCGCGGCGGGCAGGGCCCGCTCGAGCACCGAGAGCTCCTCGTTGACCTCGATCCGCAGTGCCTGGAACACGCGCTTGGCCGGATGGCCGGCGCGCTGCACCGCGGCGGGCGTGGCGTCGTGCAGCACCTCGACGAGTCGCCCCGACCGCGTGATCGGCGCCTCGGCGCGCGCCCGGACGATGGCCCGGGCGTACCGCGCCGCGAGCTTCTCCTCGCCGTAGTCGCGGAAGATGCGCCGGAGGTCCTCCTCGGGGTATTCGGCGATGACGTCCGCGGCCGTCCGTCCACGGGTCGAGTCCATGCGCATGTCGAGCGGCGCGTCCTTCGCGTAGGCGAACCCGCGCTCCGCCCGGTCGAGCTGCAGCGAGGAGACGCCGAGGTCGAAGAGGATCGCGTCGACCTCGTCGAACCCCTCGCCGCGGACCGCCTCGGCGATGCCGTCGTAGACGGTGTGGACGAAGCGGGCGCGATCGCCGAACTCCGCGAGGCGTTCCCTCGCGATCCCGATCGCGTCGGTGTCGCGATCGAGTCCGATCGCGGTCGCGTTCGGGAACCGTTCGAGTACGGCCCGGGAGTGTCCGCCCATGCCGAGGGTCGCGTCGACGTACACCGCATCGTCGCGTTCCAGAGCCGGCGCCAGGAGCTCGAGCGTCCGCTCGAGCATCACGGGCGTGTGGATCCGTTCGATGTCCATGAAATCTCCCTCGTTCCCGGGCCTCCGGGTCCCGATCCCCATCCGTTCGTCCTGCTGCGGGGAAGTGCAGCAGGCTCGCACGGCTGGGAGTCGGGGCCCGGAGACTCAGAAGAGTCCGGGGATCACCTCCTCCGCCGTCTCTGCGAAGGCCGCCTCCTGCTCGGCGAGGTACGTCTGCCACGCCGCCGCATCCCAGATCTCCACCCGGCTCCCCGCACCGATGACCGTGAGGTCCCGGTCGAGCCCCGCGTATGCGCGGAGATTGGCGGGGATGGTGACCCGATGCTGCTTGTCGGGGGTCTCCGCAGAGGCCCCGGAGAGGAAGACGCGCATGTAATCGCGCGCCTGCTTGCTCGTGACGGGGGCTTGGCGGATCTTCTCGCTCATGTCCTCGAACTCCCGCGCGCTGAACACGTAGATGCAGCGCTCCTGACCTCGTGTGAGCACGAGGCCGTTCGACAACTCATCCCGGAACTTCGCCGGAAGAATGACGCGACCCTTCTCGTCGAGCTTCGGTTCGTAGCTTCCGAGGAACATCCCGTCACCCCCATCCTCCGGCCAGGAACCAGGTGCGGTCCCCACTTTACTCCACTCCCCTCCACGAAACAACGACATCGCTCCGTTTCCGGCGCGATCTGCTCAGTGGAAGCCCGTATTCTCAGCGTTCTCGGAGGTGGAGGGAAGTGGATGCCGCGTGGGCGCGCCCGCATGGAGAACGGCGCTGAGCGGGCTCGAGCGCCGGCTCAGCGGGGACGGATGGCCGCACGATGACGCGCATCGGGCGCTGGTCGATGCGACTCGCCCGCCGTCCGATCGCACGGTGGTGGGAAGTGGAGGGGTGCGGGTTCTGGGGTCGAATGGCTTCGGGTCGGCACGTCTCTCGGCAGCGCCGGCGCCGGACGCGCAGGAAAAACGGGCCGATCTCCGATCGGCCCGTCAGTCGGGTGTGGTCAGTCGGCCGCGTACGACCGACGACGCGTCAGTCGCGGCCCTCTTGGCGCCGGTCCCACCGCTCGTTCAGTCGGTCCATGAAGCCCGCCTGCGGCCTGGCGGCCCTGGTCGACCCACCGCCGGACGGCATCGACGTCGACGCGGTTCCGCGGCGCTTCGACGGCGTGATCGCGACGAGGACGCCGACGAACATCAGCGCGAAGCCGAGCACGCCGACGACGGTCAGCTGCGAGGCGACGCCGCCGATGAGCGCACCGGCGCCGGCGACGGCGAGGAGGACGCCGAGCACGATGGCCCGGTAGTTGGGGCGCCCGCGCCCGCCACCTCCGACGGTCGCGACGAAGTCGGCGTCGTTCTTGTAGAGGTTCCGCTCCATCTCCTCGAGAAGGCGTTGCTCCTGCTCCGAAAGCGGCATCTCATTCCCCTCAGTTCTCGGGACCGACGCTTCGTGACGCTCATTCTAGTCCTCCGCGCCCTCGCTAGGCTAGGCGGGTGGCCCATGCTCCCCGACTCGTCGATGCGGTGAACGAACGCCTCGAGGAGTTCCTCGTCGACCGTGCATCCATTCTCCGCTCGATCAGCGACGACCTCGACCCGCTCGCCGCATTCTCGAAGCGGTTTCTCAGCGGCGGCAAGCGGTTCAGGGCACGATTCTGCGGCCTCGGCTTCGACGCCGTCCGGGGTCCGGCCCGCGACCGCACCGGGCCCGACGCCGCCGCCGAGCGGTACGCCGTGGTCTCGGCATGCGCCTCGCTCGAGGTGTTCCACGCCGCCGCCCTGGTCCACGACGACCTGATCGACCACTCCGACACACGCCGCGGCGCGCCGTCCGCGCACCGCGTGTACGAGGCGCAGCACCGTGCGGGAGGCTGGTCCGGCAGCGCGGAGGACTACGGCGGCGCGACCGCGGTGCTCCTCGGCGACCTGCTGCTCGGGTGGAGCGACGAGCTCCTCGACGAGGGGCTCGCGTCGCTCCGCGACATCGGCGCGGCGCGCGCTGCGCGACTGGAGTTCAACCGCATGCGCACCGAGGTCACGGTCGGCCAGTACCTCGACATCCTCGAGGAGCGTGCGTGGCTCACGAGGGCCGAATCCGAGCAGCGGGCGCGTGCCGAGCGGGTCGTCGTGCACAAGTCCGCGAGGTACAGCATCGAGGCCCCCCTGACCATCGGCGGTGCGATCGCCGGCGGCTCGACGCGGCAGCTCGAGGCGCTGCGCGCGTTCGGCCTCCCGCTCGGCATCGCCTTCCAGCTCCGCGACGACCTGCTCGGCGTGTACGGCGACCCCGAGGTCACGGGCAAGCCCGCCGGCGACGACCTGCGCGAGGGGAAGCGCACGGTGCTCGTCGCGATCGCGCGGGAGCGACTGTCCGCCGGTCAGCGGCGGCTGCTCGACGAGCTGCTGGGCGATCCGGAACTCGGCGCCGAGCAGATCCGGATGCTGCAGGACACCATCCGCGACTGCGGCGCCGTCGACGAGGTGGAGGCGGTGATCGCCGGCAACACGGTCCTCGCCATGGAGGCCCTGGAGTCGCCCGACCTCGACCGCGAGGCCGCCCGCGACCTGGCCGAACTCGCGCGCGCCGTCACGCGACGCGAGAGCTGACGCGCTCGGATCAGGCGAGCGCCTGGGCGACCCGGCGGACCTCGGCCTTGCGGCCGGCGCGGAGCGCTGCGATCGGCGTGGTCCCGAGGCTGTCCTCCTCCGCGAGGAACCATTCGAGGGCCTCGTCGTCGGAGAAGCCCGCATCGGCGAGGACGATCGCCGTGCCGTGGAGCTCCGGCAGCGGGGCGTCGTCGCGGAGGAAGGACGCGGGGACCTTGAGCACGCCGTCGATCCGTGCCGCGAGCAGGTGGCGGTCGTCGATGAGGCGCCGGATGCGCCCGGGACTCTGCCCCAGTCGTTCGACCAGCTCGGGAACGGTCAGCCACTCGGTCTGCTCGACGTCGGTCACAGTCCAAGACTGCCACGCGGCGCGGCCTCCCCGGAACCCGAGACGCCCGCGCGTCGCGACGCGCGCCGATGAGTTTGACTCGACTCCCCCGCCATGAGACGGTGACCGCATCCGCGATCATGCGGAGGGGGAACATGACGCAGTACTCGGGCAGCACGCCCATCGGGGACGACGAAGGGCCGGGCGACCGGTCTCCGGCACGGCGACGCGGCGGCGTGCGTCGACTGCTCACCATCCCCGTCGCCGTCGTCGGCGCGGTCGCCGTGAGCCTCGGCATCGCCCAGCCCGCCGACGCCGCCCCGCAGCCGGTGAAGCGCCAGCCGAAGGCCAAGGAGACGCGCGGCCCGGCGATGCCCCGGATCGCGACGCCCGCCGTCGCGTCGGTGCCTCGGGAGGTCGTCGTCGCGCAGGGCGACACGGTGAGCACGATCGCCGCGCGCTACGGCCTCTCCACGGCGGAGGTGCTCGCCGAGAACGGCCTGAGCTGGTCCAGCCTGATCTTCCCGGGCCAGCGGCTCGCACTCCCCGGCGGGTCGCCGCCCGCGGCCCCGGAGCCGGACGCCGGGATCGCGCGCCACATCGTCGCACCGGGCGACACCGTGAGCGCCATCGCGGCGGAGTACGGACTCCAGGCCCGGGTCGTCCTGAGCGCCAACGGGCTGGGCCCGTCGAGTCTGATCTTCCCCGGCCAAGCGCTCACCATCCCCCCGTCCGATCGGGCCGCGGCATCCGTCGACGCACCGGACGCGGCCGGGCCCGCCCCGGGCGCGCCGACCACGGAGGTCTCGCATGTCGTCGTGCCGGGCGACACGCTCATCGGGATCGGCGAACGCTACGGCGTGGGACTGGACCGCCTGCTCGAGCTCAACGACCTGACCGCCGGCAGCGTGATCCTCCCGGGCCAGCGGATCGTCGTGGGGGCGGCGGTCGTCGAGGCCGCCGGCGTCGCCGCGCTCGACGTCCGACTGGACGAGGAGATGCGGGCCAACGCCCGGGTCATCGTGGACGTGGGCCGCTCGCTCGGGGTGCCGGATCGCGGCATCGTGATCGCCCTGGCGGCCGCGGCGCAGGAGTCCGGGCTCCGCAACGTGCGGCACGGCGACCGCGACTCGCTCGGCCTGTTCCAGCAGCGCCCGAGCCAGGGCTGGGGCACGCCCGAGCAGGTGCTCGATCCGGTGCGCGCGGCGACCGCGTTCTACGGCGGGCCTGCGACGCCCAACGAGGGTCGCACCCCCGGCCTGCTCGACATCGATGGATGGACCGGGATGACGGTGACCGAGGCGGCGCAGGCCGTGCAGCAGAGCGCACATCCGAAGCACTACGCGAAATGGGAGGAATCGGCCCGCCGCTGGCTCGACGAACTCCGCTGAGCGGAGAGGATCATGCGATCGTCACGATGCCGTCTCGTTTCGCGGCGGTCCCGGCGTTTGTTCACCGAAGGGCATATGCCGCTTCGTACACTCGTACGGTGACCACAGCTCCACCCGCGGACCCGATGATCGGCCGTCTCGTCGACGGCCGGTATCAGGTGCGCTCGCGCATCGCGCGCGGGGGGATGGCGACGGTCTACCTCGCGACCGACCTGCGGCTCGAGCGGCGGGTCGCGATCAAGATCATGCACGGCCACCTGGCCGACGACAACACGTTCAAGACGCGGTTCGTGCAGGAGGCGCGCTCGGCCGCCAGGCTCGCGCACCCGAACGTCGTGAACGTGTTCGACCAGGGCCAGGACGCCGACATGGCCTACCTCGTCATGGAGTACCTTCCGGGCATCACGCTGCGCGACCTGCTGAAGGACTACAAGCGGCTGACGCCCGAGCAGACGGTCGACATCCTCGATGCGGTCCTGTCCGGGCTCGCCGCCGCGCACAAGGCCGGGATCGTGCACCGCGACCTCAAGCCCGAGAACGTGCTGCTCGCCGACGACGGCCGCATCAAGCTCGGCGACTTCGGCCTCGCCCGGGCCGCGAGCGCGAACACGGCGACCGGGCAGGCACTGCTCGGCACGATCGCCTACCTCTCGCCCGAGCTCGTGACGCGCGGCGTCGCCGACGCGCGCAGCGACATCTACGCGCTCGGCATCATGGCCTACGAGATGCTGACCGGCGAACAGCCCTACGTCGGCGAGGCGCCGATGCAGATCGCGTACCAGCACGCCAACGAGTCGGTGCCCGCACCGAGCACGCGCGCGCCGTCGGTGCCCCCCGAGCTCGACGCGCTCGTGCTGTGGGCGACCTCGCGCGACCCCGACCAGCGTCCGGCGGACGCCCGGATCATGCTCGAGCGCGTCCGCGAGATCGAGCCCGTGCTGCGACCCGCGTCGTCGCGCACCGCCATGCAGGACACGCTCGTCATCAGCGGCGCCACGGGCGCGCCGACCGCCGAGACGCGCGTCCTCGCGCCCGGCGGCGCCGCACTCGCGACCGCCGACGCCGAGCCCGACGACGACACGGCGACCCTCGAGCGCGCGGCGGACCGGCGCCGCAACCGCGGCTACTGGCTGCTCGCGCTCGTGCTGCTGCTCACCGGTCTCTCGGTCGGCACCGGCTGGTACTTCGGCGCCGGCCCCGGCGCGCTCGCGAGCGTCCCGGAGACCGCGGAGATGCTGCCGCAGAACGCGACGCGCGCCCTCGAGGACGCCGGCTTCGCCGTCGACCCCGTCGACCGCAACGATCCGGTCGTCCCCGCGGGACAGGTCATCGGCACCGACCCGGCAGCGGGCGACCTCGCGCGCCGCGGCTCGACCGTCGGGATGTTCGTCTCGACCGGCCCGCAGATGCTCGCGGTGCCCGACGTGGTCGGCCAGCCCGAGGCGGAGGCCCGGGCGCAGCTGTCCGACTTCACGGTCGCCGAGGAGAGCTCGGAGCAGTTCTCCAGGGACGTCGAGTCCGGTCTCGTCATCGCCGTGCTCGACGCCGACGGTTCCGCCGTGGGTGCCGAGTACGCCGAGCTCGGCGGCCTGACGCTCGTGGTGTCCGTCGGACCGGTGCCGCCCGTGGAGGGTCTCGCGGTGGGCGAGGCGCAGTCGAGACTCGACGGGGCCGGCCTGAAGGTCGAGTTCACCGATCCGGCGTACGACGAGGCGGTGCCGGTCGACGCCGTGATCACGGCCGAGTGGCTCGACGATCCCATGAACCCGGGCGACACGGTCCGGCTCACGGTGTCCAAGGGGCCGGCACCGGTCGAGGTGCCGGAGGTCGTCGGCAAGACGATGTCCGACGCGATCGCGGAACTCGAGGCCGCCGGATTCTCCGTCTCGTACGAGCTGCCCGACCTCTTCCTGCCGCTCGCCACCGTGAAGGAGCAGTCGCCGGCCGCGAGCGAACTCGCACCGCGCGGGAGCAGCGTCCGCATCGTCGGCTCGCTCACGCTCTGATCCGCCCGCCGTCGTCCGATCGCGCGTGACGCGGGCACGCGCGGCGAATGCTGCGACCGCGCGAGCGGCGGGTTGCGCCCGCGCACGGGGCCGTGCGCGCAACGGGCGGCCGCGGCATCCGTCTGCCACGACCGCCCGTCGGCGGTGATCCACGCGATCAGCGCGCGGCGAGCTCCTCCGCGACGAGGAACGCCAGCTCGAGCGACTGCATGTGGTTCAGGCGCGGGTCGCAGAGCGATTCGTAGCGCGTCGCGAGGGTCTCCTCGTCGATGTGCTCGGAACCCCCGAGGCACTCGGTCACGTCGTCACCGGTCAGCTCCACGTGGATGCCGCCGGGGTGCGTGCCGGCGGCACGGTGCGCCTCGAAGAAGCCGGCGACCTCATCCATGACGTCGTCGAACCGGCGCGTCTTGTACCCGGTCGGCGTCGTGATGCCGTTGCCGTGCATCGGGTCGGTGACCCACAGCGGGTTCGCGTCGCTCCGCTGGATCGCCTCCAGCAGCGGCGGCAGCGCGTCGCGGATCTTCCCGGCGCCCATGCGCGTGATGAAGGTCAGGCGACCCGGCTCCCGGTGCGGGTCGAGCTTCTCGACGAGCTCCATCATGATCTCGGGCGTCGTGGTCGGACCGAGCTTGACGCCGATCGGGTTGCGCACGCGCGACAGGAAGTCGACGTGGGCGCCGTCGAGCTCCCTGGTGCGCTCGCCGATCCAGATGAAGTGCGCGGACGTGTTGTAGGGCGTGCCCGTGCGCGAGTCGATGCGCGTCATCGGCCGCTCGTAGTCCATGAGCAGACCCTCGTGGCCCGTGTAGAACTCGGTCCGGCGCAGTTCATCGAAGTCGGCGCCGCACGCGTCCATGAACTTCACGGCGCGGTCGATCTCGCGCGCGAGCTTCTCGTAGCGGATGTTGGCCGGGTTCGCCGCGAAGCCCTGGTTCCAGGCGTGCACCTGCCGGAGGTCGGCGAACCCGCCCTGCGTGAACGCGCGGATCAGGTTCAACGTCGACGCGGCCATGTGGTAGCCCTGCAGCAGACGCGACGGGTCGGCCGCCCGCGACTCGGGCGTGAAGTCGTACCCGTTGACGATGTCGCCGCGGTACGCGGGCAGCGTGACGCCGCCGCGCGTCTCGGTGTCGCTCGAGCGGGGCTTGGCGAACTGGCCCGCCATCCGCCCCATCTTCACGACCGGCATCGAGGCGCCGTAGGTGAGCACGACCGCCATCTGCAGGACGGTCTTCACCCGGTTGCGGATCTGGTCGGCCGTCGCGCCCGCGAAGGTCTCGGCGCAGTCGCCGCCCTGCAGCAGGAACGCCTCGCCGCGCGACGCGGCCGCGAGCCGGTCGCGCAGCATGTCGACCTCGCCGGCGAAGACGAGCGGCGGCAGGGTGGCCAATTCAGCGGATGCCGCGTGCGCGGCCTCGGCGTCGGGCCAACTCGGCTGCTGCTTGATGGGGAGCGTGCGCCAATAGTCGAGGCCGGCAATCACGGAGGGATCTGCATTCACGACCGGCTCGACGAGCTGTACCACTGGACTGTCCTGGGGGTTCGGGCGCACGCGGCGCTGAAACGGAAGGGGCGCCGCACGTCGCGACGCCGTGGATCCAGCCTACCGCGGCAGAACGCCGCGTTACCGCGACGGGGTCTGGGCGGCGCGCTGCTCGCGGAGGGTGCTCGCGTAGACGTCGACGTACTCCTGGTCGCTGAGCCGCCGCAGGTCGTACACGAGCTCGTCGGTCACCGAGCGGAGCACGAACCGGTCCCCCTCCATGCCGTGGAACCGGGAGAAGTCGAGGGGCTCGCCGAACACGATGCCGACGCGCCGGACCTTCGGCAGGCGCGTGCCGATCGGCATGATCTCCGCGGTCCCGATCATCGCCACCGGCACCACGGGAACGCCGGCCTCGAGGACCATGCGGGCGACGCCGGTCCGGCCCCGGTAGAGCTTGCCGTCGGGGCTCCGGGTGCCTTCGGGGTAGATGCCGAGGATGCGTCCCTCGCCGAGGACGCGGAGACCGGTGTTCAGCGACGCCTCGGACGCCTTGCCGCCCGACCGGTCGATCGGCAGCTGACCGGCCGCCTGGAAGAACATCCGCGTCGCCCAGCCCTTGAGCCCCTTGCCCGTGAAGTACTCGCTCTTGGCGAGGAACACGACCGGACGGTCGACGACGAGGGGCAGGAAGATCGAGTCGATGAACGAGAGGTGGTTCGAGGCGAGGATGACCGGCCCCTCCTCGGGCACGCGCTCGAGCCCGACGACCCAGGGGCGGAAGATCGAGAGGAGCAGCGGCCCTACCACGATGTGCTTCATGATCCAGTAGAACACCTGGGTCCTCCGTCTCGTCCGGCTGCCCGGCAAGCCTAGCGCCGCACGCGTCAGGCGTGCTCCTCCACCCAGACCCGTGCGAGGTCGGCCGCTCCCACGACGCCGGCGTCGTTGACGAGCTCCGCGATCACGAAGTCCGGCTCGGGGTGGTAGCCGCGGGCGGGCAGGTGCTCGAGGTAGGCCTCGCGGATCGGTGCGAGCAGGAGCTCGCCGGCGACCGCGACGCCGCCGCCGAACACGAACCGCTGCGGATCGAGCACAGCGGACAGGCTCGCCGACGCCTCGCCGAGCCAGCGCCCGAGCTGCCGCAGCGCCGCGACCGCGCCCGGATCCTCCGCGGCGATGAGGCCGCCGACGATCGAGCCGTCGAGGGCGCCGTGCTCATCGCGGGCGCGGGCGAGGCTCTGGCCGATGCCGCCCGCATCGGCGATCTCGTTCGCCATGCGCAGCAGCGCCCGGCCCGACCCGTACTGCTCGAGGCATCCGTGCTGGCCGCAGCCGCAGGCGATGCCGCCGGGGACCAGCCGCAGGTGACCGAGTTCGGCGCCCGCGCCGAACCCGCCGCGGAAGAGCCGGTCGCCTGCGACGATCGCACCGCCCACCCCGGTGCCGATCGTGAGCATGACCATGTCGCTCACCATGCGGCCGGCGCCGAAGCGGAACTCGGCCCATCCCGCCGCATTCGCGTCGTTCTCGACGACGACGGTGCCGCCGACGCGCGCCTCGAGCTTCTCGCGGAAGGGCTCGTTGCGCCAGTCGATGTTGGGCGCGTAGTAGACCGTCGACTGCGCGGCGTCGATGAACCCGGCCGCGGCGACGCCGACGGCGTCGACGCGCTCACCGGCGGCGAGCTCCCCGATCATGGCGACCACCGCGTCCTCGAGCGCGACCGTGTCGACCGGCGTCGGGACCCGCGCCGAGCGGATGATGCCGCCGAGTTCGTCGACCACTGCGCCGGCGATCTTGGTGCCGCCGATGTCGATGCCGATCGCGTGCACGTCGAACGCCTTTCGCCGGGGGTGCGGGGGTGTGGAGCGGCCGGTCTGGCCCGCGCCGCACCGACTAGAGTGTAGTCAACCCCACTGCCGTGGTCGCGCGATCCCGAACCCGTGCGGCCCTCCCGGTGCCGAAGGAGCTACCGTGATCGAGTTCACCACCGCGCCCCTGGTCCCCGCCGACCCCGACGCGAACACCACCGACCTCCTGGTCGAGCGCGTCAGGGCCACGCCCGATTCCGTGCTGTTCTCGCTACCGACCGCCGACGGCGGGTGGAGCCCGGTCACGACGCGCGAGTTCCACGCGCAGGTCGTGGCCCTCGCCAAGGGCCTCGTGGCGGCGGGCATCCAGCCGGGCGACAAGATCGGCCTCATGAGCAAGACCCGCTACGAGTGGACGCTCATCGACTTCGCCGCGTGGTTCGCGGGCGCGGTGCTCGTCCCCGTCTACGAGACCAGCTCCCCCGCGCAGGTCAGGTGGAACCTCGGCGACTCCGGCGCGATCGCCGTGATCCTCGAGACCGCCGACCACTTCGCGCGCTTCGACGAGGTCCACCCCGACCTCCCCGCGATCCGCAACGTGTGGCAGATCGACCTCGGCGACCTCGACAAGCTCGCGGCGTCGGGTTCGGAAGTCTCCGACGACGAGATCGAGCGCCGGCGCAACCTCGCCGTCGGCTCCGACATCGCCACGCTCATCTACACCTCAGGTTCGACCGGCAAGCCCAAGGGCTGCGTGCTCACGCACGCGAACTTCGTCGAGCTCTCCCGCAACTCGGCCGTCGCGCTTCAGGAGGTCGTGCTCGACCCGAACGGGGCCTCGACGCTGCTGTTCATCACCACGGCCCACGTCTTCGCCCGGTTCATCTCGGTCCTCTGCGTGCACGCCGGCGTGCGCGTCGGCCACCAGCCCGACACCAAGCAGCTGCTGCCCTCGCTCGGCAGTTTCAAGCCGACCTTCCTCCTCGCGGTTCCGCGCGTGTTCGAGAAGGTCTACAACGTGTCGGAGCAGAAGGCCGAGGCCGGCGGCAAGGGCAAGATCTTCCACGCGGCGGCCGAGACCGCGGTCGCGTACTCGACGGCGCTCGAGGCCGGCGGCCGGATCCCGCTCGGCCTGAAGCTCAAGTTCGCGCTGTTCGACCGGCTGGTCTTCTCCAAGCTCCGGGCCGCGATGGGCGGCAACGTTAAGTACGCCGTCTCCGGCTCGGCGCCGCTCGGCCCGCGCCTCGGCCACTTCTACCACGCCCTCGGCATCACCATCCTCGAGGGCTACGGCCTCACCGAGACCACCGCGCCGGCGACCGTGAACCTCGTGACGAAGTCGAAGATCGGCACGGTCGGACCCGCACTGCCGGGCGTCTCGGTCCGCACGGCCGACGACGGCGAGATCCAGGTCAAGGGCATCAACGTCTTCAAGGAGTACTGGAAGAACCCGGAGGCCACGGCCGAGACGTTCGACGGCGAGTGGTTCAAGACCGGCGACATCGGCGAGTTCGACGCCGACGGTTTCCTCACGATCACCGGCCGGAAGAAGGAGATCATCGTCACGGCCGGCGGCAAGAACGTGGCGCCCGCCGCGCTCGAGGACCCGATCCGGGCCAACCCGCTCGTCGGTCAGGTCGTCGTCGTCGGCGACCAGAAGCCGTTCATCTCGGCGCTCGTGACGCTCGACCCGGAGATGCTCCCCGTGTGGCTCAACAACCACCACGAGGACGCGGGGATGTCGGTCGAGGAGGCCACGAAGAACCCGGCCGTCCTCGCCGAGGTGCAGCGCGCGATCGACGCGGCGAACGAGCACGTCTCCCGTGCGGAGTCGATCCGCAAGTTCGTGATCCTGCCCACGGAGTTCACCGAGGACAGCGGTCACCTCACGCCGAAGATGAGCATCAAGCGCAACGTCATCCTCGACGACTTCTCGGCGGAGATCGACGGCCTCTACTCGGGCGCGCCCGCGACCGAGGGTCACTCGATCATCAGCTGACCGCTCGCGACGACGGATGCCCCGCGGCCTCGGCCGCGGGGCATCCGTCGTGTCGGCGCCGCCGGCGTCCTCCGTCGCTCTGGCCGCGGACCCGGACGCGGCTCAGAACCAGTCGGACTCGCGGACGGCCCGCATGGCCGCACGCCGCTCGTCCTTCTCCAGCCGGTCGAGGTAGAGCAGGCCGTCGAGGTGGTCGGTCTCGTGCTGGAGCGCCTGGGCCATGAGCCCTTCGCCGGCGAGCTCGATCTCGTTGCCATCCAGGTCGATTCCGCGCACGCGGGCGTACGGATGCCGCGGGGTCTTGTGCCAGAGGCCGGGAACCGACAGGCAGCCCTCGTCGAGGAGTTCGGGCTCCCCGGTGACCTCGACGAGCACCGGGTTGATGATGTACCCGACCTCGCCGTCGACGTTGTAGCTGAACACGCGCAGGTTCACGCCGATCTGCGGCGCCGCGACGCCGGCGCGGCCGGGCAGCCGGACGCTGTCCACCAGGTCTTCGACGAGGGATCGGACGCGGTCGTCGACGAGGTCGACGGGGCTCGAGACGGTCTTCAGGACGGGGTCGCCGAACAGGCGAATGGGACGTTCCGGCAATGATGCTCCGTGTTCAGTGCCCGCGTTCGACGGGCAGGCCTTCCACCACGAGGGCGGCGAGTTCGCGGGCCGAATGCTGGGTCACCGGGCGCAGGTCGCTCCAGTTCACCACCGAGCCCGCCGCGAGCTGGGGATCGTACGGGATCCGCACGATCTCGCGCACGCGCGACTGGAAGTGGGCCTCGATCTCGTCGACCTTGACGAGATGCGTGCCCTGCGTGGCCAGGTTGATGGCGACCACGGCGTTCCGGACCAGTTCGCCGTAGCCGTTCGCCTCGAGCCACGTGAGCGTCTCGCTCGCGAGCCTGGCCTCGTCGACGCTGCCGCCCGAGACCACGACGATCGAGTCGGCGCGCTGGAGCGTGGCCCGCATGACGGAGTGCACGATGCCCGTGCCGCAGTCCGTGAGGACGAGCGAGTAGTAGCGAGCGGCGAGCCCCGCCACCACGTTGTAGTCGTCGTCGTCGAACGCCTCGGACAGCGACGGGTCGGTGTCGGAGGCGAGGATGTCGAGTCGGGTCTCGTCACGCGAGACGAACCGGGAGAAATCGGTGTAGCCGCCGATCGAGGACGCCTTGGCGACGACGTCGCGCACCGTCTCGCGCGTCTGGCGGTCGACGCGTTCGGCGAGCGTGCCGCGGTCGGGGTTCGCGTCGATCGCGATGATGCGATCGTCGCGGGCATCGGCCAGCGCCATGCCGAGCAGTGCGGTCACCGTGGTCTTCCCGACGCCGCCCTTGCGCGTGAGCACCGGGACGAAGCGCGCGCCGCCCTCGAACCGGCGGCGGATGCGCTCGCTCAGCTCCTTGTGGGCGCGCACCTTGGCCGAGTCGCCGAGGTTGACCAGGTGGAAGGTGGCCTCGTAGAGGAACCGGTTCATGCCGCCCTGCGGCGCGGGCCGCGTCGTGCGGTTCAGGTCGATCAGGCGGTCGGCCGTGAGCGACTCGGCCGTCTCGGGCACCTCCGCGGGCACGACCGCGTTCTCGCCGTCGGCGACGACGGCCATGTGCGCCCCCGTGTCCGTCGTGACGCGTTCCCGCCGCAGCCGTGCACCGTCGGCGGCGAGCAGGGCGCCGTACGGCGAGGGGTCGCGCCGCGCCGCCGAGCGGTGGGCCGAACCGGCCAGCGCGGGCACCACGTCGACCGAGGTGGTCCCGGTCGTCACGGCGGTCAGGTCGCCCGGGTCGACCGCGACGTCGTCGATCGCGACCGCCACCTCGTCCTCCGGCATGGTCCGCGCCGGGACCGGCGGGAGGTCGACGCGCACGTCGACTTCATCGGCCGCGTGCGCGCCGCCCGACCGCGCCCGGCCGGCCGTCGTGCGCGACACCGGGCGACGCTCGCCGCGATCCGGATCGTCCTCGTGCTCTGCCACCGATTTCCCCTCCTCATCAGTGCGGAACACCCCCGAGTCTAGCCCGGGCGCACGACGACGAGCAGATCACCCGCCTCCACCTGCTGGGTCCGCGGGATGGCGACGCGCTCGAGGACGCCCGCGACCGGCGACGTGATCGCGGCTTCCATCTTCATCGCCTCGATGGATGCCACGGCCTGGCCTGCCTCGATCTCGGCGCCCGCCTCGACCTGGAGCGTCACCACGCCGGAGAACGGCGCGGCGATGTGCCCGGGCTGCGAGGCATCCGCCTTCTCGGCCACCCGCGTCTCGACCGTGATGCTCCGATCCCGGACGAAGACCGGGCGGAGCTGGCCGTTCAGGATGGTCATGACGGTGCGCATGCCCTTCTCGTCGGCCTCGCCGATCGCTTCGAGGCCGGCGTACAGCCGGACGCCCTTGTCGATCTCGACGACGTGCTCCGAGCCGGGACGGAGGCCGTAGAGGTAGTCGAGCGTGTCGACGACCGAGAGGTCGCCGAAGAGCTCGCGGATCTGCTCGAACTGCCGGGTCGGTGCCGGGAAGAGCAGCGAGTTGAGGAGGGCACGGCGCTCGGCACCGGGCTCGGCGAGGCCTCGACGCTGCGCGTGCGAGAGCTCGGTCACGCCGACGCGCACGTCGCGACCGGCGAGGACCTTCGAGCGGAACGGCTCGGGCCACCCGCCGGGCAGGTCGCCGAGCTCGCCGGCCATGAAGCCGATCACCGAGTCGGGCACGTCGTACTTCTCGGGGTTGGCCGCGAAGTCCGCCGGGTCGGCCTTGACGGCCGCGAGGTGCAGTGCGAGGTCGCCGACGACCTTCGACGAGGGCGTGACCTTCGGCACGCGGCCGAGGATGTCGTTCGCCGCCGCGTACATGTCCTCGATGAGCTCGAAGTCGTCCGCGAGACCCAGCGCGATCGCCTGCTGGCGCAGGTTGGAGAGCTGCCCGCCGGGGATCTCGTGGTGGTAGACGCGCCCCGTGGGCCCGGGCAGGCCTGACTCGAACGGCCGGTAGATGCGGCGCACCGCCTCCCAGTACGGCTCGAGGTCGGAGACGGCGTCCAGCGAGATCCCGGTGTCGCGCTCGGTGTGGGCGAGCGCGGCCACCAGGGCGGATGCCGAGGGCTGGCTCGTGGTCCCGGCCATGGGCGCGCTGGCGACGTCGACGGCGTCGACGCCGGCACGGCTGGCCGCGAGGAGCGTGGCGAGCTGCCCGCCCGCCGTGTCGTGCGTGTGCAGGTGGACCGGCAGGTCGAAGCGCTCGCGGAGCGCTGCGACCAGCTTCTCGGCGGCCGCGGGGCGCAGCAGGCCGGCCATGTCCTTGATCGCGAGCACGTGCGCCCCCGCGTCGACGATCTGGTCGGCGAGGCGCAGGTAGTAGTCAAGCGTGTACAGGTCCTCGCGCGGGTCCAGCAGGTCGCCCGTGTAGCAGACGGCGACCTCGGCGATCGGCGTGCCGGCGGCGAGCACGGCCTCGATGGCCGGTCGCATCTGCGAGACGTCGTTCAGCGCGTCGAAGATGCGGAAGATGTCGACGCCGGTCGCGGCCGCCTCCTGCACGAACGCGTCGGTGACCTCGGTGGGGTACGGCGTGTAGCCGACCGTGTTGCGTCCCCGGAGCAGCATCTGGATGTTGACGTTCGGCAGCGTCTCGCGCAGCGCGGCGAGCCGCTCCCAGGGGTCCTCGCCGAGGAAGCGGAGGGCCACGTCGTACGTCGCCCCGCCCCAGGCCTCGACGGAGAGGAGCTGCGGCGTCATGCGCGCCACGTACGGCGCGACCGCCACGAGGTCGCGGGTGCGCACGCGCGTGGCGAGGAGCGACTGGTGCGCGTCGCGGAAGGTCGTCTCGGTGACCGCGAGCGGCGTCTGGGCGCGGAGGGCGGCGGCGAACCCGGTCGGGCCGAGCTCGAGGAGCCGCTGGCGCGAGCCGGCGGGTGCGGGCGCGGCGAGGTCGATCTCCGGGAGCTTCTCGGCGGGCGCCACCGTGGTGGGCGCCGGGCCGTTCGGCTGGTTCACCGTCACGTCGGCGAGCCAGTTGAGGATCTTCGTGCCGCGGTCCTTCGACACGCGACCCCGGACGAGCTGCGGGCGCTCGTCGATGAAGGAGGTGCTGAGGTCGCCGGCGATGAAGTGCGCGTCGTCCATGACGGCCTGGAGGAACGGGATGTTCGTGGACACGCCGCGGATGCGGAACTCCGCCAGGGCGCGCTTGGCGCGCGTGACGGCCTGCTCGTAGTCGCGCCCGCGGCAGATGAGCTTGGCGAGCATCGAGTCGAAGTGCGGGCTGATCTGCGCGCCCGGGTTCACGGTGCCGCCGTCGAGGCGGATGCCCGCCCCGCCCGGCGAGCGGTAGGTGGTGATCTTCCCCGTGTCCGGCCGGAAGTTGGCGGTCGGGTCCTCCGTGGTGATGCGGCACTGCAGCGCCGCGCCGCGCAGGTGGATGCGGTCCTGGGTCAGGCCCAGGTCGTCGAGGCGCTCCCCCGCGGCGATGCGGATCTGGGCGACCACGAGGTCGACGTCCGTGACCTCTTCGGTGACGGTGTGCTCGACCTGGATGCGCGGGTTCATCTCGATGAACACGTGCTGGCCCGCGCGCTCCCCCGCTGTGTCGAGGAGGAACTCGACCGTTCCGGCGTTGACGTACCCGATCGACTTCGCGAACGCGACCGCGTCGCGGTACAGCGACGCCCGGACGTCGTCCGAGAGGTTCGGCGCCGGCGCGATCTCCACGACCTTCTGGTGGCGGCGCTGCACCGAGCAGTCGCGCTCGAAGAGGTGCACGGTCTCGCCCGCGCCATCCGCCAGTACCTGCACCTCGATGTGCCGGGGACGCAGGACCGCCTGCTCGAGGAACATCGTCGGGTCGCCGAATGCGCTGTCGGCCTCGCGCATCGCCTCCTCCAGCGAGCGCCGGAGGTCCTCCGGGCGGTCGACGCGGCGCATGCCGCGGCCGCCGCCGCCGGCGACGGCCTTGGCGAAGATGGGGAAGCCGATCTCGTCGGCCTGCGCCAGCAGCGCCTCGACGTCGGTCGAGGGCTCGGTCGACTTCAGCACGGGGACGCCGGCGGCGATCGCCTGCTGCTTCGCGGTCACCTTGTTGCCGGCCATCTCGAGCACGCGCGTGGGCGGGCCGATGAAGGTGATGCCCGCGTCGGCCGCGGCCTGGGCCAGCTCGGGGTTCTCCGAGAGGAAGCCGTAGCCCGGGTAGATCGCGTCCGCCCCGGACTCCTTCGCGACGCGGATGATCTCCGACACGTCGAGGTAGGCGCGCACCGGATGTCCCGGCTCGCCGATCTGGTACGCCTCGTCCGCCTTCAGCCGGTGCAGCGAATTGCGGTCCTCGTAGGGGAAGACGGCCACCGTCTTCGCCCCGAGTTCGACGGCGGCTCGGAACGCCCGGATGGCGATCTCACCGCGATTGGCGACCAGGATCTTCTCGAACATGCAGGCCTTTCCGACGGGCGTCTCCGCACAGGGAACATTTAGGTATCGCGTTCCGAGTAACGGTAACGTATTCGCTCGTGCACGTTCTCTCGGTCAGTTCCCTGAAGGGCGGGGTCGGCAAGACCACCGTCACCCTCGGGCTGGCGTCGGCTGCCTTCGCGCGAGGCGTGCGAACCCTGGTGGTCGACCTGGACCCGCAGTCCGACGTCTCGACGGGCATGGACATCCAGGTGTCCGGCCACCTCAACGTCGCGGACGTCCTCGCGTCGCCGAAGGAGAAGATCGTCCGCTCGGCGATCGCCCCGAGCGGCTGGACGCGGTCGAACCCGCAGTCGACCATCGACGTCATGATCGGGAGCCCGTCCGCCATCAACTACGACGGTCCGCACCCGTCGATCCGCGACATCTGGAAGCTCGAGGAGGCGCTCGCCAACGTCGAGTCCGACTACGAGCTCGTGCTCATCGACTGCGCCCCCTCGCTGAACGCCCTGACCCGCACGGCATGGGCCGCCAGCGACCGCGTGGCCGTCGTGACCGAGCCCGGGCTCTTCTCGGTCGCGGCTGCGGATCGCGCGCTCCGCGCGATCGAGGAGATCCGCCGAGGGCTCTCGCCGCGGCTCCAGCCGCTCGGCATCATCGTCAACCGCGCGCGCGTGCAGTCGCTCGAGCACCAGTTCCGGATCAAGGAGCTCCGCGACATGTTCGGGCCGCTCGTGCTCAGCCCGCAGCTGCCCGAGCGCACGTCGCTCCAGCAGGCGCAGGGCGCGGCGAAGCCGCTGCACATGTGGCCCGGCGAGAGCGCGGAGGAGATGTCGAACCACTTCGACCAGCTGCTCGAGCGCGTGCTGCGCACCGCTCGCATCGGCGACTTCGCGCAGTCCGGCGCCCCGCAGATGGAGCTCGACGCACCCCAGCGCTGAGCCGGCGCCGACGCCCGTGCCGGACGTCACACGACGTCATCTTCGCCGGGTGACTACGCTGCGACCGCGTTCGTCGGCTCACCGGACCGCCTCGGCGAGGAGGGGCATCGCGTCCGGGCGAGGCGCGTCAGGAGATGCGGCGGGATGCCCGCGCACGTCGCGCGGCGAGCTCGTCGACCTGGTCGTCGCGCTGCGTGTCGAGTTCCACGAGCGTCGACTCCACCTCGCGCAGCACCTTGCCGACCGCGATGCCGAAGACGCCCTGACCGCGATTGACGAGGTCGATGACCTCGTCGTCGGACGTGCAGAGGTACACACTCGCGCCGTCGCTCATGAGCGTGGTCTGCGCGAGGTCGTCGATGCCGGCTTCGCGGAGCTGCGTCACGGCGACCCGGATCTGCTGGAGCGAGATGCCGGTGTCGAGCAGTCGCTTGACGAGCTTCAGGACCAGGATGTCGCGGAAGCCGTACAGTCGCTGGGACCCGGAGCCGGCCGCGCCCCGCACCGTCGGCTCGACGAGCTCGGTCCGAGCCCAGTAGTCGAGTTGGCGGTAGCTGATGCCCGCGGCGCGGGCGGCGACCGCCCCGCGATAGCCGGTTCCGTCGTCGTGCTCCGGCAGGCCGTCGGTGAACAGCAGTCCGAGGTCGTATCGTGTTCGTTCGCTCCGATCGAGCTCGCTCATCCGATCGCCCCTCCACTCTCGTCGTCGCCGCGGCGGCGCGCAGTCAACGCTACCCACGCCGACCACCGGAGTCGAGGACATCGGGCCGAACGTCACGGCGTGTCGCCCGCTCAGCGCACCTGGCGGCCGAGGGCGTCGCGCAGCACGGCCGCGTGCACGACCGCGAGCCGGTCGCCGAGCTCGCGGGCGCGCTCGGCACTCCGCGCCCGACCGGCCGGATCCGGCCGGCGTTCCGGCGCGATCGCCCGGCCGACCAGCTCGGCCTGGCGGTCGGCCGCGGCACGGAGTCCGCGCAGGTGCCGCGGTTCGATGCCGCTCGTCCGGAGCGCGGCCAGCGCGGTGAGCAGGTCGCGCGCCTCGGGCCCGTAGACCTCGGCCGGCCGGATCAGCGATGCGCTGATCGCCTCGTCGAGCAGCGTCGCGTCGGCACCGGCCTCGCGAAGGAGCTCCTCTCGGGAGAACCGCGCGGCGGTCGCCCGGAACGCCGCAGCGTCGACGACGCCGGGCAGGGCCGGCGTGCGCCCGGCGTCGATCTCGTCGAGGTGCGCGCGGATCACCTTCAGGGGAAGGTAGTGGTCGCGCTGCATGGAGAGCACGACCGTGATCCGCTCGATGTCGGCGGGTGAGAACTTGCGGTAGCCCGCCGCAGTGCGGGCGGGCGAGACGAGGCCCTGCTCCTCGAGGAAGCGCAGCTTCGACGGGGTCAGCTCCGGGAACTCCGGCTGGAGCTTCGCCAGGACCTGGCCGATGCCGAGCAGCGGTGGGGCGTGAGTCGGACGCCGCGCCGCGGCGCCCTCGCTCACCCGGTGCCCGTCGCCGCGAGGTCGTGTCGCGAGGCGTAGAAGGTGAGGCGGTACTTGCCGATCTGGACCTCGGCGCCGTCGCTGAGGAGCGCCGTCTCGATGCGGATGCCGTCGAAGTACGTGCCGTTCAGCGAGTTGAGGTCGCGGACCTCGAAGGCGGTGCCGTGCCGCACGAACTCGGCGTGCTTGCGCGAGACGGTGACGTCGTCGAGGAAGATGTCGGCGTCGGGGTGGCGACCGACCGAGGTGACCTCGGTGTCGAGCAGGAACCTCGCCCCGACGTTCGGTCCGCGGCGCACGATGAGCAGCGCGGAGCCCGACGGCAATGCCGCGATGGCCTCCTGCTCAGCGGCGCTCACGTCGGCGTCGAGCGCGCTCAACTGCGCCGCCGCGTCGCGGCTGAACCCCATCGTCGTGTCGTTCGGCTGGTCGACGCGATGCGCCGACGTCTCAGCCGACGGCTCGCGCTCCTCGCCGTTCGCACCGGCCTGGGTCATGTCGGAATCCGCCACCGCTAACCTCCCGGCTCAAGCGTATCGGATGCGGATGCCCCGGACACCCGCGTCGCGCGGACGACACGCGCGGTCTCGATCGCGTAGATGATGCCGGCCCACCAGTACAGGAACGCGCCCCAGATGGTGACCGCCCAGCCGAAGGGCTCGCTGACCGGCTGCAGGACGGGGAACGCGAGTCCGAGCATGATGACCGGCAGTCCGGTGAACAGCGCGAAGGTCGCCGCCTTGCCGAGCTGGTGGACCGGGAGCGGGCCGTAGCCGTGGTTGGCGAGCACGACGCCGAGGACCACGAGGAACACGTCCCTCGCCACGATCACCACGACGATCCACCACGGCACGAGGTCGTTCGCCGCGAGGCCGATGAGCGCGGCGAAGATGTACAGGCGGTCGGCGGCGGGATCGAGCAGCTGGCCCAGTCGCGTGACCTGGTCGAACCGTCGCGCGATGAAGCCGTCGAGCAGGTCGCTCACGCTCGCGACCACGAGCACGACGAGCGCCGGGACGTACTCGCCGACCACCACGAGCACCAGGAACACCGGCACGAGCAGCAATCGGAGCATGCTGAGGAGGTTCGGCACGGTCCAGACCCGATCCGACACCCCCGTGCGCTTCTCGGCCACGGCTCGATCCTATCGAGCGGACCGGCCCATCAGCCGGCTGCGCAACGCCGGCCAGGCCTCGGCGAAGCGCGGATGCAGCGGCAACTCGTCGACCGCGGGGATCGGGGTCCACCGCAGCGCGATGCTCTCGCGGTCGGCGAGGTGCGGCTCGAAGCGGACGACCGCGTCGGCGACGACCGTCGTGTACGACCAGAAGCCGAGGTCGAGCACGCTCTCGAACCGGGCGGACACGATGCCCGCCGGCATCCCGGTCTCCTCGGTCGCCTCGCGGACCGCCGCGTCGAGCGCAGACTCGTCGCGATGACGGGCGCCGCCGGGAATGCCCCAGGTGCCGCCGAAGTGGCTCCATGCGGCTCGGTGCTGCAGCAGCACCGAGCCGTCCGGATCGACGATGAGCAGGCCCGCGGCACCGTACCGTCCCCAGTACCGGACTCCCCCCGGGCCCTCCGCCCAGCCGTCGCCGCTCTCGCCCGTCATCCGTCAAGCATGACGCACGCCCGGCCGCACGCGGCATCCGAGCGACCGACGGTCCCCGTCCAACTTTCGGTTGTTCCGCCCGGCTCCGTGCCGCTGCTAGCTTCGGGGACACGAACCGGGGCGGACGCATCGCCGCCGGACGAGGAGGCGCACATGAACCACACGACCGAGACCGTCGAGGACGAGGTGGTCCTGCTCGACGAGTCGGGCGCGCCCGTCGGCCGGGCGCCGAAGAGCGCCGCGCACGGACCGGACACCGCGCTCCACCTCGCCTTCTCGTGTCACATCGTCAATCCCATCGGCGAGGTGCTCATCACCCGTCGCGCCCTCTCGAAGCAGACGTGGGCGGGCGTCTGGACCAACTCGTTCTGCGGGCACCCGAAGCCGGCCGAGGCGCTGCTGCACGCCGTGCGCCGCCGCGCCGACTTCGAGCTCGGGCTCGAGCTCGACACGGTCGAGCTCGCGCTGCCCCTGTTCCGCTACCGGGCGACGGACGCGAACGGGATCGTCGAGAACGAGGTGTGCCCGGTCTACGTCGCCACGGCGTCCGGCGACCCCGACCCCAACCCGCGCGAGGTCGCGGAGTTCCGCTGGGTCGAGCCGCGATCGCTCGCGACCGCCGTCGCCGCGGCGCCGTGGGCGTTCAGCCCCTGGCTCGTCCTGCAGGCGCAGGAACTGGAGCTCTTCCGTGCCTGAACTGCTCGATGCCGCGATCGACGACGAGCTGCGCAGGTTCTTCGCCGACGCACGTGGCCGGGCGGGCGCCTACGGCAGCCACTACACGGCGCTCTGGGAGTCGATCGAGCTGCAGAGCTCCGGGGGCAAGCGCATCCGCCCGCGGCTCGTCTGGGCGTCGTACCGCGGGTTCGGCGGCGCCGAGCGCGACCTCGTCACCCGGGTCGCCCTCGCGTTCGAGCTCCTGCACACGGCCTTCCTCATCCACGACGACCTGATCGACCGCGACACCGTGCGACGGGGGGCACCGAACGTCGCCGGCCGGTTCGCGGCGCGCGCGGAGGCGCACGGCGGCGATGCGCGCACCGGCGAGGTGTGGGCGGCGACGGCCGCGGTGCTCGCGGGCGACCTCGCGCTCAGCCGCGCCCATCGCGAGCTCGCGATGCTGCCGCTGGACCGAGCGCGCCGCGAGTCGCTGCTCGACATCCTGGACCGGGCGGTCTTCGTCTCCGCCGCGGGCGAACTGGCCGACGTGGTCGCCTCGCTCGGCGACTCCGCACCCGCGCTCGAGGGCGTGCTCGCGACGCTCGAGCAGAAGACCGCCGTGTACTCGTTCGAGGCGCCGCTCGCGGCGGGCGCCGTGCTCGCGGGCGCACCGGACGACGCCGTCGACGCCCTCTGCCGGTTCGGCCGGCTCGCCGGCGTCGCGTTCCAGATCGTCGACGACGTGCTGGGCGTCTTCGGCGATCCCGTCGTGACGGGCAAGTCCGCCTCCGCCGACCTGCGCGAGGGCAAGCGGACGGCGCTCATCGCGCACGCCGCGACCACGTCGGCCTGGCCGGCGATCCGTGCGCGCCTCGGCGATCCGGCCCTCGACGACCAGTCGGCGGCGGCGCTCCGCGAGGAGCTGCGCGCATGCGGCGCGCTCGATGCGGCCCTCTCGCTCGCGCACGAGCACGTCACGCTCGCGAGGTACGAGCTCGACGCCGCCGACCTGCCGGTCGGGCTGCGCGCCGAGCTCGGCGAGTTCGCGCAACGGGCGACGGAGCGCATGCGATGAGCGGACGCAAGGACCCCACGCTGCTCGAGCGGTACTCGGATGCCGCGGATGCGAGCTCGGCCACCGTGATCGCGCACTACTCCACGTCGTTCGGCGCCGCGGCGCGGCTCCTCGACGCCGAGGCGCGCCGACGCATCCGCTCCATCTATGCGCTGGTTCGGGTCGCCGACGAGATCGTCGACGGCGCCGCGGCGGAGGCCGGACTGGCACCCGCCGAACTGCTCGAGGTCCTCGACGGGCTCGAGGCGGAGACCGAGCAGGCGATCGCGCGCGGGTACTCGGCGAACCTCGTGGTGCACGCGTTCGCCGCGGTCGCACGCGAGACGGGGTTCGGCGCGGAGCTCACGCGCCCGTTCTTCGCCTCGATGCGTCGCGACCTGGACCCCGCGCCCTTCGCGCCCGAGGAGATCGGTCCGTACATCCACGGTTCGGCCGAGGTCGTGGGGCTGATGTGCCTCGCGACGTTCCTCGCGGGCGAACGAGCCGCGGCGACGGGCTCCGGGACGGCGTCGGCCACGGTCGACCCGGACCGCAGGGCCCGGCTCGAGCGGGGGGCGGTCCACCTTGGTGCCGCGTTCCAGAAGATCAACTTCCTCCGGGACCTGGCGGTGGACTGGCGCACGCTCGGCCGCAACTACTTCCCCGGGGTGGACCCCGATGCGTTCACCGAGGCGGACAAGTCCGCGATCCTCGACGACATCGACCACGACCTCGCGATCGCGGGCGAGTCGCTGCCCGACCTGCCCCGTCGGGCGCGGAGTGCGGTCGCCGCGGCGCACGGCCTGTTCGCGAGCCTCTCCGCGCGCTGCCGCGCGACGCCGGCCGCGGAGATCATCGCGACCCGGATCCGTGTCCCCGACGGCGAGAAGCTCGCCATCGCCGTGCGGTCGGCGCTCGTCACTGGAGGGAGCCGGCGATGATCGGCACGTCGGAACGCATCGTGGTCATCGGGGGCGGCATCGCCGGGCTCGCCTCGGCGGCCCTGCTCGCGCGCGACGGCCATCGGGTGACGCTGCTGGAGTCGCGCGACGAGCTCGGGGGTCGCGCCGGCAGCTGGTCGAGCGGCGGATTCCGGTTCGACACGGGCCCCTCCTGGTACCTCATGCCGGAGGTGTTCGACCACTTCTTCCGGCTGTTCGGCACCAGTGCCGCCGAGGAGCTCGACCTGGTGCGGCTCGATCCGGGCTACCGGGTCTGGGCCGACGGGTACGACGCCCCGGTCGACCTGCGGCCGACGCGCGCCGAGAACGTGGCGCTGTTCGAGTCGATCGAGCCCGGAGCGGGTGCGGCCCTCGAGCGCTACCTGGACTCCGCGGCATCCGCCTACGACATCGCCAGGCGACGCTTCCTGTACACGAACTTCGACGATCCCCGCTCGCTGCTCTCCGGCGAGGTGCTGCGGCAGTCGGGCCGGCTGGCCTCGCTGCTCACGACGCCGCTCGAGCGGTTCGCCGCACGAGCGGTGCAGGACCGTCGCCTGCGGCAGGTGCTCGGCTACCCCGCCGTCTTCCTCGGGTCCTCGCCCGACGCGACCCCCGCGATGTACCACCTCATGAGCCACATGGACCTGGAGCAGGGCGTCTTCTACCCGCGCGGCGGGTTCGCCGAGCTCATCGAGCGCATCACGGCCATCGCGGTCGGCGCCGGGGTCGACATCGTCACGGGTGCGCGCGTCGAGGGGATCGAGCTGGCCTCCGGCGGGGCCCGCCCGGCGGCGGCCGGCGCTCGGTTCCGCGACGCATCCGGGCGGAGCGTCGTCGCGCCGGCCCACCGCGTCGTGTCCGCGGCCGACCTGCACCACACGGAGACCGAGCTGCTCCCCCGGTACGCGCAGACGTACCCCGAGGCGTGGTGGCGCCGACGCACCTCGGGCCCCGGCGCGGTGCTCGCGATGCTCGGCGTGCGGGGCGAGGTGCCCGGACTCGCGCACCACACCCTGTTCTTCACCGACGACTGGCACGCGAACTTCGGCGCGATCTTCGGTTCCGACCCGCACGTCCCCGATCCCGCGTCGTTCTACGCCTGCATGCCGAGCGCCACGGATGACTCGGTCGCACCGGCCGGGGACACGAACCTGTTCCTCCTCGTGCCGGTGCCGGCCGACACGGCGATCGGGCGGGGCGGCATCGACGGCGCGGGCGACCGGCTCGTCGAGGAGACGGCCGACCGGGCCATCCGCCGCATCGCCGAGGTCTCGGGACTCGACGACCTCGCCGAGCGCATCGTGGTGCGGCGCACGGTCGGCCCCGCCGATTTCGCGGCCGACCTCAATTCATGGCAAGGCGGAGCCCTCGGGCCGGCGCACACGCTTCGCCAGTCCGCCTTCCTCCGCGGCACCAACCGGTCCCGACGGGTGGACGGGCTGTACTACGCGGGCGGCTCGTCGGTACCCGGGATCGGGCTGCCGATGTGCCTGATCAGTGCGGAGAACGTGCTGAAGCGCGTGCGCGGCGACCGCTCGTCCGGTCCGATCGGCGAACCGTCCGGCGCCGACGAGCTCGCGACCGTCGATCCGGGCAGCGGCAGCGCATGACGGGGTTCGCCTACCTCGCGGGGCTGCTGGTCGTGATCGGGTGCATGGCCCTGATCGACGCGCGGTGGCGCCTGGTGTTCTGGCGCGCCCCGCTCGCCGCCGCCCTCACGATCGCCGTCGGCCTCGCCTTCTTCCTGCTGTGGGATGCCGCCGGGATCGCCGCCGGCGTGTTCTTCCGCGGAAGCTCGGCCATCGTGACGGGCATCGAGCTGGCACCCGAGCTGCCCCTGGAGGAGCCGGTCTTCCTGGCGTTCCTCTCCTACCTCACGCTCATCCTCGTCCTCGGCGGCGAACGCGCGCTCGCGGCGCGCGAACGACGCGTCGCGGCCGCGACGGATCCGGAGGACCGGAGTTGACCTACCTGCTCATCAGTCTCCCGTTCGTCGTGGTCGCGCTGGCCGCGGCATGGACGGGCCGCCCCCGCACAGCCGCGGCGCGACGCCGCCGGGTCGTCGCGACCGCGATCGCCGCGGGCGTGCTCGTCGTGCTGACGGCCGTGTTCGACTCGCTCATCGTCGGCACCGGGATCGTGGCGTACGACGACGCGCGCCGATCGGGCTGGGCCATCGGGCTCGCGCCGGTCGAGGACTTCCTGTATCCGCTCGCGGGCGTGCTGCTGCTTCCCGCGGTGTGGACGCTCGTCTCCCGGAGACCGGCGGCGACCCCGCTCGACGAACGCGCCGACCGGGGCGGCGCGCGATGAGCGCCGCGGCGACCCGCGACGGCCTCGCGCATCGGGCCGGGCAGGTCCTGCTCTCGTCGAGGCCCGTGAGCTGGATCAACACCGCGTTCCCGTTCGCGGCCGGGTACGTGCTGACGACCGGCCGGGTCGACCCGCTCCTCGTCGTCGGCACCCTGTTCTTCCTGGTGCCGTACAACCTGCTCATGTACGGCGTGAACGACGTCTTCGACTACGAGTCCGACCTGCGGAATCCGCGCAAGGGCGGAGCCGAGGGGGCGCTGCTCGACCCGAGCCTGCATCGCACCGTGGTCGCGGCGGGGCTGGTCACGGCGGCACCACTGGTGGCGGCCATGCTCTGGCTCGGCGGCACGGACGAGCCCTGGTCGTGGCTCGTCCTCGCGATCAGCCTCTTCGCGGTCTTCGCGTACTCGGTGCCGGGACTGCGGTTCAAGGAGCGGCCGGTGCTCGACTCGATCACCTCGAGCACGCACTTCACGAGCCCGGCCGTCTACGGCCTGGCCGTCGCGGGCGCCGAGTTCACCTGGCCGCTCGTCGCGCTGCTCGTCGCCTTCTTCTGCTGGGGCATGGCGAGTCACGCGTTCGGGGCCGTCCAGGACGTCGTGCCCGACCGGGAGGCGGGGATCGCCTCGATCGCGACGGCCCTCGGGGCCGCGACGACGGTGCGGATCGCGCTCGCGCTCTGGACGGCGGCCGGGCTGCTGATGCTCGCGACCGACTGGCCCGGTCCGCTGGCCGCCCTGCTCGTGCTCCCCTACCTCGGGGCGGCGTGGCCGTACCGGTCGGTGACGGATGCCGCGTCCGGCACGTCGAACCGGGGCTGGCGTCGATTCATCCTCATCAACTACGTCGTGGGCTTCCTCGTGACGATGCTGATGATCTGGTGGGCGCTGGTCCGCTGAGCGGAGCGCGCGCCCGCCGTAGGCTGGTGGGATGGCGGAGCTCGAGTCGGCGCGCGTGGACGCGTGGTTGTGGGCGGTCCGGGTGTGCAAGACCCGGTCGGCCGCCACGGCCGCCTGCCGCGCCGGCCATGTGCGCGTGAACGGCGAGCGGGCGAAGGCCGCGCAGCCGGTGCGGCCCGGCGACGAGGTGCGCGTGCGCCTCCACGGCTTCGACCGGATCCTGATCGTGCGTCGCCCGATCGTGAAGCGCGTGTCGGCCGAGCTCGCCGCGACGGCCGCCGACGATCGCACGCCGGCTCCCCCGCCCCGCGAGGCAGTGGCATCCGTGCCCCTGCGCGATCGCGGCGCCGGGCGCCCGACGAAACGCGAGCGGCGGGATCTCGACCGCCTGCGCGGTCGATGACGCGCCACGTGGCCGTCGGGCGTAGCCTTGGGCGCGTGAAAGACCTCGTCCACGAACCCGACCTCAGGCGGTACGTGCTCCGCGTCGACGGGCAGGTCGCGAGCGTGCTCGACTACCGTGAGCTCGGCGACTCGGTCGCCTTCGTGCGGACGTTCACGAACCCGCCCTACCGCGGCAGCGGCCTCGCGGCCGACGTGGTGCGGTTCGCGGTCGACGACGTCGAGGCGAACTCGACGCGCCGGATCGTGCCGAGCTGCTGGTACGTGGAGCACTGGTTCGACCGGCATCCCGACCGGCGCGCGCTGCTGGACCCGCGGACGACGTGAGCCGCCGACCCCGAGGGGGATCGGCGGCTCACGGATGCTCCGGCGCGGTTCAGTACCAGTTCAGCGACTGCGAGTGGCCCCACGCGGCGCACGGGCTGCCGTATCCGCGGGCGATGTAGTCCAGGCCCCACTTGACCTGGGTGGCGGCGTTGGTCCGCCAGTCGGCGCCGGCCGTCGCGAGCTTCTCCGCGGGCCACGCCTGGACGATGCCGTAGGCGCCGCTCGAGGAGTTCACCGCCTGGTAGTTCCAGCCGGACTCCTTGGTCCACAGCTGCACGAGGCACTGGAACTCGCTCTCGCCCCAGCCGTACTGCGACGCGGCCATGGCTCGCGCGGTCTGCTTGGCGCCCTCGGGGGTGTTCGCGCGGGCGAGCGCCTCGGCGGCCTCGCGCTCGGCGACCTCGCGGTCGTGCGCGGCGGCGGCCTCCTCGGCCTTGCGGATCTCCGCCCGCGTCGAGACGGTCAGGTCGCGGACCTCGTCGAGCGGGAGGGTCTCGTAGTCGCCGAGCGTCGCGACCGACGACGCGAGCGAGTCGGCGTCGATCTTGTCCTCGACGTCGGCGAGGGTCCCCTCGGCGACGGTGAGCGTGTCCTGGGCCGCGGCGTGCACCTTGGCCTCCGCGATGCCGGCGTAGGCGCCGAGCTGCTCGCCCGCGAGCCCGGTCGACCCGGCGAGCGCGGCGGTCTCGGCGACGCGCTGGGCGGCGAGCGACGAGTTGACGGTCAGACCCGTGCCCGCGACGGCGCCGACGGCGACGAGCGCGCCGGCCAGGACGAGGCGGCGGCGGCGACCGGTCTTGTCGCGGCGCGCGGCGCGGCGGGTCGCCGCCTCGGTGCGGAAGGGTGCGGAATCGGTGGGGGCAGGCGTGATCGAATCGGGAGTCTGCATAGCGTGTGGGGGCTCGGATCCGGGGGTCGGGGGCCTTCCGAGCGAAGGCATGGACGGGCCCGGGCACGATGGCCCGGGCGCACAGGTCCTCCAGCCTGCATGATGATTCTGAATGGATCCTCGACTTCAGCTGGGCGAACGATGATCGCGCGTGCGCGAGACTGGATCGCATGGAACCGCATCGCCCGTTCGACACTCCGGCGGCCGCGGATCGCTGCCCCTGCGGCAGCGGGAACGTCCACGGCGAGTGCTGCGGACCCCTGCTCGGCGGCGGCGCGGCTCCGACGGCCGTGCAGCTGATGCGCTCGAGGTACACGGCGTTCGTCGTGGGCGACGTCGCGTACCTGCTGGCCACGTGGCATCCGTCGACCCGTCCCGACGCGCTGGAGCTCGATCCGGACGTCCACTGGCGCTCGCTCGAGATCATCCGCACCGAGCGCGGCGGCCCCCTCGACCGAGACGGCGTCGTCGAGTTCGCGGCGAGGTACCGGGTCGGCGCGGAGCGCGGCGTGCAGCGCGAGACGAGCCGCTTCGTCCGCACGGACCGGTGGCGGTACGTCGACGCCGTCGACTGATCCGCGGCCGCGCTCCGCTCGACGCGAACGCAGCGGGTCCGCTGGGCGAACGCCGAGGTTCGCGGCGTAGCGTTGCGTGCGTGACGCCGCTCGACGGACCCCCGCCAGCACGCCCCGCTCCGCAGCCGATGCTGACCGACCGGGCGCAGCGCACGCTCGACACGATCGACGGGCAGACGCTCGAGGAGATGCGGGCGCTGCGCGACGAGACGGAGCGCTTCATGCAGCGCTACAAGTTCGGCATGGACGAGGTGATCACCAAGCTCTCGATCCTCCGCGAGGAGTTCAGCCAGGCCCACGCGTACAACCCGATCGAGCACATCTCGAGCCGGCTCAAGAGCCTCGACAGCGTCATCGACAAGATGCGGCGCAAGGGGATCGACCCGTCGTTCGACGCCATCCGCTCGACGATCACCGATATCGCCGGCGTCCGGGTGACGTGCAGCTTCGTCTCGGACGCCTACCGCATCGCCGAGCTCCTCACGGCGCAGGAGGACGTCCGCGTGCTCAAGGTCAAGGACTACATCGCCGAGCCGAAGTCGAACGGCTACCAGAGCCTGCACCTCATCGTCGAGGTGCCCGTGTTCCTCTCGACGGGTGCGCACCCGGTCGCGGTCGAGGTGCAGATCCGCACGATCGCGATGGACTTCTGGGCCAGTCTCGAGCACAAGATCTACTACAAGTTCGACCGGCAGGTCCCGGCGGGCCTGCTCGACCAGTTGACGGATGCGGCCCGCACGGCGGCCGAGCTCGACGCCCGCATGGAGCGGCTGCATCGGGAGGTGCACGGCCGCCCGCCGCACGCAGGCGGCGCGCCGGGCATCGCGGTCTGACCGTCAGTCGGCGTCGGGCTTCCTGGCACGACTGGGCTGCACGCGCGTGGGCTCCCCCGGCATCTTGGGGAAGTCGGGAGGGAACGGCAGCTCGCCGAGCCCGTGGTCGAGGTCGCGGCGCCACCAGTCGAGCAGCGTGTCGATGCGCCCCGCCGACCCGTGCATCGCCGCCCACGGGTCGCCGCGCTCGGCCAGTCGCGCGGGGACGGTCCGCACGGTGAACGACGACGGGTCGGCGCCCTCGAGCTCGTCCCACTCCAGCGGACAGGAGACGGCCGCGGTCGCGAGGGCACGAGGGCTGTAGGCGCCCGCCATCGTCCGGTCCCGATTGGCCTGGTTGAAGTCGAGGAAGATGCGCTCGCCGCGCTCCTCCTTCCACCACGCGGTGGTCACCGCGTCGGGCATGCGTCGTTCGAGCTCGCGCGAGAGCGCGATGACGGCGTGACGCACCTCGAGGAACTCGTGCTCGGGCTCGATGGGCGCGAAGACGTGGATGCCGCGGTTGCCCGACGTCTTGACGAACCCCGTCAGGCCGACCTCGGCCAGCAGCTCGCGCAGGGCGAGCGCGGCGGGCACGGCCTCCGCGAACCCCGTTCCCGGCTGCGGGTCGAGGTCGACGCGGAGCTGGTCGGGCAGGTCGGGCGCACCGGCGCGCGAGGCCCAGGGGTGGAAGACGATGGTGTTCATCTGCGCGGCCCAGACCGCGCCCGCCGGCTCGTCGATGACGAGCTGCGGATGGCTCCGCCCGCTCGGGTAGGTCACCATCACGTCCCGCATCCACTCCGGTGCGCCCTTCGGCGGGTTCTTGGAGAAGAACGACTCGCCGCCGATGCCGTCGCGGAACCGCTCGAGCGAGACCGGTCGATCGCCGTTGGCCGCGACGAACGCGTCGCCGACCGCGATGAGGTACTGCGCCAGTTCGAGCTTGGTGATCCCGGCGTCGGGCCACACGACCCGTTCCGGGCTGGAGACCCGCACGACGCGCACGCCGTCCGGTCCGTCGATCTCGAGGGTCGTCGCGTCGCGGGCCATGGCAGCGACGCTATCGCGCTCCCCCGACGTCGGCGTTCACGCGCCCGCCGTGGCGTAGCGCTGCGCCGCGCGCGCTCGCGCCTTCTCGGCCTCCACCTCCCGGTTCTTCGGCGGCGCCGAGGTCACGAGGTGGTCGAGCAGGTGCTGCGTGACGTGCGCGATCTCCTCGACCGCATCGTCGAAGGCCGCCTGGTTGGCCTTGGACGGGTGCGTGGACCCGCTCACCTTGCGGACGTACTGCAGTGCGGCGGCGCGGACCTCGTCGCTCGTCGCGACCGGTTCGAAGTTGTGGAGGGTTCGGATGTTCCGGCACATGCGGGCAGCCTAATCCGGGGCGGATGACGCGTCGAGGGCGTCGTTCGCGACGGCTGCTGCGTGCGACGCCGGCGCTACCCGGACCGCGGGCGAGCGTCAATCCCCTGACGGTCGAGCCCCGGGGCTGCCTAGCGTTGACCCGTCCGCCGACGCGGCGGACGCACGATCGGAGAAGGAGGACGAACCATGGCACGAGTGCCGCACGACCCCACGGAGGGCGAGTACACCGACTCCGACCTGCCGCTGGACGCGGAGGTCCCCAAGGACGCCGACGTCGTCGACGACGGCGACTGGGGCACGGACGACGACGCGGTCGTCGTCGAGGAGGTCGAGATCGTCGAGATCGACCGCGACCCGGGCACGACGCGCTGAGGCGACCCGGTCCCGCCGCGCGCGGCGGGCCCGTCCCGACCGACTGCGGCGGCCCACGCCGCCGCAGGTGCTCACGGGACGGAGTGCCGGTCGCGCGCGGCGGGGTCGGTGACCCCGGGGAGGGCGTCCCTGGCCGCGGCGACCTCGGCCGCGGCATCCGCTGCCCGTCGTTCGGCGCGCTTCAGGCGTCGCAGCGCCATCGAGGCGGCCCCGTACCGTGCCGCCACCCGGTCCCGCTCCTCCTCGACCCCCGTGATGACATAGGCGCTCGCGAGGAGGACGACCTGGCTCGACAGGTTGAGCCAGATGAGCAACGCGATGATCGAGCCGAACGAGGCCAGCAGCGGGTTGCTCGTCGCGCCGCCGACGAAGAGCCCGGACAGCACCTGGAGCACGGTGAGGCCCGCTCCCCCGATGAGCGCACCGGACCAGAGTGCCCGTGCGCTCGGCCTCAGTCCTGAGAGCAGCCGGAACAGGCCGGCGATCACGACGGTGTCGATCGCGAAGGCGACGGCGACCGAGAACGTCCTCGAGCCGGTGTCTGCGAGCACGCCGCCCAAGGGCCGGCCGAGCCAGTCGACGACGGTGTCGAGGGCGCCGGTGCCGACGACCGTCACGGCCGCGCCGGCGACGAGGAGGCCGCCGAACGCGACGGCGATCGCGAGGTCTCGCAGCAGCTGCCAGAGGAAGAAGCTGTCGTCGTCGGGGCGGCCGGCGAGCTGCCGCAGGGCGATGCGCAGGGAGCGGATGGCGCCGATCGCCGCGCCGACGGCGCCGACCAGCGCGATCGCGCCCGCGATGCTGAGCGTGATCGGCTGGATGAGCGCCTCGGGATCGATCGCGGCGCCCTCGCCGATGAGTCCGGGGATGACGCCGCTGACCGTCGTCACGATCGCGTCGATGGCGTCGGGGTTGCCGGCGAGCCAGATGCCGGCGACCGCGAAGCCGAGGAAGGTGCCCGCGAACACCGAGAACAGCGTCCGGTAGGTGACGCTGTCGGCGAGCATCGCCCCGTGCTGCTCCTGGTACAGCAGGAACGCGCGCGCGGGCTTGGTGCTCAGCACCCACTGCACGAGGCGCGCGATCCTCCCGCGGAGGCCGCCGTTCGCGCTCGCGGTCTGCTGCTCGCCCATGACGTCAGGCTAGCTGCCGCCCCCGGAGGGGGTCAGGGCCTTGACCGGCGTGCCTCGCGTCGGTGCTCGGTCCGCGATTCCCGGTCCGCCTTCCGCTCGGCGGCCATCTCCGCCGCGATGGCCTTCGTCTCGTCGAGGTCCCCGGTCGCGGGCCGCCACCACCTGAGCGACGGGTCCGCATCCAGCAGCACCGTGCGGACGAGGAGGGTGAGCGGCACCGCGAGGATGGCACCGAAGGGGCCGAGCACGAGCGCCCAGAACAGGACCGACACGAACGTGATCGTCTCGCTGAGGCGCACGGCCCCGCCGACCACCTTCGGCTGCACGATCGACTGGACCACCGCGTTCACGACGCCGTAGACCACGATGACCGCGACGACCGTCGGCCAGCCGCCGGAGAGGAAGCCGAACACGAGCGGCGGCACGATCGCGATGAAGTACCCGATGTTCGGGATGAAGCTGCAGATGAACGAGAGCAGACCCCAGAGCAGCGCGCCGGGAACCTGCAGGACGAGCAGCGCGATCCAGTTCAGCGCGCCCTGCGCCACGCCGAGCGCGGTGGTGACCACCATGTACCGGCGCACGTTCGCCGAGTAGGCGACGAGCGCGTCGACGAGCGCCGGGCGCCGCGGTCGGATCTGCCGGAGGATCGCGGGACCGTACGCGGCGTCCATCGCCATCAGGATCAGCAGGGTGAGCACCACGACGAGCGAGAACACGATGCCGGCGACGCCCCCGAGCAGCGCCGAGACCAGTTCGATCGCCCGCGACGGCTCGAGCCCGTCGACGATGACCTGGGCCTGCTCCGAGCCGATGCCGAGGCGCTCCAGCGCATCGCCGAGGGCTGCGGCGGCGGCCTGGAGTTCCGTGGCGTACTGCGGAAGCAGCGTCGTGAACTGCGCGAGCGCGACGATCAGCGCCGTGACGAACCCTGCGAGGATCGCGAAGACGGCGAGGATGGCGCTTCCGGTCGCCAGCCCGCTGGGGACCCCTCGTCGCTCGAGGCCGCGACGGACCGGGTGAGCGCAGATCGTGAGCACCAGGGCGAAGAACACGGGCGTGACCACCGTGCGGGCGGCGGCGAGACCGAAGACGACGACGACCGCCCCCGCGAGGCCGAGCAGGATGGCGACGGCGCGCGGGATCCCGCCCGCCGGCTGGATCACCGCTGCGGCGTCGCCCTCCGTCGGCCGGGGCCCCGTCGGAGCCGACCTGCGACGCCACCAGCCGCGACCCATGGACCCCCCGATCCGCCTCCCGGCGGGGTGCGGGGCGGCGTCTGGTGCGCAGGTTAGCAGTCGCCCGTGGCGGGCGACAGGACCTTGGGCAGCGTTCCCCCGAACGCGAGCACCGCCCGCTCGCGGCGATGGACGCCGGCGAACGAGCGGTGCTCGACGGGGTGCTCCTCCGGCTGCTCACGGCGTTCGAGACGCCGCAGCCGCCAGGTGAGCCGGACCGCGTGCGGTCCGGGGATCAGTACCAGCCGACCGACACGGAGTGCGACCACGCGCCGCACGGCGTGCCGTAGCGACCGGCGATGTAGCCGAGGCCCCAGGTGATCTGGGTGGAGGCGCTCGTCGCCCAGTCGGCGCCGGCGGTCGACATCTTCGACCCGGGCAGGGCCTGCGGGATGCCGTACGCACCGCTCGACGGGTTCTGGGCGTACACGTTCCAGCCCGACTCCTTGTTCCAGAGGTCGACGAGGCACCCGAACTGGTCGGCACCCCAGCCGTACATCGACGCCATGAGGTCGCGGGCGATCGCCTGCGCGCCGCTCGGGTTGGCCGGACCGCTCGGGTAGGACGGCGCGGCGGCGGCGGCCTCCTGCTCGGCGGCGGCAGCGGCCTCGGCGGCGGCCTTCTCGGCGGCGGCCTTCTTCGCCGCGGCCTTCTCGGCTGCGGCCTTCTCGGCGGCCTTCTTGTCGAACTCGGCCACCTTCGCGGTCACCTCGTCGACCTTCTCGGAGGTGAGGCCGGCGAGCTCGAAGACGCGCTCGGGTGCGAGGTAGGTGTAGTCGTCGAGGCTTGCGACCGACGAGGCGAGCTCGGCGGCATCCGCCTTGCCCTTCGCCTTGGCGAGGGTCGCGTCGGCGGCCTTCAGCGTGTCCTCGGCGGTCTTGACGGCGTGCGCCGCGAGCAGGCCGCCGGCCGCGTCGAGCTGGTCGATGCCGCGGTCGGTGCCGGCGGCGATCGCCGCGGTCTCGGCGACGCGCCGCTCCTGGTCTGCGACCGCCGACTGCACGGCGAAGCCCGAGCCGACGAGGGCGCCGACCGTGACGACCGCGCCGGACGCGATCCACGCGGCGCGACGGTTGCGACGGGTGCGACGAACCCGGGCACGCGTGGCGTCGAGGGATTCGTCGGAGGTGGTCAGCGTGGTGCTGGGGGAACTGTTCTGGTTGCGCATAGATCTCACGGGCGACGCGCGAGGTGCTGGCCCCGGGCGTCGCGGTTCTCGTCTCGGTGCTTGGAAAGGGGGGTCGCCGCGGCGAAGTCGCCAGTCTGCACACTGTTCCTCCACGAGTCGTGCCGGTTCCCTGTGAAAGTCATCCGAGGTGTCGACGGAACCTCACGTCCGTGAGAACGGAATCCTCATCGGTCGACGCGGGAGAAATCGGGGTATCCCTGCCACGCGCCGGGGCCGTGGGAGCGGACGAACGCCTGGTGCACGCGCTCGCACGCGCCGCGCAGCGTGGTGGCCCAGCCGAGGAGGCCGCCCTCGAACTCGGCGCGGTACCGGACGTCGCCGTCGACGCGGACGATACTGACCCGGCCGTACTCGCGGCCGAGCGAGTCGACGAGTCGCCACCGCCCCGGTTCGGGTTCGTCGGCGGCGAGGATCGGATGCCAGGTGACCAGTGGTGCTCCCTCCAGAGCGCCCCGGCCGGCGTGCCTCGATCGTACGTCGAGCCGCCCCGGTCCGTCACATCGCGGCGGACGCCCGGTGCACGTGGCTGCGCGCGTGCGCGACCGCGCTCGCGAGGTCGTCGAACAGGTGCTTCTGGTGACGGAGCGAGTCGATGACGCCCACCCGGCGCGCGAGCTCGAGGTGCCGGGCCTGGATCCCCTTCACGAGCACGGTCACGCCGCGTCGCTCCAGCGCCTGGACCAGTTCGGTGATCACCTGCGCCCCGGTCGCATCGAGGATCTGGAGCTGCGACATCCGGATGATGACGACGTCGACGTCGCGCATCGCGCCGACGCGCTCGAGCATGCGCTCGGCCGCGCCGAAGAAGAGGGCGCCCTCGAGCCGGAACAGCGCGACCCGCTCGTCGCCGGCCTCCGCGGGACCGGGCAGCTCCTCGCGATGGACGCCGCTCGATCGGGCGAGCGTCCGCAGCGCGAGGAACGCCGCGACCGCGATGCCCACGAGCACCGCCGTGATGAGGTCGACGCTCACGGTGATGATCGCCGTGGCGACGAACACGACCGCATCCGCGCGGGTCGAACCGACGACCGACCGTACGGTCGCGACGGAGATCATGCGCGTCGCGGTGACCATGAGGACCCCCGCGAGCGCCGCGAGCGGGATCGACGCCACCACCGACGCGCCCACCGCGACGATCGCGGCGAGCAGCGCGGCGTGCACGATGGCCGAGAGCCTCGTGCGCCCGCCCGTGCGCACGTTGACGGCCGTCCGCGCGATGGCTCCGGTCGCCGGCATCCCGCCGAACAGCGCCGACGCGATCGATGCGAGCCCCTGGCCGACGAGCTCGCGATCGGCGTCGTACGGGCCGGTGTCGGAGATGGATGCCGCGACCCGCGCCGACAGGAGCGACTCGATCGCGGCGAGGGCGGCGACCGTCGCCGCCGGCAGGAGCAGGGACGATAGGGTCGCGGGGTCGAACGCGGGCAGCGTCGGCGCCGGGAGGCCGCTCGGCAGCGCCCCGATCGTCGCGACGGGGATCCCGGCCAGCACGACGACCAGCGTGACGACGATGATCGCGACGATCGAGCCGGGGCACGAGCGGGTGGATGCGGGGGGCGACGAGCATGATCGCGGCCACCGTCGCGACGACGGCGAGCGACCACGCCGCATCCGGCCAGGAGGCGCCGAGCACCGCGTCGACCGCGCCGACGACGGCGTTCGCCCCCTCCGTCGCGGGCACGCCGACGGCCGCCGGGACCTGCTGGAGGAAGATGATGACCGCGATCCCGAGGGTGAACCCCTCGATCACCGGCCACGGGATGAACGTCACGGCACGGCCGAGCCGCAGCGCGCCGGCGACCAGGACCATCGCCCCGGCCAGGAGGCCCACGATCGCGAGCGCTCCCGGACCGTGCGTCGCGATGATCGGCGCCAGCACGACGACCATCGCTCCCGTCGGCCCGGAGACCTGCACGTTCGAACCGCCGAACACCGCGGCGACGACGCCCGCGACGATCGCGGTCACGAGCCCGCTCGCGGCGCCCGCGCCGGAGCCGACCCCGAACGCGAGCGCGAGCGGCAGCGCCACGATCCCGACCGTGACGCCGGCGACGAGGTCGCCCTTCCAGGTGCGGCGGAGGTCGCGGTAGTCCGCGACGCCGGGCAACAGCGAGCGGATGCCGCGGGCGGCGCGCTGCGCGGAGGACGCGGTCACGACCGGGCCGCCGTCGCAGTCGCGGCCTCACCGGTCGGCGTGGCCGAGGCATCCGTCGCCGTCGACGGCGTCGGGATGGCGGGCAGGCCCGCCTGCTCGACGAGCTGGCGCTCGGTCGCCTGGAGGATCTCGCCGAGGAGCGCACGGGCGACGCGGAGGAGGTCGGCGACCTGCGGGTAGGCGAGCCGGTACGACACCTGGTTGCCGCGGCGCTCCGCGGTCACGAGCCGGTAGTTGCGGAGTACGGCCAGGTGCTGGGAGAGGTGGGACGCCTCGAGTCCGGTCGCCTCGAGCAGCGCGGCGACCGGGGTCTCCGCGTCGGGCGCGGTCGCGAGCACCTCGAGCACTCGGACGCGCAGCGGGTGCGCGAGGCCCTTGAAGAGGTTGGCCTTGACCTCGTAGAGCGGCCGGCTGGCGTCGGTGAACACGGGGACTCCTCCATGGATTGATGGATCCATCAATCCATTATGCGCTCGCCGGGCTCCGAGACCGCACGCCGTCGATCGCGACGGCCGTGCGGGTGCTCAGTCGCCGGCACGCACGGCCGACGCGATCCGCGCGGCGAGATCGTCGAGCTCGGCGAGCAGGTCGACGACACCCCAGACGCGGTTGCGCTGCCGTGCGGTGACCTGGCGGATGACGCCGTCCTCCTCCAGACGATCGAGCGCGGTGTAGACGCTCGAGAGCGGCGCGCCGGTGAGCTCCTGCGCCTCCTCGGCACCGAGGATCGGGTGCTCGGCGAGCACGTCGAGGAGCTTCGCCGCCGCACTCCCCGCACGCGGCCGCGTGAGCTCGCGCCAATAGGCGGGGAGCTCGGCGAGCCGGTCGGCCGCCTCGCGCGACTCGGTTGCGGCGATGCGCGCGCCGCGCGCGAGGTCGGCCACGAACGCGTCGACGTCGCCGTCGCGATAGCCGTTGACGAGCGCGAAGTACCGGTCGCGCTCGGCGAGCATGGCGGATGCCACGGGCACGACCGTCCGCGACGTGAGCCCGCGCCGGCGGAACACGGCGTTGATCAGGGCGCGCCCGATCCGCCCGTTGCCGTCGGTGAAGGGGTGGATCGACTCGAACTGGGCGTGCACGATGGCGGCCTGAGCGACGGGATCGAGGTCGTCGCGGGCCGCGAACGCGATGAGGTCGTCGAGCAGCGCGCGCACGAGCTCGGGCGGCGGCGGGATGTGCACCGCGCCGATCGGCGAGTGGTCGGATCCGCTGATCCAGTTCTGCACGTCGCGGATGCGCCCGGCGTACCGCGCGTCCATGGGGTCGTCGGCCATGAGGGTGCGGTGCGCGTCGAGCACGTCCTCGAGCCCGATCCGCCCCGCGGTCCCGGCGCGATCGATCATCTGGCCGAGCGCCCGCGTGGCGGCGACCATCGACGAGGCGGACTCGTTCGCGCGAATGCCGGCGACCGCCCTGGCGTAGTCGTCCATGCTCGCGTCCACCTGCTCGATGCGCGATGACGAGACGGACTCGGTGCGCAGGAGGAGCCCGCCGAGCGCGCCGAGCTGCCCCCGCGGATCGGTATCGACCGCGATGACCGCCCGTGCCGCCTCGGCGAGCGCGTTCGCGAGTCGAGGTTCGGGACGGTAGTCGAGGCTCGCGATCATGGGCGGCAGCGAGACCGTGATCTCGCGCAGCATCCGATCGGCTCGCGTGCCGTGTCGGCCCTCCTGCCGCCAGGGCACGGTTCGCGAGCCGTGCGCCGGCCAGGTGGTGCCCGCGTTCGCCAATGTCGCCCCTTTTCGGAGTTCGGTGAGCGTTATTCCGTGTTTTCATCATAACTCGGAATAACACGGGGCCCATTCCGACTTCGGTGTCGTCCGCAACTCCGCTACCTCGGCGCCGGGGCGATCGTCGCGGCGATCATCGCCCTCCCGTTCTTCCTCGCGTGGCCCCGAGAGGCCTGGTGGGCGATCATCGCTCTCGCGCACGCCGTCGTGCTCGCGGCATCCGGCGTCTCGTTCTCCCACTACGCGGTGTGGCTCATGGCGCCGCTCGCGTTGCGCCTCGGTGCGGCCGTCGGGCGCATCCGGCGGGTCCGGGCCCGGTGGATCGTCGCCGGCGGCGCGCTCGCCGTGATCGCACTGATGGCCGTGGGCGATCTCGTGAACGTCGGCCCGCGGCCGGCGGCATCCGTCGTCTCGGACTGGGCGGCCGACCTCGAGTGCGTCGCCGGCATGCCGTCGGTGCTCGTCGTCGTTGACCACGTGGGGGCGAACCTTGAGGCCGGGTGCGCGATGGACGTCGACCCCATGAGCCTCGCGCTGGTGCTGCCCGACGCCGGGAACCTGACCCGCGACCGCTTCCTCGCATCGGAGGAGTGGCGGGAGCGCTGGTGGTCGTACCTCGAGGGCGCCGACGGCGCCGCGCTCGATCCCGACCAGCTCGAGTGGCTCGAGGCGGAGCACCGCGCGGTGCTCGAGCGCGAGTTCGTCGTGGTGGAGCGCGTCGGCGGCGTCGAGCTGTGGAGCCGTCGCGGCGACTGAACTCTCAGCCGCCGATCGGCGGTGCGAGCGGAACACCCGCGGCGCGCGCGGGCTCGGCGTACGCGCGCGCCAGGTCGGCCACGGTCGCGTGCGCGTTGAGCCCGCTCGGATTCGGCACGACCCAGAGCTCGGCGCGCGCGATCCCCTCCTCCTGTCGACCGGCGCGGGCCTTCGGGCGGTCGAAGCCCTGCCGGTACGCGGTCAGCCCGACGATGGCGACGACGAGCGGATCCCACCCGGCGACGTCGCGCTCGAGGCGCTCGGCTCCCTCGCGGAGTTCGCTCCGGTCGAGCTCGTCCGCGCGGGCGGTCGCACGATGCACGAGGTTGGTGATGCCGACGCCGGCGTCGAGGAACATGCGCCGGTCGGCATCGGTCATGCCGTTCGCGAACCCGGGCAGGCGAGGGATGATGCCCGCGGCGCGGAGCGCCGGATAGAAGCGGTTGCCGGGGTGCGCGAAGTGCGTGCCGGTCGCGGCCGTCCAGAGGCCCGGGTTGATTCCGACGAACACGAGCCGCGGGTGCTCGGGCATGAGGTCGCCGACGGTCGCGTCGCGGTACGACTCGAGTTCGGCGCGCGTGAAGCCCATCTCGACGTCCTCTCTCTCCGCTGGACCGCGTCCCCGCTCGCTGCACCTCAGGCTACGACGTGCGAGCGGATGCCTCGGCGCGTCGGCGCACGGAACGGAGCATCCGCAGCGTCGCGGCCCGGTGCAGGCCGAGCCCCATGAGCATGGCGCGGTACGCGGTGCCGCGCCATCCGGGGAAGGTCGCCCTCGTCTCCGCGCGGAGGAGGCCCCGATCCGGGCCGAGCTCATCGACGTGGAAGATCAGCTCGAAGTCGGAGAACCGATGCCGCCCGGCGAGCGCCAGTCGCTGCGGCGGCTCGGCCGCGACGACGTGGAATCCGGGAACGACGGCACCGGGCACGGGCATGGCGGGGCCGCTCGTCGTGACGTCGTCGGCGCCGAGCGCGCGGGCGAACCGAGCGGATGCCGCGTGCGCGACGACCTCGACGAGCGCTCGCCACACCGCGTCGCGGTCGGCCGCCACCTCCGCGACGTGCTCGTCGACGTGCGGGAGCGGGTCGAGGACACCCGCCCGCCGGAGGTGTTCGAGGAGCTGCGTCGTCACGCGTAGTCGCTGGAGTTCGGCGGGCGAGAACCAGCGCGCGTCGGCGGCGTCGTCGGCCGCCGCGAGCGCGCCGCCCAGGACGGTCGCGGCGAAGTCCCGGATCTCGAACTCGCGACCGTCTCCGGTCGGCATGCGCAGGCTCCACAGCTCCCGGCCCACGTCGACGCGCAGCCCGGTCTCCTCCAGAACCTCGCGCGCCGCGCCGTCCGCGAACGTCTCGCCCGGTTCGAGCTGCCCACCCGGGACCGACCACCGGCCGCGCTGCGGCGGCGCACCGCGCCGGACGAGCAGCACGCGGCCCTCGGCATCGGTGATGACCGCCCCCGCGGCCGGCACGACGTCCATGCGATCACGATACGGCGGCGCGCGGCCCCGGAATGCAGAAACCGGCTCCGACCTGTGTCATCCACAGATCGGAGCCGGTTCTTCGGTCGGGCTGACAGGATTTGAACCTGCGACCCCTTGACCCCCAGTCAAGTGCGCTACCAAGCTGCGCCACAGCCCGATGCCCTCAGCGTCTCCGTCGAAGGCAACTCGACCATCATAGCGGCATCCCGAGGGGTGCTCGTGCACGCAGGCGGGCGCACCGGCGTGCCGGCGGGCACCCGCTCGAGCGCACCGGCCGAACCCGAGCGCGCCTCAGATGTGCTGCCGCACCGCGGCCATGAACCCGTCGACATCGTCCACCCAGATCCGCACCTCGTCGACGAACTGCTCGCCGCCCTTGGGCGCCGCGCCCGGCAGTCGCACGAGCGTCGGGCGCTCGAGCTCGATTGCCACGATCGTCTCGTGCTGCATGCGCAGCGACAGCGTGCGCGCGCCATCCGCCTCGGTGATCTTCGGCGTCTTCGGCTCGTCGACGCGCTTCACGCGGGCGACCGAGGCGATGTCGTCCCAAGTGAGCAACACGTCGGTCTCGAGGCCCTCGCGCACCCGGATGCCCTCGGGGCCGACCGTGTGCGGCCGCATGAGGTACGCGGCGAGCAGCCCGAACATCCAGGTGAGGCCCCAGATGCCGGCGATGAGCACGACGACGCGGACGACCGGCCAGCGGTGCACGATCAGGTCGAGGATCGGGATCTCGACGGCCGACAGCACGATGAAGATCCAGAGGATCGTGATGACGGGCGCGTGGTAGCCGAACCCTGCGGCGCCGGGCGCGATAGCCGGCCGCCGCGCGATGAGGCGCCAGATGCTCGCGTAGATGCGCAACTCGAGCTTCAGGGCGCGCAGGGCGAACCCGCCGATGCGACGGGCGACGGATGCCGCGGGCGCGCGGTCGAGGTCGGCGGTCACCGTTCGACTCCGGCCCGAGCGGCGGTCCGGCCGGCCTCCGCCGTCTCGACGAGGTCGCGCAGCCGGTCGGCGACCGCGCCGACGCCGCGCAGGAACGCGTCGCGGTCCGCCGGCTCGACGGCGCCGAGCAGGGTGTCGGAGAGCTCGGCGTGATCGCGCTGCATCTCGTGCATGAGCTCGGCGGCCGACGACGTGAGCGACACGAGCACCGCACGCCGATCGTCGGGGTGCGGCTCGCGCCGCACGTACCCGGAAGCCTCCAGCGCGTCCACGAGCCCGGTGATGTTGCGGGGGCTCACCTCGAGACGGGTGGCGAGCGCGTGCTGGGTCGATGGCCCCGAGTGCACGAGGTCCCAGAGCACGCGCGTGCGCGCCGGGGTGAGCGAGCTGCCGGCGAACTCGCGGGCGAGGTCGCGCTGGAAGAGGTCGCTGATCTCGAGGAGTCGATCGAGCACGGTCACCGGAGCATCCATACCGTGATGATACTTCACTATCACCCAGCTGCACGAATCCTGCGCCGGACCGAGGCTGCGTGCCATCCGCCCGCACTCGGCGCCGCACGCATAGTGTGGCGGGATGGCGATGTCCAAGCCCGGTCCGATGCTCGGCTGGTTCTACCGCGCTCCGTCGGCGCTGTACCGCGCGCGCCTGGGCTGGATCATGGGCGGCCGCTTCCTCATGCTGACGGCTGTCGGCCGCACGTCGGGCATCGCACGACGCACCGTGCTCGAGGTCGTCAAGCGCGAGGCCGCGGTCGGGGCATCCGCTCCCCCGACGCTCTGGGTGGTCGCCAGTCGCGGACCGAAGACGGACTGGTGGCGGAACGCGACCGCGAACCCCGAGGTGCGCGTCGACTGGCGATCGCGGCGGTTCGACGCACGGGCGGTCGACCTCGACGAGGACGCCCGCGTGGACCTGCTCGCCGACTACCAGCGCCGCTACCCGCGCGCCGCGGCCATGCTCGGGACGGCGGCACTCGGCGAGGCGTTCACGGCGGACCCCGACGATCTCCGCCACCTCGCGCAGGACCTCCGCGCCCTGCGCCTCGATCCGAAGCAGGCGTGACGGATGTCGCCGGCTCGCGTTAGCGTCACGGTATGAGCGACGCCGGCGCATCCGCCAACCCACCCGACGCCCCCGACGACGCGGCCTCCGCGGCGCTCCGCGTGGTGTCCGCGTCGTCGGTTCCGTTCGACGACGTGGCGGCCGTCTTCGGCACGCGCGGCGACCCCGCGACGTGCTGGTGCCAGTGGTACAAGCTCCGCGGCTCGGCGTGGGAGTCGGCGACCCGTGACGAGCTCCGGGGCCGGCTCGAGGAGCAGCTCTCCGCGCCGGGCACCGGGCCGGGCATCATCGCCTACGACGGCGACACCCCGGTCGGCTGGTGCGCGGTCGAACCGCGCGACCGGCTCGAGCGGCTCCGGCACAGCCCGGTCGCATCCGCCTCGCCCGACGACGACTTCGACGACCGGTCGATCTGGGCCGTCACCTGCTTCGTCGTGCCTCGCGCGTTCCGCCGCCGCGGCGTGGGGCGTGTGCTCGCGGCAGCCGCCGTCGAGACCGCTCGCGAGCACGGCGCGACGGTGCTCGAGGCCTATGCGGTCGATCCCACGGCACGCGCGAAGCCGCCCGCCGCCGATCTCTTCCCCGGCACCGTGTCGATGTTCGAAGCCGCCGGGTTCCGCGAGGTCGCACGCCCGAAGCCCCACCGAGTGGTCATGCAGCATCCGCTCGGCTGAACACGATCCGGCCGACCCGGCCCGCGTCGCGACGACTCAGTGCCGCCGGTGCTCAGTGCCGCCGGTGCGCGTGCCAGGCGGCCGCCGCCTTCGTGAGCTCGTCGGCGGCGTCCGAGAGCTTCGCCAGGTGTCCCGCGGCGCGCGCGTCGGCATCGTCGGCGAGGCGGTGCAGCACCTCGGCCGGGTCGCCCGCATGTGCGGCGTGCGCGGCCGCGCGGCGCAGGTGCTCCGCGAACAGCAGCTCGTCGCGGTGATCGCCGAGCACGTCGTGGATGTCGTCGCCGGCATCGGCCAGCGCGGCTGCACGTTCGCCGAACAGCTCCACCGGCGGCTCGGTGACCGCCTCGGCGGCGTAGCGGAGCCGGCGCGACGCCTTGCGGAGCTCGTGCAGGTCGTCGAGCGACGGCTCGCCGGGCAGGCGGCGCGCACGTCGGGCAGCCCGCTTCGCCTCGCGATCGAGCAGCTTGCCGAGCTCGATCGCCGCGTCGTCGGCGGCCCTCCCGGTGAACGGCGGCTCGGCGAGCACCCGGTCGAGCTCCTCGAGCCGCTCGACGGCCCGAGGCAACTCCTGGCGCTCGACGAACCGGGCGTGCGCGCGATCGTGCGCGACCTGCTCGTCGTCGACCAGGATCCCGCGGATCCGGTCGCGCTCGGCCTCGGAGGCGAACCTTCCCGCCTCCTCCGCTTCGGCGATCGCGGCGTCCGCGACCTGCACGCGCACCTCGAGGTCGCGGACGGTGCCGAGCTCGTGCCCGAGTTCGCGCAGGCGTCGGCGGAGCCCCGTGACGACCGCCTCGTCGAGCACCGGGCCGTACGCGGCGAGGACGCTGCGCAGCCGGCGGACGTTCGTCCTGAGCTGGTGGAGCGCATCGGGCTCGTCGGCGAGCGCCGCGGGGAGGAACTCGCGGAACCGATCGCGGACGACGACGAGCGCTGCGATGACGATCGTTCCGGCTTCTGCATCGGCAGCGGCGCCGGCTCCGTCGCCGTCGGCCGCGGGTTCGTCGTCTCCAGGCGCCACGTGACCATCGTCGAGGCGCCGCACCCGCGCGTCAACGGCCGAACGACCCTTCCGGCCGCGCCACCGCGCGAGCGAGGATGGGCGCGTGCAGGGGCGTCCGTCCGCGAGTCCGCCGCTGCCCGGCCGCGCCGTGGTCGAGCAGCGATGGCGCGACGTGGTCTTCCTGCACTGGCGCGTGGATCCCGCGCGGGTCGCGCCGTACCTCCCGCCGGGGACCCGGCCCGACGTCCTCGACGGCACGACCTGGGTCGGTCTCATCCCGTTCGTGCTCGCCGACGCCCGCTTCCCGCCGTTCCCGCCGATGCGCCGCCTCGGCACCTTCGTCGAGGTGAACGTGCGGTGCTACTCGGTCGACCACGACGGCAACCGCGGGGTGGTCTTCCGCACCCTCGAGGCGGGGCGGCTGCTCCCGGTGATCGCGGCGCGGCTCGCGTTCGGGCTCCCCTACCGCTGGGCGAGCTCGCGCGTCGTCCATCGGGTGGATGCCGCCGGCCACGAGCTCGACTTCCGAAGCCGCCGACACGGCCCCGGCGGCCCGTCGACCCGCATCCGCGCGTGCCTCGGGGCACCCGTGCCGTCGGACGCACCCGACGCGGCACTCGCGCAGTTCCTCACCGCGCGATGGGGCTTCCACGAGCAGCACCTCGGGCGCACCATGTGGGCGAGGAACACCCACGGGCCGTGGCCCCTGCTGCGCGCCGAGCTCCTCGAGCTCGACGACGAGCTGCTCGCGGCGTCGGGCTTCGGCGACCTCGCCGCCCGCCCGCCCGACTCGGTGCTCGCGTCGCCGGGCGTCGCGACGGCCTTCAGCCGGCCGCGAGCCATCGAGGCGCCGGCGTGGCGCCTCCAGCCCGTCACACGCCGTCGACCCGCACCCGCTTGATCCGGGCGGTGTGCCCGCGCACGATCTCGACGTCGCCCTTGCGCACGCCGTAATGTGCGGCGAGCGCTGCGACGACGCCCGCGTTGGCGGCGCCGTCGACGGCGCGCTCGCGGACGTGCACGGTGACGGATGCCGCGGGGTCCTCCGGCGTCGGCTCGACGAGCGGCCCGCGGCGGCTCCCGGGCTTCACACGAACGGTCAGTTCCATCGCGTTCCGTTCCGTCGAGTCTTCCGCCGCGGCATCCGCTCGGCTCGCCCGGCCGAGAGGGCTACGGGCGCTGCCGGCGCTCGCGGACGCGCATGTTCAGCACGATCGGCGTACCGACGAAGCCGTAGATCTCGCGCAGGCGGCGCTGGATGAAGCGGCGGTAGCCGGGGTCGAGGAACCCGGTCGTGAAGAGCACGAAGGTCGGCGGGCGCGTCGAGGCCTGGGTGCCGAACAGGATCCGCGGCTGCTTGCCGCCGCGCAACGGGTGCGGGTGGGCCTGCACGAGCTCGGTGAGGAACGCGTTGAACTTGCCGGTCGGGATGCGCGTGTCCCACGACTCGAGCGCGACCTCGAGTGCGGGGACGAGCTTCTCGAGGTGGCGGCCGGTCTTCGCGGAGATGTTCACGCGCGGCGCCCACTGCACGTGGTGCAGGTCCTGCTCGATCTCGCGCTCGAGGTAGCGGCGACGGTCGTCGTCGAGGAGGTCCCACTTGTTGTACGCGAGCACGAGCGCGCGGCCCGACTCGAGCACGAGGTCGATGATGCGCACGTCCTGTTCGGAGATCGGCTGCGAGACGTCGAGCAGCACGACGGCGACCTCGGCCTTCTCGAGCGCGGCCTGCGTGCGCAGCGACGCATAGAAGTCGGCGCCCTGCTGCAGGTGCACGCGACGCCGGATGCCGGCCGTGTCGACGAAGCGCCACACCTTGCCGCCGAGTTCGATCTGCTCGTCCACGGGGTCGCGCGTGGTGCCGGCGAGGTCGTTGACGACGACGCGTTCCTCGCGGGCCGCCTTGTTCAGCAGGCTCGACTTGCCGACGTTCGGCCGGCCGAGGATCGCGACGCGGCGCGGACCGCCGAACTCCTCCTTCGCGACGGCCGAGACCTGCGGGAGGACCGTGAAGACCTCGTCGAGCAGGTCGGCGACGCCGCGGCCGTGGAGCGCGGAGACCGGGTACGGCTCGCCGAGGCCGAGGTTCCACAGCGCGGCGGCCTCGGGCTCCTGCCTGGCGTCGTCGACCTTGTTCGCGACGAGGAAGACGGGCTTCTTCGTCTTGCGCAGCAGCCGGACGACGTGCTCGTCGGTCGCGGTCGCACCGACCGTGGCGTCCACCACGAAGAGCACGACATCGGAGAGGTCGATCGCGACCTCGGCCTGCGCAGCCACCGACGCGTCGATGCCCTTCGCGTCGGGCTCCCACCCGCCGGTGTCGACGAGCGTGAAGCGACGGTCGAGCCATTCGCCCTTGTACGAGACGCGGTCCCGGGTCACGCCGGGCGTGTCCTCGACGACGGCCTCGCGGCGGCCGAGGATGCGGTTCACGAGCGCCGACTTGCCGACGTTCGGGCGGCCGACGATCGCGATGACCGGCAGCGCGGGGAGGTAGCGGATGCCCTCCTCGCCCTCCTCGGCGAGTTCGAGCAGGTCGAGGTCCTCGTCCTCCAGGTCGTAGTCCTCGAGGCCCGACCGCAGGGCGGCGGCACGCTGCTCGGCGAGCTCGTCGTCGGTGGCGGCGAGGCGCTCGGCGAGGTCGTCGGGGGCGTCGAACTCGTCGTCGCGATCGGTCATGGCAACTCCTGGGTGGTCTCGGGGCCGCGCGCGCGAGCGCACAACCGGTCTATTCAACCAGTTCGAACCTGAGCGTCCCGGATGACGGCGAGCACCGCCCCGACGGTCTCGTCGAAGTCGAGGTCGGTCGAGTCGACCGTCACGACGCCGTCCGCGGCGTTCATGAAGTCGACGACCTTCGAGTCGGCCGCGTCGCGCGCGCGCAGCTGCTCCCCGGTGGCCGCGGCCGAGTGCCCGACGAGCTCCGCCGAACGACGCGCCATCCGCACCTCCTCGGACGCGGTGAGCAGGATGCGGGCGGGCGCATCGGGCGCGACGACGGTCGTGATGTCGCGGCCCTCGACGACGATCCCGCCGCGCCGCTCGGCTGCCATGATCGCGCGGAACAGCTCGATGAGGTGCGTGCGCACCTCGGGCACGCGCGCGACGCGGCTCACGACCCCGGAGATCCCGGGCTCGCGGATCGCCTGCGTGACGTCGGTTGCGCCGACGTGCACGGCGTAGCCGGTCGGGTCGGTGCCGATCCGGTAGTCGAACGAGTCGAGGCACGAGACGACGGATGCCGCGTCCGCCGTGTCGACGCCGGACGCCGCGGCGTGCCAGGCGAGTGCCCGGTACGCGGCCCCCGTGTCGAGGAAGCCCCAACCGAGACGGCGCGCGACCTCCTTCGAGACGCTCGACTTGCCGCTGCCGGCGGGTCCGTCGACGGCGACGACGAACGGGTGGACGGGGTCGTGCGGCATGGTCATCCTGCGATCCGCCAGCCGCGCGCGGCCAGCTCGGTGGTCAGTCGGTCGGCCGCCTCGGGCACGACCTGCACCTCGGCGAGGCCGACTTGGCGGCCGGGTGAATGTTCGAGGCGGAGGTCCTCGAGGTTCACGCCGATCTCGCCGATCTCGGCCAGGAGGCGCGCGAGCTGCCCGGGACGGTCGTCGATCATCACGACGATCGTCGTGAAGCGCTTGTCGGTGCCGTGCTTGCCGGGCAGGCGTGCGACGCCGGTGTTGCCGCCCGTGAGCTCCTCCGCGACGCGACGGCGGGCGCCCGGCGCGGCGGGGTCCTCCAGCGCTTCGATGAAGCGGTCGAGGTCCTCGCGGTAGGCGATGAGGATGTCGCGCACCGGCGACGCGTTCGCCCCGAGGATCTGCACCCACAGGTCGGGGTCGCTCGCGGCGACCCGGGTGACGTCGCGCACTCCCTGCCCGGCGAGGCCGAGCGCCGCGTTCGGTGCGTCGAGGAACCGTCGCGCCATGATGCTCGAGACCACCTGCGGCACGTGCGAGATGAGCGCGACGCCGGCGTCGTGCTCCTCGGGGCTCATCTCGACGAGCGTCGCCCCCAGGTCGAGGATGAGGTCGTCGATCGCGCTCGCGCGCCGGTAGCTGATCTCGTCGTGCGCGGCGACCACCCACGGGCGGCCCGCGAAGAGGTCGGCACGGGCGGCGAGCGGTCCCCCGCGCTCGCGGCCCGCGAGCGGGTGCGAGCCGATGTAGCGCGACACGTCGGCGCCCGCGGCCTCGAGCTCGGCGAGGATGCCGGACTTCACGCTCGCGACATCCGTCACGATCGCGTCGGGGAATGCGGCGAGCTCGGCCGCGACGACGCTCGCCGTGACATCCGGCGGCACCGCGACCACGATGAGCTGCGGCGCGTCGTCGGGCTGCGCGGGCCGCCCGGCCCCGAGGTCGACGGCGATCGCGACGTGCGTCGGCGAGGCGTCGGCGAGGATCACGTCGATGCCGCGCGTACGGAGCCCGAGCGCGACGCTCGTGCCGAGGAGCCCGGCACCGACGACGCGCACCGGTCCGATGAGCCGTGACTCGACCACCTACCCGTTCCCCTTCCGCTCGGCGTCCGCCGCGCGCACGATGGTGAGCAGCTGGCCGAGTTCGACTCTAGTCAACTCGCGCACGGCGCCCGACTTCAGCGTGCCGAGGTGCAGCGGGCCGAACTGGCGGCGAACGAGTTCGACCACCGGATGGCCGACGGCGTCGAGCATGCGGCGCACGATCCGGTTGCGACCGGAGTGGAGCGTGACCTCGACCATGGTGTGCCGCTGGTCGCCCTGCGCCTGCAGGATCTTCGCGCGGTCGGCGCGGATGGGACCGTCCTCGAGCTCGACGCCGCGCTTCAGGCGCTGCAGCGTCTGCGGGGTCATCCGCCCGGCCACCTTGGCGATGTACGTCTTCTCGACGCCGAACGAGGGATGGGCGAGCACGTGCGCGAGCTCGCCGTCGTTCGTGAGCAGCAGCAGCCCGCTCGTGTCGCCGTCGAGGCGGCCGACGTTGAACACCCGCACGTCGAGCGCGTCCGTGAAGCGGCGCAGGTCGGGCCGGCCCTGCTCATCGCGCATCGTCGACACGACGCCGCGCGGCTTGTTCAGCATGAAGGTGCGCTTGTCCTGGTCGAGCTGCACGGCGACGCCGTCGACCGACACCTTGTCGGCGACCGGGTCGATGCGCGTGCCGAGTTCGGTGACGACGTGGCCGTTCACCTCGATGCGGCCCTCGACGATCATGTTCTCGACGACGCGGCGGCTCGCGACGCCCGCCGCGGCGAGCGCCTTCTGCAGCCGGACGCCCTCGGGTGCGTCACCGGGGCCTCCCGGCCGGTCAGACGAGGTCACGTTCGAATCCCTCCTGGCCGCCGTCGAGGAGCGGCGAGATCGGCGGCAGGTCGTCGAGCGACGCGATGCCGAGGTTCGTGAGCAGCAGGTCGGTCGTGCCGTACAGGATCGCGCCCGTCTCCTCGTCGGTGTCGACCTCGGTGATGAGGCCGCGCCCGTACAGGGTCCGCACGACCGAGTCGACGTTCACGGCGCGGATCGACGCGATCGACGACCGTGAGATCGGCTGCTTGTACGCGATCACGGCGAGCGTCTCGAGCGCCGCCTGCGAGAGCTTCGTCGACGTCTGCGCGAGCACGGCGTCGGTGATGAGCGCGTCGTACTCGGTGCGCGCGTAGAAGCGCCAGCCGCCGCCGACCTCGCGCAGTTCGAAGGCACGACGGATGCCACTGGCCGCGGGCTGCCCGCCGGACGCGTCGGTGCGCGGCTCGCCGGACGGCGCCCCGCCGTCGTAGTCCGCGACGAGGCGCGCGATGGAGGCCTTCACCTCGGCGATGGGGCGCGCCACGGCCGCCGCGAGGTGCACGAGGCCCTGCGGCTCGTCGGCGATGAAGAGGAGCGCCTCGATCGCCCGGTCGAGGTCCAGGCTGGGCTGGCCGGGCACGTCGAGCGGCGTCGCGACGGACACCTCGGGGCGCTCGTCATCGGCGTCGTCCTCGGTCGGCGTCGTGGCATCCGTCTCATTCGTCATAGTCGGCTCCCAGGCTGTCCAGTCGGTCGTCGGACCAGTGCTCGTTCGCGGCCCAGCGCAGCGTCAGCTCCCCCAGCGGCTCGAGCTGCTCGAATCCGATCGCCGCGTGGCGATAGAGCTCGAGCACGGCCAGGAACCGCGCGACGACGATCCCCGGCCGGTCGACGCCGGCGATGAGGCGCCGGAACGTCACGGGCTCTCCGCGGCGGAGCACCGCGACGACGTGCGCGGCTTGCTCGCGGATGGAGACGAGCGGCGCGTGCAGGTGGTCGAGACCGACGGTCGGCAGCTCGCGCGGCGTGAGGGCGAGCGTCGCCAGCGCGGCGAAGTCGTCGGGTCCGAGCGTCCAGCGCAGCTCCGGGGCGCGCTGGCGGAACCGCTCCTCCAGCTTGACGGTGCGGGCATGCCGCAGGCCCTCGACCTCGATGCGGCCGCTGAACCAGCGGGCGGCCTCCTTGAACGCGCGGTACTGGAGCAACCGCGCGAACAGCAGGTCGCGCGCCTCGAGCAGCGCCACGTCCTCGGCGTCGACGAGCTCGCCCTGCGGCAGCAGGCCGGCGACCTTCAGGTCGAGCAGCGTCGCTGCGACGACGAGGAACTCGCTCGCCCGGTCGAGGTCCTCGTCGGTCTCGATGGCGCGCAGGTACGAGATGAACTCGTCGGTCACGGCCGACAGCGACACCTCGGTGATGTCGAGCTCGTGCTTGGCGATGAGCGAGAGCAGCAGGTCGAACGGACCCTCGAAGTTCGACAGCGCGACACGGAATCCGGGATCGGCGGCCGTTTCGGCCGCCGCGCCCGTCTCGTCCGCCGGGCCGATCGTCGCCGCCGCCCTCGGTTCAGGCGACCGCGCCACGGTCGACCAGCTCCCTCGCGAGCTGTCGGTACGCCCGCGAGGCGGGGTGGTCGGGCGCGAACTCGGTGATCGGGGTCGCGGCGACGGTGGCGTCCGGGAACTTCACGGTGCGCGTGATCACCGTCTCGAGCACCCGGTCGTCGAACGCGTCGACGACGCGCTCGAGCACCTCACGGGAGTGCAGCGTGCGCGCGTCGTACATCGTCGCGAGGATCCCGTCGAGCGTGATCGCCGGGTTCAGCCGGTCGCGCACCTTGTCGATCGTCTCGATCAGCAGCGCCACGCCGCGGAGCGCGAAGTACTCGCACTCGAGCGGGATGACCACGCCGTGGCTCGCGGTGAGCGCGTTGACCGTGAGCAGGCCGAGCGAGGGCTGGCAGTCGATGAGGATCACGTCGTAGTCCGCCGACACCTTGCGGAGCACGCTCGCGAGGATCTGCTCGCGCGCGACCTCGGTCACGAGGTGCACCTCGGCCGCGGAGAGGTCGATGTTGGCCGGGATGACGTCGAGCCCCTCGACGCCGGTCCGCTGGATGGCGTCCGCCGGAGCGACGTTCCGCGAGAGCAGCAGGTCGTAGATCGTGGGCACGTCGTGCGTCTGCACCCCGAGACCTGCCGACAGCGCGCCCTGGGGGTCGAAGTCCACGGCCAGCACCCGACGGCCGTACTCGGCGAGCGCCGCGCCGAGGTTGATGGTCGTCGTCGTCTTGCCGACGCCGCCCTTCTGGTTGCAGAGCGCGATGATGCGGGCTGGGCCGTGCGAGCGCAACGGGGCCGGCTCGGGGAACTCGCGCAGCGGGCGACCGGTGGGACCGAGGTCCGACGACTCCAGCGTGGCGGTGCCGTCCGCCGGGTCGTGTTCGTAGGTCACGGTGCGGCTCTCTCTCCCCGTCGATTCCGGAATGCTTGGTCGATTCTAACGAGCACGGGGGTGGGCGACCGTGTACATCTCCCGGAGTGTATCGGCCGTGACCAGCGTGTAGATCTGCGTCGTCGCGACCGACGCGTGCCCGAGGAGCTCCTGGACCACCCGCACGTCGGCTCCGCCCGCGAGCAGGTGGGTCGCGAACGAGTGCCGCAGCGTGTGGGGCGAGACGGATGCCGCGATCCCGGCCCGCTCTGCGGCATCCTGCAGCACCTGCCAGACGGCCTGGCGCGACATCCGCCTGCCGCGGACGCCGAGGAAGAGCGCGGGGGTCGCGCTCCCCCGCGCCGAGAGCATGGGCCGGGCGCGCACGAGGTAGGCCTCGAGTGCCGCTCGCGCGTAGCTGCCGACCGGGACGATCCGCTCGGTGCCGCCCTTGCCGAAGAGGCGCACCACGTCCTCGTCCACGAGGTCGTCCACGTTGAGCGCGGTCGCCTCCGAGACGCGGGCCCCGGTCGCGTAGAGCAGTTCGAGGAGCGCGGTGTCGCGAAGGCCGGTCACCTCGTCGCCGACGCCCGCCGCCTCGATGATGGCGGCGACGTCCTCGACCGGGATCGCCTTCGGCAGCCGCATCGGCAGCTTCGGCGGGCGCAGGTCCTTGGCGGGATCCGTCGGTGTGCGCCCCTCCTCGGCGAGGAAGCGGTGCAGGCCGCGGACCGCGGAGAGCACGCGCGCGATCGACGAGACCGCGAGCGTCGGCTCGCGCTCGGCACCGAGGTAGCGCACGAAGCGCGGCAGGTCGGTCTCGGCGACGGCCTCCGGTCCTGCGATCCCCGAGCGCTCGAGCCAGTCGGCGTAGATCGCGAGATCGCGCCGGTACGACGCGAGGCTGTTGCGCGCGAGCCCGCGTTCCACGGTCAGGTGCCGCAGGTAGTCGTCGACCGCGCGCTGGCTCACCCGGCGGTCGACCTCCGGCTCGGGTGGGCCGCCCACGGCGCGTCGGCGGGTCCGAGCGTCGTCCAGCCGCGGGCCCTGGCCGCTGCGGCGGCGAGCACCCCCACCGTGAACGAGGGGTTGCCCGTGGTCCGTGCGAGCACGGAGTCGACGCAGTGGTCGAGCGGCACCCAGCGCAGCTCCATGTCGGCCTCCTCGTCCTCGCGGGCGTGCGCTGCGGGCGCCGCGGCGAGCCCCCGCGCGAGGAAGATCCGGATGGCTTCGTCGCTGCCCCCCGGGGTCGTGAAGTAGTCCGCGAGCACGGCCCAGTCCGACGCCACGAGGTCGGCCTCCTCGGCGAGCTCCCGCCGGGCCGCCTCGAGCGGGGGCTCGTGCGCGACGTCGAGCAGGCCGGCCGGGATCTCCCATTCGCGGGCGCGGACCGGCTGGCGGTACTGCTTGACGACGAGGACCCGGTCCTCGTCGTCGAGCGCGAGGATCGCGACGGCACCGGGGTGTGCGACGTACTCGCGCACGATCCGCCCGCCCTCGGGCCCGTACTCGAGCGTGTCGCGACGCACGTCCCAGATCCGGCCCTCGAACACGGTCTCGCGCTCGAGGACCGGCAGGTCGACGTACTCGTCGACGAGCGGGCCCGTTCGGGGGTCGGCGCCGCGGTCTTCCGTCCCGCCGACCTCGCCGGTCACGTCAGGCGCCCTCGACGTCGTCGAACAGCAGGCTCGCCTGGCGCCGCTCGAGCGCCGCACCGACCAGGCCCCGGAACAGCGGGTGCGCATCGTTCGGACGGCTGCGCAGCTCGGGGTGCGCCTGGGTGGCGACGTAGAACGGGTGCACGTCGCGCGGGAGCTCGACGAACTCGACGAGGTGCCGGCTCGGCGACATCCCGGAGAAGACGAGCCCGGCCTCCGCGATCCGGTCGCGGTAGGCGTTGTTCACCTCGTACCGGTGGCGGTGCCGCTCGGACACCTCGGTCGCGCCGTAGAGCGTGGCGACGATCGAGCCCTCGTCGAGCGCCGCCGGGTAGAGGCCGAGGCGCATCGTGCCGCCGAGGTCGCCGCCGGCGATGATCTCGACCTGCTCCTCCATCGTCGCGATGACCGGGAACTCGGTGTCGGGGTCGAACTCGCTCGACGAGGCGCCGGGCAGCCCGGCCACGTTCCGCGAGTACTCGATGACCATGCACTGCAGGCCGAGGCAGAGGCCGAGCGTCGGGATGCCGTTCTCGCGCGCGAAGTGCAGCGCGCCGAGCTTGCCCTCGATGCCGCGCACGCCGAACCCGCCGGGCACGCAGATGCCGTCGAGGTGCGAGAGCCGCTCCTTGGCGCCCTCGGGGGTGCGGCACTCGTCGGACGGGATCCATTCGATGGAGACCTTGGTGTCGTTCGCGAACCCGCCGGCGCGGAGCGCCTCGGTGACCGAGAGGTAGGCGTCGGGCAGGTCGATGTACTTGCCGACGAGGCCGATCGTGACCTCGTGCGCCGGATCGTGCACGACGCGCAGCAGGTCGGCCCACGCCGACCAGTCGACGTCCGCAGCCTTCTCGCCGAGGCCGAGCGCCTCGATGAGGTACGCGTCGAGGCCCTGGTCGTGCAGCATCGTCGGGATGTCGTAGATCGAGGGCACGTCGACCGCGTTGACCACGGCGGCCTCGTCGACGTCGCACATGAGGGCGATCTTGCGCTTGTTGGACTCGGTGACCGGGCGGTCGCTGCGCAGCACGAGCGCGTCGGGCTGGATGCCGATGGAGCGCAGCGCGGCGACGGAGTGCTGAGTGGGCTTGGTCTTCTGCTCCCCCGAGGCGCCCATGAACGGCACGAGCGAGACGTGCACGAAGAAGACGTTCTTGCGGCCCAGCTCGTGGCGCACCTGGCGCGCGGACTCGATGAACGGCTGCGACTCGATGTCGCCGACCGTGCCGCCGATCTCGGTGATGATGACATCGGGCTTCGGCGTCTCGGTCGCCTGCAGGCGCATCCGGCGCTTGATCTCGTCGGTGATGTGCGGGATCACCTGGACGGTGTCGCCGAGGTACTCGCCCCGGCGCTCCTTGGCGATCACGGTCGAGTAGATCTGGCCGGTCGTGACGTTGGCCGCCTGCGAGAGGTTGATGTCGAGGAACCGCTCGTAGTGGCCGATGTCGAGGTCGGTCTCGGCGCCGTCGTCCGTGACGAAGACCTCGCCGTGCTGGAAGGGGTTCATCGTGCCGGGGTCGACGTTGAGGTACGGATCGAGCTTCTGCATCACCACCCGCAGCCCCCGAGCAGTGAGCAGGTTGCCGAGGCTTGCCGCCGTCAGGCCCTTGCCCAGAGAGGAGACGACACCGCCGGTCACGAAGATGTGCTTCGTCACGTTGTCCGTCGGGTCGGTGTCTGAAATGTCTGCGCCGCGAGAATCCACCACGGGCTTGCAGTCTATCCGACTCCTGGCTGGGAATGGCCCGAACCCCTGCCGAATCCGGGGAGCGGATGCCGCCTCCCCCGGATCTCCGCGGAAACCGGGGCTCCATCCCGCGCGCCGACGCCGCCGCGCCGGGCGTGTCGGGCGGCTCAGGCCGCGTCGGCGTCGGCGATCTCGAGCAGCTCCCGCGCGTGCGCGAGCCCGGACTCGGAGTCCGCCAAGCCGGAGAGCAGCCGCGCCATCTCGGCCTCGCGCTCCGCACCCTCGAGCTGACGCACGCTCGAGGCGGTGACCCGCCCGTCGGTGCCCTTGACGACGCTCAGGTGGTTCGACGCGAACGCCGCGACCTGGGCGAGGTGGGTCACCACGATGACCTGGGAACGCTCGGCGAGCCGCGCGAGCCTGCGGCCGATCTCGATCGCGGCCGCGCCGCCCACTCCGGCGTCGACCTCGTCGAAGACGAACGTCGGCACCGGATCCGCGCCCGCGATGACCACCTCGATCGCGAGCATGACCCGTGAGAGCTCGCCGCCCGAAGCGCCCTTCGCCACCGGCCGGGGCTCGGTGCCGGAGTGCGGACGGAGGAGGATCGAGACCTGGTCGCGACCGTGCGAGGCCGGCTCGGCGAGCGGCTCGACGGTCACCGTCAGTTCGGCGTCGGGCATCGCGAGTGCCGCGAGTTCTGCGGTCACCGCGCCGGCGAGGCGGGAGGCCGCGGCGGTGCGGAGCGCGCTGATGCGACCGGCGAGCCCGTCTACCTCGGCCGCGCGCTGCTCGACCGCGCGCTCGAGCTCCTCGATCCGGTCGTCGTCGCCGTCGAGTTCGACGAGGCGCAGCCCGCCGTCGTGACGGAACGCGAGCGCCTCTGCGAGCGTGCCGTGGCGCCGCGCGAGGTTCGCGAGGACCGCACGACGCTCCTGCACCGCCTCGAGTTCCGCAGCCCCGTCGGCGTCGAGCCCGGCGAGGTAGCCCGAGAGCTCGGTCGCGGCGTCCGCGAGCGCGAAGCCGGCCGTGGCGACCGACTCCGCGATGGGGGCGAGCGCCGGGTCGTGTGCGACGACGCGATCGACGTGACGCCGCGCGGACTCGACCAGGGTGATCGCGTCGGGGGTGTCGTCGCCGGCGACCTCGGCGGAGATGAGCTCGCGCGCCTGCGCCGCGGCGAGCCGGAGGTCCTCGAGGTTCGTGAGGCGATCGGCGCGTTCCTGCAGCGTCTCGTCCTCGCCGGGCTGCGGGTCGGCCGCTTCGAGTTCGTCGAGCGCGACCCGCAGCTCCTCCGCCTCGCGCACCCGCTCCTCATGGTGCTCGCGCAGCGACCGCAGCTCATCGGCCTCGACCCGCCACCACCGGTACGCCGCGCGGTACTCCGACAGCACGCCGGCCAGGTCGGGGCCGGCGAACCGGTCGAGCGCCTCGCGCTGCGCCGTGGCCGACCTGAGCCGCTGCTGGTCGGCCTGGCCGTGCACGACGACCAGGTGGTCGGCGAGTTCGGCGAGCACGCCCACGGGCGCACTTCGCCCGCCGACGATCGCACGGCTGCGACCCTCCGCCGAGACCGACCGGCCGAGCAGGAGTTCGCCGGCGTCGATCTCGCCGCCCGCATCGGCGACGCGCTCGGCGACGGACTCGGGATCGGCGAGGAGCCAGCGCCCCTCGACCCACGCCTGCTTCGCGCCGGAGCGGACCGTCCCCGCGTCGGAACGCGCACCGAGCAGGAGCCCGAGCGCGGTGACCACCATGGTCTTGCCCGCCCCCGTCTCGCCCGTCACGGCGGTGAAGCCGGGACCGAGCGGCAGGGTCGCCTCGGCGATCACCCCGAGATCACGGATTCCGAGTTCCTCAATCACCGGAGACCGGCCCCCTCCATCCCGTCACGGGCAGCTGGAACTTGTTCACGAGCCGGTCGGTGAACGGCGCCTGGTGCAGCCTCGCGAGGCGCACGGGCACCGGGGACCGGCGCACGATGACGCGCGCGCCCGGAGGCAGCTCGAACATCCGCCGACCGTCGCACCAGATCACCGCGGCGGCCTCGGTGCGCTGCAGCACCTCGACGGCGAGCGAGGAGTCGGGGCCGACGACGAGCGGCCGTGCGAACAGCGCGTGCGCGCTGAGCGGCACGAGCAGCAGCGCCTCGACCGCGGGCCACACCACGGGGCCGCCCGCGGAGAACGAGTAGGCCGTGGACCCGGTGGGCGTCGACATGACGACGCCGTCGCAGCCGAACGACGACAGCGGCCGCCGGTCCACCTCGATGACCACCTCGAGCATGCGCTCGCGCTCGGCCTTCTCGACGGTGGCCTCGTTCAGCGCCCAGCCCTGGTAGACGACCTCGTCGCCGACCTTGGCTCGCACGGAGAGCGTCATGCGCTCCTCCACCGTGTAGTCGCGCGCGAGCGCTCGACCCACCGTGTAGCCGAGGTCGTCGCGCTCGCTCTCGGCCAGGAAGCCGACGTGACCGAGGTTCACGCCGAGCAGCGGAACGGGGTGGTCGCGCGTGAGCTCGGCCGCCCGCAGGATGGTGCCGTCGCCGCCGAGCACGATGACCAGCTCGATCTGCGTCGGCGACACCTCCTCGAAGCGCTTGACCATGCCCTCGAGTTCGGGGAGCGCCGTCATGACGTCGTGCCACTGCTCTGCGGCCACGACCGGAACGGCGCCGGCCGCGGCGAGCTGACCGCACACGTCGGCCGTCGCGTCGAGCGCGGACGACCGGCCGGTGTGGGACACCACGAGGAAATGCCGTGCATCGCTCACGCCGTGACGCCTCCCGTCGCTCGTCGGACCTGACTCGACCATTCTGACGGATCGCCGCCCCGCGTCGGGCTGAGCAGCACCAGGACCTCGCGGTTCCCGTGCGTCCCCGCGATCGGGGAGGACAGGACGCCCGCCGTGCGCAGGCCGAGGTCGTGCGCCGCCCAGAGCACGTGCGTGACCGCATCGCCCCGCGCCGCGGGGTCGCGGACCACGCCCTCGCGCGTGCCGCTGCGGCCGACCTCGAACTGCGGCTTCACCAGCAGCACGAACTCCGCGTCGGGCGCCGCGGTGGCATGCAGCGCGGGAAGGACGGTCGTGAGGGAGATGAACGACAGGTCGGCCGTAACGAGGCTCGGCCGTTCGGCGACGCCGGTCAGCCGGGCGAGCGTCGGCGGATCGAGGTGGCGCACGTTGCATCCCTCCACCAGGACGAGGCCGGGTCGGCCATGCAGTTCCGGCGCGAGCTGGCCGTGCCCGACATCGACCGCGAGCACCGTCTCGGCACCGCGTTCGAGGAGCACCTGGGTGAATCCGCCCGTGGATGCGCCGGCGTCGAGCACGATGCGGCCGCCGGGCTGCACGTCGAACGCGTCGAGGGCCGCGATGAGCTTGTGCGCGGCACGGCTCACGTAGTGGTCGGCTGCCGCGACCTCGATGCTCGCGTCGTCGGGCACCCGGTAGGAGGCCTTCGTGACCGGCTCGCCGTCGACGCGCACCGCTCCGTCGGCGATGAGCGCGGCAGCGTGCGTGCGCGAGCGCGCGAGCCCTCGTGCCGCGAGCGCCGCGTCGAGTCGCTGCGTCGCCACCGATCAGCCCGCGGAACGAGCGGGGTCGGATCGCTCGAGCTCGCGTCGGAGCTGCTCGGCCAGTGCGTCGAAGCCGGCCGCCCGCTCCTCGAGCGGCGACGCCTCGATGGACGAGAGCGCATCGGCGGCCGCGGCGGCGAGATCGGCCGGCGTCTCCACGACGTCCTCGGTATCGAGATCTCCTGTGCTCACGCCTCCACGGTACCCGCTGCAACCGTCATCAGCGGTACAGCCGCTCCGGCACCTCGAGCGCGTGGATCGCCGTCCCGCACTCCCAGATCGCCGTGCAGGCCGCGCGCAGCAGGTCCAGCGGATCGCCGTCGCGTTCGACGACCACGCGGCGTCCGTCGACGCGGACCTCCGCGCCGCCGACGCGCACAGCGCCGCGCCGACGCTCGGTCTCCGGGTACGGCTCGTGCAGTTGCCGCAGGTCCGACACGATGAAGTCCGGCCGGCTCGCGGCATCCGCGGCCAGCACCTGCTTCGCGCGGTCGATGCCGGTGAGCACGACGAGCGAGGCGATGCCGGCGCGATTCGCGCCGCGGATGTCGGTGTCGAGGCGATCCCCGATCATGAGCGGGCGCCGTGCGCCGAACCGCTCGCGCGCCTCGTCGAAGATCGGCGTCTCCGGCTTGCCGGCGACCTCCGGGAATCGCCCCGCCGCCGTGTGCACCGCGGAGACGAGCGTGCCGTTGCCCGGCGCGATGCCGCGCTCGACCGGGATCGTCCAGTCCATGTTCGTCGCGATCCACGGGATGCCGCCCGGCTCGCCCGGTCCGCCGTGCGCATTCAGGGCGAATGCGGCTTCGGCGAGCTGGCGCCATCCGACGTCGGGATGGAAGCCCTGCATGACCGCGTCCGGCCCGTCGTCGGCCGAGCGGGTGACCCGGTAGCCGCCTCGCTCGAGCTCGGTGACGATGCCGTCTCCGCCGACGACGAGCACGAGTGCGCCTGGGGCGACGGATGCCGCGAGCAGCCGCATCGCGGCCTGCGGCGAGGTCACGACCTCACGGGGCGCGACCGACAATCCGAGCGAGGACAGGTGCGCCGCGACCTGCTCGTCGCTTCGCGACGCGTTGTTCGTGATGTAGGCCACGGGCAGGGACTCGCCGACCCGGTTGAGGCTCTCGACGGCGTGAGGGATGGCGTGCGGGCCCGCGTAGACGACCCCGTCGAGGTCGGCGAAGACCGCGTCCACTCCGTCGAGCGGCGCCGACGTCGCCGGGCGCGCTCCGAAGAGCGGACTCATGCGCGCCCGTCGCGCGACGCGTCACCGGACTCGTCGTCGAGGTGCGCGGTCTCCGCCAGGATCGCGGCCACCTCCGGCTCGATCGCGTCGGCCGGATCGGATGCCTCGTCGCCGACGGCGTCACCGTCCGAAGCGGCGCGCTCGGGCTCGGGCTCGGAGGTGCCCGATTCCGCTTCCGGAGCACCGTCCGCTTCGGCGTCCTCGGTCGGGGGTGCGGCGATCGCGACCGGCTCCTCGTCCACCTCGAGTTCGAAGACCTCGATGAAGTCCGGACGGGCGCCCTGGAGTGCCGCCTCCGCTCGATCCGCGAGCGCACGCCAGTGCACGGCGTCAGCGGAGCGACCGAGTTCCTCGAGCACCTCCGCGTACGCGGAGAAGAGCGCGGGGCTGTACGAGAATGCGCGGTCGGGGTCGAGCTGCGGCACCTCGAGCTCGGCGAGGGCGAGCTCGGGCTGCCCCAGGTCGAGGCGCGCACCGGACATCGCGATCGCGAGCCCGGCCTGGACGGCGGCCGGCAGCGCGGAACGGTCGACGGATCGGCCGAGCTCGAGAGCGCGGTCCGGTCGCCCCACGCCGCGTTCGCTGTCGACCATGAGGGCGATCTGGTCGTCGCTGCCCGAGATCCGGCGGTACGTGCGGAGTTCGCGGAGCGCGAGCGCGAAGTCGCCGGTCGCGTAGGCGGTGATCGCGAGGGTCTCCCGGACGACCGCGACGCGGCCCGCTCGGCGGGAGGCGGAGAGGGCGTGCCGGTGCGCGAGGGCCGGGTCGTCCTCGAGTGCCTCGGATGCCGCGACCAGGTGGCGCGCGACCCATTCCGCGTTCTCCTTCGAGAGCGTCTTCAGCTCCGCACGCGCGACCGGGTCGAGGTCCTTGGGCGTGATGCGGTCGGCGATCGGCGGATCGTCGTGCCTCGGGCGGACGGCGAGTTCGGCCGCGCCGTGCCCGGCCTGACGCGGCGCACGCTCGCGGTCGGACGGACGGTGCGCCGGGCGACCCGCGACGCGATCGCCGGACCGGTGCTCGCGCGACCCGCTGGGCCGACCCGAGCGCCGCTCGTCGTGACCCGGACGGTCGTCGCGGGAACCGTACCTGCGCTCACCGGCACCGCGGGGAGCGTACTTCCGCTCACCACCGCGCTCATCACGCGAACCATACGAACGCTGACCACCACGATCATCACGCGAACCATACGAACGCTGACCACCACGATCATCACGCGAACCATACGAACGCTGACCACCACGATCATCACGCGAACCATACGAACGCTGACCACCACGATCATCACGCGAACCATACGAACGCTGACCACCACGATCATCACGCGAACCATACGAACGCTGACCACCACGATCATCACGCGAACCCGAGGCGCGCGACCCGCTGCGGGTGTCGCGACCACCGGACGAGCGTCCGCCCTCGCGCGGGCGGTCGTCGCCGCGATCGTTCGACCGACGGCCCCGTGCGGGGCTGCCACCGCGGCGTTCGTCGTCTCGGTCCTTCCGGCGATCGCCGGGTTCCTGCGTGGAATCGCTCACGGGTGCTTCCTGTCGTCCTGCCTGGGAGTCCTGTGGACTCAACCGTACTCGCGGGCCCCTGCGTGGTGCCCGGGAACGCGAAATGGCCACCCGCCGGCGTTCGCTGTTGAACGCTGGGGGTGGCCATCTCTCAATGAATGTCCGGCGGTGTCCTACTCTCCCACAGGGTCGCCCCTGCAGTACCATCGGCGCTGCGAGTCTTAGCTTCCGGGTTC